>JAIYDP010000120.1 GCA_027487435.1 Verrucomicrobiaceae bacterium | reverse complement strand
TTTGATAAATCAAATTAAATGCTCTTCGAGGATTATTTGAAACTAAGGGTTTGATTATCATAACTTTAGTTATGATAATCACTAACGCGGTTCCGCGTTATCCAATATGTCCACACACATATTCGACTCCGTGTTTGTTTGGATTTCGCAACGACTTGAGTCAACTTGCGGGCAGTCACACAAGTGTGTCCTCCGACAGTCAAGAGTGATGCCACTTTGGAGCTGACATCTATTTTACTAAATACTCTGAAGGGCATGTCGTTATGCCCTTGTGGATGCTTCCAATATCAAAAACATATTGACGAAACCATCCAACGTTTTTGCAGTCCCCCCCTACCCCTGCGCCTCATCAAGCTGGCGAAGGTAGCGCAGCAGCGCCGCACCCCCTCTCAGCGCGATTTGACCCAGCGGTGAGCGGAAGCTGTTTGACGAAAATTGAAAATCAGTTAGGGAAGTTAATGCACCCAATGTGGATGGGAGGGTGGTCCTGTGTTGTCAGGGAGGGGGGGGCTGAGTTCAACAGTTTGTTATGTGTGACGTGAAGCTCCGTCAGTAGGACGAGAGAGCCCCACTCCCGCGGGATGTCCTCAAACTCGTTGTACGAGAGTCTTCGGACGTGAGCGCAAAGAACCCCCCCCCCCCTCACTTGAGCCGCGTCAAGCTCGTGTTGTACATGATGCGTCGCGGCAGTTCTCGGCTGTGCTATCAGAAAAGTGAGGTGGGGGAGGGACATTTGGTTGTGCGAGAGCTGAAGGTCCCTCAGGTTGAGGAGCGAGCCAATCGAAGGGTTGATTGATGTGATGTGATTTTGATTCATCTTTCAAGTCAGAAGAACATATTTGTCAGTGGTACCCGAAGCTCGGTTAATGACGAAATTAAACAGACAACCGAAGGGACCTCCCCCCTTCGCTTGTTAGAATGCAGGAGGCAGGGGGGGGTACAAGTCATTCCCATCAAGGGTGAGAGTGGTGAGGGCGTACAATCCCGCCATCGTCTCAGGCAGGGTGCGGAGTAAATTAAACGAGAGCAACAACTTGTCAAGTCGCGAGAGCAACCCCACGGCAGGGTCAACCGCTGCGAGTTGATTGTACGCAACATTTAGCTCGATAAGAGCGCCCATGGTGCCAACATGAGGGGGCAAGGCTGAAATCAAATTGTCCAACAGGACCAGCCGCTCCAGCCGCGGCGCGATGAGGGCCCCCCCAACCTCCAATTCGTCAACTTCCCGCGGCCAGGCAGAGAGGCCCATCGACGAGAGGTCGAGGCGGTTACTTTGGGCAGCGCCCTTGAGGCGGCGGAGCCATTCTTTGAGGAGGGGGACACCCTTGCGGAGGATCTGGGGGGGGGGGGATTCGAGGGGATTCCCATCGACGGCAAGGGTGAGGAGGGAGAGACAGTCGCCGAGTTCGAGGGGAAGGGTTGAGAGGAGGTTGTTTCTTAAAGAAAGGTCTTTAAGGAACCGCATGCGACCGACATCCGAAGGTAGCGCGAGGATGGAGTTTCCGTCCATGCGAAGCGAAGCCAATGACGACATCCGCGCGATATGAAGCGGAAACTCCGACAGGCCATACGCGGAAAGGTCAAGCACTCCGGTCTCCTCGGCCTCGTGCACGCGCGCGAGGTACGGGCGCATGTCGACGTTGTGCGGCATGAGTGTGAGAGGGTTGCGGTCGAAGTTGAGGTCGGAGAGGGAGGACGCGACGCCGAGGGAGGAGGGGAGATGCTCGAGGCGGTTGTCTTCTGCGCGCAGGACCTCAAGCGAAGGGATGCCCCCGACGTCTTCGGGCAGCTCCGTCAGGAAGTTGCGCGCGACATAGAGGCGGCGCAGGACAGGGAGGGCCGCGAGCTCGTCTGGGAGGGATGGGAGGGTGTTTCCAGACACGTCGAGCAACTCAAGGCCACGCATAGCGGCGATGGCGCGGGGGAGGGTGGCGAGGCCGCACGTGGCGAGGCGGAGGGACGTCACGGCGGGCATGAGGAGGAGCTGCGGGGGGAAGGCGACGAGGGGGTTGTTGGACGCGTCGACGTGCGAGAGGCCGCTGAGGTCGGCGAAGGTGCGGGGGAGGGCGACGAGGCGGTTGTTTGAGACGTCGAGGGACGCCATGGCGGTGAGGCGGGCGATCTGGTCGGCGATGCGGTCGAGCTGGTTGTAGGCGATTTTCAGCGAGCGGAGCGACGTCAGCGCCGCCACCTCAGAGGGTATCTCGTCGATCTCATTATTTGAGAGGTCAAGGGCGTCAAGCCGAGTATATTCTAACAGACCAACGGGAAGCGCTTTTAGGCCCATACCAGCCATGCGGATGACGTTGTCATCCATCGACGCACGACGCGACCGCAAGTACGCGACAACGGCTGAGGCACCGCCTCCGACGACCTCTGCTGGCGGGTCGTAGAGAGGGTTCTTGTTTAAGGTCAAAAGAATGAGTGGGAGCGCGGCTAATTCGAGGGGGAGGGTGGTGAGGGCGTTGGCGTCGGCGCGGAGGGTGGCGAGGCGAGAGAGCGAGGCGATGAGGGGGGGAATGGACTGAATGCGGTTGTTGCGGATTGAGAGGGACTTTAACGTCACGAGTTTAAAGACTTTGTTAGGGATGGCATCAAGACCGAGCGAGTCCAGGACGAGCTCTTTCGTCGCAATAGCGGCGAGATAACGGGATAAATATTCCAACAGCGCATCAGCACCAGCCTCTTTGATCAGCACGGGGATCACAGAGAGGTCATTGTCCGCGTAGTCAAACTGTTTCAAGTTGTCTTTCAACGCACCCAGACCGGCTGGGAGGTCATCAAGTTCGTTTCCCGCCATGTCAAGCGACGAAAGGTCGGAGAGGTGCCCGATATCGCCCGTGACTGTGGAAATGGCGTTGCGTGCGACAGAGAGGGAAGTGAGGGCTGTTAGCGAGCCGAAGGAAGAGGGAAGATCTTTTAGTTTGTTTTTGCTCAGCGCGAGCAATTTGAGTTTGACCAGCTTTGACAATGATGCGTCGATGACGGCGATGGAGTTGTTGTTGGCGCGCAGCTCAACGAGGGAAGAGACGCAGCATATGGCAGCAGGGAGCTCTGGAAACAGGTTGTGGGCCACGTTCAGCGATGTCAAGTTTTCGAGGCGCGAAAGGTCGCATGGCAACGCGGAGACCTGGTTAAAGGGCAACGACAACGAAGAAAGTGTGAACAGCGCGCAAAGGGATGGCGCGACAGCAGCGATGTGGTTGTGGGCTACGTTGAGGTCGACAATGCAGGGAAGGGTGGCGTAGGGGATGCGAAGGTCCGTGAGGGCGTTGTCGGAGAGGTTGACGCGCGTAAGGGAGGTGACGCTTTCGACGACGTGGGGGAGCTCCGCAAGTCCGCGCGATGGGGCGTCGAATGAGCAGGTTTCAACGGCGGCAGCGACACGTTGCATGAAATCGAAAGTCTTGGCGAAGCCCATCGCGACGACTTCCAGAGGGGGGGAGATGAAAGGGTTCAAGTCAAGGAGGCACGTCCTGAGGGACGTGAGGCGGACAAACTCGACGGGAAGCTCTCGCAGCTTGTTCTGAACGAGGTTGAGGTTGGAGAGGGAGGTAAGGCTGCCTATGGAGGAGGGGAGAGTGGCTATTTGGTTCTGCTCAGCGTTGAGAACGGTCAGCCTCTTTAAAGCTGAGAGACACGCTGGCAGTTCCAGGAGGTCATTGGAGGGAAATCGAAGGTGCGTTAGGTTGGACAAGGAGCCAAATGTCTCAGGGATGGAGCGGACCCGATTGAAAGAAAAGTCGAGCGAGACCAGAGCGGTCAGTCGGCCGACCTTGGGGGGGAGGTCAAGAAGTTGATTGGTGACAAGGGAAAGCGATGTCAGGCTTGTCAGCTTGAGGCTCTGTGTGTCGAGGTGGCGGAATCCGAAGCCATCGAGGGGAAGAGAATGCGTGCGAGATGCAAGAGCCAAGCGGCTGAGATAGCTCAGAACCGTTGGGGTACCTTGCTCAACGACTTCAGCTGGAGGTGACGTGAGCGGGAGGGCTGATAAGTCAAGCGTGGCGAGGCGAGAAAGAAGCCCAACTGCTGGGGAGATGATGGGGAGAGGGTTGTGATTCAGTACGAAACTTGTGAGCGAGGTCAGCACAGATATCGTATCAGGACTGCGAGATCAAAAGGATACTAAGAAGGCTTACATCTGGGCGATGTTGTTGTGAGAGAGGGACAGGACTGCAAGGGATGTGAGAGCCAATATCTGCGGCGGAAAGAGCTCAAACTTGTTGAAATCGAGGGATAGGTGGCGAAGCGAGACGAGGGCAGCCACATCATCACCCAGAGAGGAGAGTGAGTTGTCGGAAAAGGAGAGCCGCACCAGCCACGTTATACCCCGAACTTCACGAGGAAGGAAGGAGTCTGTAAGCTGCATCCCGCTCAAATCGCAGAAGAAGTTCCTGCTGAGGTTGTAAATACGCAAGAGATATGTCAGCACTGCGTCAGTGCCGCGCCCAACGACCTCGAGGGGAGGAACTTCGAGAGGGTTGTTGGAGAGATGGAGGGTCCTCAGATCTTCAAGCAGGCCTAGCTCTGATGGCAATTCTACCAGCTTGTTGTCAGCGAGGTCCAAGTGGGTCAAAGACGAGAGGCGGTGGATGGAAGGGTCGATGACGGTGATTTCGTTGTGAGCCACGGCGAGAGAGAGCAGCGCCTGCAGCTGGGAGATGTTTTCGGGCAAAGATGAAATCTTGTTAGTGGACAAATTCAGCTCTTTCAAAGCAGTGAAGGAGAGGACCACGCTGTTCACGTCCGTCAGCGCGTTCGATGACAAGTCCAGCCGAGTCAAGTTAGGGCAAACGAATACGTCGTGTGCAACGTAGGGCAATCCGAACCCGGTCAGGGCCATAGAGCAAGTTTGCTCAGCTTCAAGTAACTCCGATAGATAGCGAACAACTCCGCTTGCCCCCAGCGCAACGACTGGAAGGGGGGGTCTTTTCATTGGGTTGTCCGCAACGTCAATCTCTTGCAATGCCTTGAGGCGACCAAACTCAAGCGGCAACTCACTGAGGCGATTCGACGACACGTCAAGCTTAACCAATGCGGTGAAGCTGCCCAACTCGGGAGGCAACTGGGTCAGAAGATTATCTTGAAGGGACAAAGAAGTGATGGAAGAGAGCCGAAGATACACGAGCGGGAACTCAAGGAGCTGAAGATGAGAAAAATCCAGCCTTCCCTTCCTTTCAGCTGTATCAACGCGGTTGAGGTAATCGAGCACTGCTCGACCGCCTTTCTTGACGATCTCCATGGGGGGGTCATTCAGAGGGTTGGCTGAGCAGTCAAAGTTGCGCAAATCCTTGGCCGCTAGTAGTTCAAGGGGAAGATTCAACAACGCATTGGAGCGGACGTCGAGAGCAGTCAGATGGACGAGAGCAGAGACGAGTGAAGGAAGTGAGTCGACTTGATTGTGAGCAACGTTTAGACAAGTGAGGCGAGTGAGTGCGAAGAGAGCCTTGGGGAGGGCGGAGATGGCATTGGAGTCGAATGAGAGATTCGTCAGGTGAGTCAGCTCTTGAATAGCAATGAAAATTCGATTAATCTTGTTAAAAGCAAGGGACAAAGATGTCAGAGCAGGCATGAAGCTGAGCTCGAGGGGACAGCGAAGCAGACTGAGGGAGCTGAAGTCAAGGACTTTCGATTGCCGCGCGTCAAGCAGCCGTCGGAGGTAGTCGGTGACAAATGTAGGACCTGCTTGTACAACTTCTGCGGGTGGGCTTTGTAAATCGTTGCCCGAAACTTCTATGTGCGACAGTGACACGATGAGACCCAGCTCAGGAGGCAGGCCGGAGAGGCGGTTATTCGCAACGGAGAGGGAGCGGAGGGAGTGGAGGGAGGACACTTCCGACGGAAGTGCGTCGATCAAATTGTCGCTGAGGGAGAGAGCGGTAATGAAGGGATGGGCCAAGATTTCATTTGGGAAGGCCTCTAAGGCAAAGCCGTCAAGGTCAAGCCTGAGAGTAAGACGCGCATCGACGAAGCGCTTCTGGACGGATGAGAATATGGAAAAGGGGAGTGGGGCACCAAATACGACAACACCGTTGGCAACGGGGCTCTGACTTCGTCGGGGGGTACTTTGAGCGGGTTTTCATGAAACGAGAACTCCTGCAGGGTTGTCAGGCAGCCAATCTCGAACGGAAGGGCAGCGAAGAGGTTTGACTCGACGGCAAGCGTGCGGAGGCAGGCAAGCTGCGACAAGTTGAGGAAGAGGGCGGTGAGTTGATTGCCCGATGCAGTGAGCTCCTCTAGGGCCAGTAATTTGGACATTTGCGACGGTAGCTTTGAAAGGCGGTTACTGTCAACCCGGAGGCGCCGCAGCCTGGTTAAATTGCCGATGGCAGCAGGAAGGAATTCCAAGCGGTTGTAGGACACATCGAGATCGCGCAGGCTTTTCATTCCCCCAACCGACACAGCCAATTGACTAAGCGAATTGTTGGCCAAAGATACCTTCGTAACTTTGATGTGTTTGTACATCAAAGGAGGCGTCTCAATCAAAGCATTCTCACTAATGTCGATGTCCGTCAACAAATCAAACCGCTCTTCCAACTCGGGGGGGAAGCAACGGAGCCGGAAGCGGGTGACCTCCAGTTTAGCCTCATCTTGCGCGGCCAAGACACAACCCAAGTAGCGAACGATGACGGAGCAGCCTTGGGCGATAATTTCGACTGGAGGCCGCTTCAACGATGGGACATCAAGGTCAAGTGTGGCCAGGTTGGTCAGACGACCCATTTGTGGGGGGAGGTCTACAAGGTCATTGTTAGAGAGAGACAAGTGCGTGAGCGACGTGATAGCGCAGACTTGAGGGGGCACTTCGGAGAAGTCATTTCGGGCGATGGAGAGGGACTGGAGGGATAGTGAGGTCAGCGATGGGGGGAGCTCGAGCAGCTGATTGTCGTCGAGCGTCATGGCGGTGAGGAACTTAAGCTCGCTCAGCCTCGAAGTCACCGACGGCAGCTTGTTGTGTGCTACTGACAGTGACGTCAGTGCAGTCAAGTCAAGGACATCATCAGGAATGGCGCGAAGAGACAGCGCTTCGAGTACAAGAGCGCCTGAGGCCCGCGCGGTCGAAATCGCGCGCACGTACGCGACGACGGCAGGAGAGCCCGTCTTCGCGACGATCGGCGGAGGAGTTATCCAGTCGCTTGAGGGGTCTATTTCGATCTATCAAATCAGGAAACCAAAAATGTCACCACTTCTGTGAGGACTGGAGAATTGCCAATGAGGGGGGGGAGGATGCGGAGTTGCGGGTTGTTCGAAAGGTAGAGGCGGCGAAGGTTGACAAGGGCAGAAACGTGCGGGGAGATTTCAGAGATACAATTTGACGTCAGTGACAGCATCGTCAGAGACGTCATGGCTGCTATTTCATCTGGGATTGTCGTGATGAGGTTGTTGTCTAAAATCAGCGCACGAAGGGTCGCGACTCCGCAGACTTCGAGCGGGAAAGAGGACAAGGACATCCGCGAGAGGTCCAACTTACCCGTCTTCGACGCGGCATAGAGGGTGCGGAGATAAAAGAGAGTATCGTTAACGCCTTTACAAGTGACCTCCGGGGACGGGGACTTGATTGGGTTGCGAGCGAAGTTGAGGTTCTTCAGCTTTGACAAATTTCCAATCGACACGGGGAGAAATGAGACGCCGTTGTCGGCGAACGACAACTCAACGAGACTCGTCAGCGCCTCAACTTCAAAAGGGATCGCCGTCAAGGCGTTCCCTGACACTCGCAGCCGCGTCAACGAAGTCGCGTCGCATATCTCCTTTGGCAAAAATGTCAGCTCTGAGGGGGTCAAGGTGACAAACGCAGTCAGATATGTACCGTTCTGAGATATTCGCAACTCTTTGAGAAACGACAGGGCACCAACGGATGCCGGCAGGGATGTGAGCTTGTTGTTAGTCAGACTGACTTCTTCAAGCGCATTGCAACGGCCGAGATCGTGAGGGAGGGCGCGGATGGCATTATTTTCGAGGTCAAGCCGCTGCAACTTCGAAAGGAGGAGCAGCTCGTCAGGAAAAGAAGTGATGCGATTTGAGGGCGCAATCAGTGCCCGAAGGGAAACAAGCCGCGAAAGAAACGGAGGGAGGGATTCCAAGAGAGTGGACTCGAGCTTCAGAACCTTCAGCTTGGTAAGAAACGAGATCAATGGGGGCACGGCGATGAGAGGGTTGTGGGAAACCGAGAGTGTGGTTAGCTTGCCGAGTGTGGAGAACATGGGGTGGATGGTGCGGAGCTGATTGTGCGAGAGGGACAGGGTCGTCAGCGACGTCAGCTTGCGGATGGGTTGCGGCACGTTTCGAAGCTCCAAGTGCTCGAACTCGATCTCCGTGGCTTTGGAGCCTCCTTCAAATTTCGAAAAGAAAGCCACGACGCGCTTGGCACCTTTTTTCGCAACTTCGATCGGAGGGATATCGATCGGCTCGAGGTCGAACAAAAGGGCCGTGAGGCGAGTGAGGGCCATGAAGGCGATGCTGAGCCGCGTAAGGGGGTTGCGCCTCAAGTTGATCTCCTTAAGGGCAACGCAAGGGCCAATCATCTTCCGAACGCGATCAAGGCGATTTCCCTCGGCGTCAAACACCTCCAGTGCGCGAAGGTTGGAGAACGTCCACGGCAAAGACGACAAAGAATTGTCACGGACGTAAAGGCGTTGCAGTGAGGTCAAGGCGCCGATTTCGTCTGGGAGGGACGTGAGCCTGTTCTTGTTGAGAGACAACTCCTGCAGCAGGGGGATGAGGCAGACCTCAACGTCCAGCTGCTCAAGGCGAAGGGCGTCAAGGAGGACTGCGTGGGTACTGCGGGCGTTTAAGAGGCGCTTGAGGTAGTCTTGGATCGCCTTTGTGCCGAAGAAAGTAATTGAGGGGGGGGGGGATGATGGATTCGAATTCGAAAGTTTAATGGTTTGAAGTCCTGGGACCAAGGAGAGCTCTGGTGCGATGATGTTGAGACGGGGACAATCTGAGAGGTCGACTGCGGTGAGGCTCCGCATTGACGAAATGTGCGGAGGGATGGCGACAATCTCATTTCGAGCGAGGGACAACGTCAGAAGCTGCGGCATGTCAGTCACTTCCTTGGGCAAAGTGCCAGACGTCAGCCGCATGTCCGCAAGGCTGAGCGCTCGGGGCTCAATCGACTCCTCGACGCGTGCACCCAACTTGCGCAAGTACGCGCAAACGGCGTAGGTCCCTTCAGCAACGACTGCAAGGGGGGGTGCTGCAAGCTGCTCTCCATCCAACTGAAGCTCACGGAGCTGAGTCATGTCGGCCATCGACGGGGGGAGCGAGCGAAGAGGATTGCCAGAGAGTGAGAGGATTTTGAGGTTCGTCAAATTCGCCATTTGGGGCGGGAGCCACTCCAAGAGGTTGTTCTGAAGCCAAAGAATTTGAAGGGATACGACGGCGCCAATTGCGGGGGTGAGCTCTCGGATGGAGTTGTCGTAGAGGCGAAGCTGCGACAGGCAAGTGAACGCAGAAATAGCGTCAGGGAGAGCCGTGAGTCGGTTCGCCTGCAGCCAAATGACGCGGAGATCGGAGAGATCAAAGACGGGGTCAGGGATGAAAGGGAGGCCCAGTTCGCCCAGGTCCAATCTCGCCGAGGACTGAGACGCTTGCATTCTCTTGTTCAGCTTCAAGCGTCAGCGACTGTGCCAAACTGGAACACCTCAAATCTCAGGGCGGCGTCAGCCTTCGACGACGATGGGGGCCGATTGTCGATGGCGGTATTTCGAATGGCGTCGAACAGTGAGGCCACGACGATTTCCGATTTCGACAGGGTAGAATTCTGACGCTGAGAGATCTGAGACTTCAAACATGCCACCTTACTTTAATGGAAGCTCTCAGGTCCTGTAAAAATGTTAAAAGATTCCGTCAATCCAAACCTTTGCTGGAGACTCAGCACGAACACCAACCGTTGGAGAGGCCGATTTCTTCGCTATGAGGAAATCACGGTGAAAGTACTTTTGGCGCCGCTCCTCGTTTACTTCGAGCAGTATCTGGCACCACGCTGACGTTGGAGTTCTGCCTTGAGATGGGGACCCTCACCATTCCCTTCCTTTCTGTTGACTCATGAATAGGAGGTAGTGATGTCCAGTCCGGTAATGGTGTAGATGAAGTTTCAAGATGAGTAGTCGTGCTGATGGGCGGCAAACCTTCCAAATCAGCCATCTCCTTTGAAGCAGTTATCTAAAAGCTACGTTAGAGTTATTCTTTTGGATGTTTAGGGTACAATTACACAGCACTCACAGTTTTTGAGCAAGTGAAGTCATCACTCCAACCAATTTGGAAGTTCCATTGCCTGAGGGCTTGTGGGCAGTAGATTCCACTGGTTTCTATGAAGTCAGATACAGCAGCGATGAGTATTTGCTTTCCGGTATCTTGCAGATTCAGGATTGAATTGAGGATCCGTGACAAATGCCAAGAAAAGATTCTTAATCCTCTTCCGCAGCCCTTCCAAGCTCTTATCGGATCTTCCTCGGTTCAGCAAGTCAGCCTCGCGGTCGATCAGTTCGATTAGTTCTCGTGTCAGCGCTACGTCATACTCCTACAAGATCAGAGCAAGAGCGTACTACATACTTTGACTGCCCACTTGACTCGAAGGAGGATATCTAGCCTTTCATCAATGGAGGGCCGTGCTTGTGTCAGCGTCTGAGGTGTGAATACGACAAGCTCGACCGGCAACCTCAAACAACTCCGCCAGTTGTTGCGCCCGAATAGTCTCAGGAGTATCCACTAGCGTCACAGTTCCATCAGACATCTCCCATTTCTTTGACGACGCCATCTGCTGTAAGACTTTCCCAATCTTTTGCTGCCGCGCATCAGATGCTGCTGATGCCTTCAATTTGTCTATCGTCTGAACAAGCTTGACCTCCTTCAGCAAGGTCTGGTACAAGAGGGCCCTCTTGTCTGCGTCTGAAGCCTGGAGAGCATGAATTCGATCTATCTCCTGCAATCTCCATCGCTCCAGCTCACTGTACAGAATCTCAAAGTCCATGGTGCTCTTCGGATGCATTCGCCTGTCAATTTCTCGACCTCTACGCGCCTCCTTCTCTTCACGCCTCCGTTTCTCTTCCTGTTGGGTAAGTCATGCCAGATCATCCCACACCTCGACAACGTTGATTCGACCATCCCGAAGATCCTGACGCAAGCGTCTAGCCTCCGTACGAGCGAACATCCCCCTTGCATAGCACTGGATGACTACAGCGTGCTTAAGACGAAGCTCCTCTACCGTAGCCGAGTCCATGTAAGGTCTTGGGGCGATCAAATAATCAAAATGCTCCTCCTGCGTCAAATCTGAACGATTCTGCACAATGAGACGGCAAGAACTGAAGAACCCAACCATTTGAGTCCCATACTCTCGATAGCTCTGCACCGAGCTTTGCTGCACGACGGCAGTCTGAGTCTCCCGAGTAAACCGAGGCAGAACCTAGACGGAGTAAGACAAATATCTGCATGTAGAACCTCTTTAGCTTCAGTTTTCTTCGGCCGCTCTGTCTGTGAAAACGCATGGTGGTACTCGACGCCAGTCTTCTTGTGGCGATATCCGCCAACAAACGCCTTGCGGGGCGCCTCAGAAACAACAGACACAATAACTTTTTTCTTCGGAAGATTTGGAGCTGCGGAAGTTAGATGGAGAAGGAACATGCAGACCCAATTCGACCATGACGACAATGACTTTTGACTCTGCATTTCCAAAGTGATGGGATTCTGAAGACTCTTCGACGTCATCCGTCTCTACCACAGCCTCAACAGCAGTTTCGGCCACACTTTCTACAACAGATTCGCCATGGACACCCTCATCAGCCTAACCTTTAAGAAATGAAAAATGCAGTGTACCGGCGCGACATCAGACAGAACAGAAGTTTCATTGTTATCGTTGTATTGAACGACATCCGCAGAGGGCTGAGGCGCGCCTTCTTGAAGCCCATCTCGTGTTGCATCATCCTGCAGCGACATGTTTCCTTTGTCTTCTGATTCAGGTTCGACCTGCCCACTTTCCTCCGCTTTTTCGACAGTTTCTGACATTTGCTGCTGTGTCTCTTCTGTTTCGAGAGCAATGCCTTCAGCCTCAGCCGGGACAGGGGGCTCAGGGGCGTCAACTTCTGCAGTTTCCATGTTCCGTTACAAGTTAACAAAAGGTATTTTGTACAAAATAATTCTACAAGCGAGAAATTCGAAAAGGAAATTGCTCGTGTAACACGACCGTGACAACTGTTATGTCGTCATGGATGTTCCTTGCGGGAGTCTGCGCTATGATCCTCGCGGCTCTTTCGTTGCCATATTGTTCTACTGCCCCCGATTAATTCGCGACTAGAAAACACCTTACTAAGTCCGGCATGTACTTTCTTGATAGCCTCGTTGGCAATGTACTCTGATGGATTTTCTCCACGAGACAAGGCCCAGTATGCTCTTTGGGCAATACTTTCGTTGCTCATTTCATCATAAAGCCCTGGAGCTGTTAGTAATGAAGAGGCGAACCAACCGTCAGAGGCCAAAATCAGCACAACGTTCTTCTTAGCCTTGATTTCGCTCGAGATGTCAACCACGGTCACTTCCGGCTCTGCTGTAATGTATGGCGGCGTGTATTTCGTTCGCACAGCACGACCCGGAGGTCCGTTAAACTCTTCGACTTTGAGGTAAAAGTCTCCAAAGCTCCTTGTTGGCTGCAGTCTGCCCTTCACGTAGCAAGCTGTCGCGCTCTTGCAGCTTGCGGAGTGAGGCGACCGACAATGCGCATTTTACACAACAATGTCGTCCTCGCCAGGATGCATGGAGGCCAGCCTAGACTTCTCGGCGGCCACTCTGGTCCGTCAGCAGGCAAAGGCCTGTTTAACCTCGCGTTGTGATCGTTGCTGAGAGGTTGCACAGAAACAGTCCCGTCGCTTGCGCTGCGGAAGTAAGTCCGCACGACCGCCCAAATGACAGAATGCCCAAGATGGCTCTGCAATCACCAGCGTTGGCAACAGTGACGGTCGAGCCGTCGACACAAGCGACAATTGCGCAGCTCCCGTTTGAATTCAAAGACGCTACTTGGGTTAAATTCTGAGTGAGCACGATCAACGCTTTGCTAAGAATTGAGGCCGGAGAAACGATTTGAAACTGTCATCGATGTCCAAGAAGCTTGCCTTTGCAACGCTTGCAAACGTGCTCGAGCCGAGATTGCTCTTGATGTGTGCAACAAGATTCTCCTTGAGATACTGAGAGCACAGCGATCCTCCGTGTCCATCGTAAACTGCAGCCAGCAGCTTGTTGCCGTCGCACACATCAAAATCGAACCGATCCTCCGTCGCCGGAGAGTTGGCGGCAATCTGATGGAAGAAGACGGACTTTGGGTACTTCTGAGCAGACGACTCACTTAGCTTCAAATGCGACGTCGAAAACGCAGAACAGACTGACAAGAACAGCACCGACCGCGCAGCAGTCTTCCTCATTCCTTCTAATTGGTACTTCTGACTATATCACCAATTCTTTTAGCCGTTGTAAGCTTTTCAAAAAATAAAATAATCGAAGTATGCCCAGGCTTGCACAAGTTGCTGAGTTCGAGGGTTTTCTTGCACTGTAGAGATTGATCTAGTTTATCTTCGAATGCAGCAACGCCAGATTTCGCCAAAAAAAATGCTTTGCCTGAGAGGAAGCAGGAGACGCCTACATCTTTTATCGTCCGTCATCAAAAACTTCTGCTCCTTGATTTCTGTTTGAGATGTTCTTATGCTCTGCTGCCAGTGACGGCTGTGAGTCTCAAGTGTGAGTGTTTTTTTGAGGTTGTCGACCCAAAACAGCGTTGTACGCCATTTCCAAGCTTCCTGTGGAAGGGAAGGAATTCCTCATACATTCTTTTGTTGAAATTGATGTAAATCAACTCAACAAACTTCTGCCCTATTTGATGGGATGGTCACATCTATTTTTGGCTGCTAAACAACAACCCTGTTTGTTTGATTTCAGTTTCATGGGCTCATCTCCCTCTCGAGATGCAGTCAACGCTGCACGGGGGCGGAAGGACTCTACAAACGGCGATGAGATACGTCCAAGAGGGTCAGTGGCGAGCAGGTCGGAGGAAATCCGCCAGGTTTGGCTGCTGGATGCGGTCGTGCTGGAGAGGCGGTACCAGGAGGCGATTGCGAAGGAGAAGGCAATCAAAAGGGGCTCGACCAGCATCAGCGTATGCGCCATTTTTATCATTTCTCGCAGCTCTTGCTGACACATGCTACAGGATTCGCCGCACCTCGATGGTGGGCCAGATCAGGTTAAGCTGCAATTTCGAGTCGTCCAAATCATTCAAGAGCTGTTGCGGCTGCGAGACAAAGACGTCGTTGCGGGGTTGGTGCAATTCAAAAGAATCGATAGCGACGCGGACAAGCTGATCCACTCCGCTGAGTTTGCAAAGGCCTTCACGTCAGTCGCCGCGGACAAGAGATACAGGGAGATCTTTGATTTCTTCGACACGGACCAAGACCGGGCCATGGGCTTTCGGTGTGCTTTCTCGCTTTGACCGCGTCTAACTGGATAGTGAGTTTCTTGTCATGAAAGCTCTGTTTGCTTTCTGCCTGCGAGATAGAGTCCGCATGCGGCTCCTCTTTCGCTTGATTGACAAGGACAACGATGGCTTGGTCACTCTCGCAGAGACAGAGGCTCTGCTCGTCCGCGTTTCTTGGGTTGAGGGGAAGTCAATGACTCGGATAAAGCAAAGGGTCCAGTCGGAGTTTGTGGAAAAGGCCGCGGAGAAGTTTAAAAAGGAGAGATTGAACGAGAAGGAGCTCTTCCAAGTTCTTGATGCCAAATCGTCTGTGATGGAGAGTTTGAACGAAATGATCGACGGGCTTGAAGCCACATTCGCTCGGAGAACCGTGACGGCCGCTGCAACGTCAAGGCGGGCGCCCGCACTCCCTCTTGAGGAGGTAATTGCGTACATGTTCAGTCAGCACGATGACCGTCTCATGCAGCTCATTGGAGGCCAGGGGAAGTTCGGGGTGTTCGACAGAGTGTGGCAAGACAAGCTCGCGCTCGCTCTTGGAGATGAACACGCCGATCCGCACTCTCCCGAGAATTGGCCTGGCCCGTCGTTTGTGACAATCGCGTCTGAAGCCAATGCGAGAAGGCTATCTCAGTGTGTAGCAGCAGTGCCACACGCGTTGCCTGCTCATTCTTCTAAAGACGAGTCGGGCAGCACAGACAGCACGAATTCTGTGGAAGCGCCCATTACGAGACCGAGGAGAAAGAAAACAAAGAAAGTATCAATCGATGATGATGGCGCCATTGTGCAAGCGCAAACCACAGCTTTCAGGGGTTCCCATGGCCACGTGAATTCCGACTCAGAGTCGTCTGACTGATCGGGCGTTCAAATTTAAGGTTACCTGGATAATGAATGTAAAATTGGACGAGTTCACCATTTCACTTGCCTCTTGTTGCTTGAACAGGCTGACGATGATGATTGAGTCGCCAAGCGCAGCAAGCTTCATTCAAGTTACTGCAGCCCCCCTCTGTCTGAGGACTCAGCGTGTCTCCTTGTCGTTGCCCGCTCAAGTTATTTTGACAACGGCTGTGGACCCGGCTGTTTTCGAGAGCGACTTGATACGAATATCTCAATTCGATGTGAAGGGCCAGTAAGACTGCACCGCAGCGCAACTTACTGCAGCCTCATGAACTTGGTCGTCATTGAAGAAGTCGATGAGCTGGACGAAGCGGCGGCTTTGTTTGCTAGAGAGGTGCAGTTCAAGGCCCCCCCCCCCCCCTAATGTAGTAGTGCATAGTCTGGTTTGAGTCTCTCAATCTACCACATTGCGTCGTTTTGCTCGCGACCGCTCCGCAAGCTGTCCACCCACTCCTTCGAAGGTTTTCCCATCTTCGAGCACCCTCACCCTGCCCCCCAGTCGATGCTCTCTCTCGTCTTCGGTTTCGTATCAGCCAAAGCATCCACCTTTGAATGAAGAAGTAGCCCGATCGCGAATTCATGACATCGTCAGACCATTGCACTCTGGGCTCAGGCCATTCGAAAAGTCTTTCTTGTCATCGACGTCAAGCATTACATCCGAGACATCGTCATTCACGCAAGACAGCTCATTGCAGACAAAAGATTGCTTGGTCCTCTTGCAAGTATCGAGTTTGAAGAGGCCGTCAAGTGCTACTCGCAATTGCACTCTCTCATGCCCTTCAGGTCCTCTGCTGTCATTGATGGGTACGAATTTGTCACGCCTGCGCACGTGAAGGCGCTGGCGTTTGCCTTCTTGGGCCATCGATTGGACGAGCGCAGTGGCGTCGTTCAGAGGCAGGTTGCTTCGTTGCTGGCGAGCATCAACCCACCCGTCTGAAACCGGGACGACTCGTGGGCGTGAGCTGAAATGTCCTTTCTTTGAAAGAACAATGCGACATGGCGGAAGGAGCGGCTCTGCGCAATGTCTTTGATGTATTCTACAATTGGTACAGGACGCATTAAATACTAAATCAGGCTACCTCCACAACTTCACCGTCATGTCCTGGCTGCCGGACGCTAAGTAACCTGACGCTGGCGACTGGCACAGCGATGTCACCAAGCCTGGAGGGTCAATGGGCATGAGGCGTCGCTTCAAACCGGAGTGTGCTTGAAGAGATTCAACGTGCTGGTTCTTGAAGTCCCACAGATCAATGTTTTCATACCCACCAATGGCAAGGACAGATTCGTTGGACCCTCCCAGAAAAGAGCAACAACAGAATCTGTTCCCTGAAGTGGCCGTGTAGACCGCAGACACTTGGCCCGTGATGCAATCCCAAACACGGACCTGGGGCCGTTAGAATCATTGAATGAAGACAAACGCTATCCTCTGACGCCGACGCCACCAGCCTCCCATCACGCGACCACGACACGAACACGACGGGCTTCGTGTGTCCGACAAGAGTATGAACATTTCTAGAATTGTCGACATCAATGACATTCACACTCGCTTCATGCGCAGCCGCAAGTAGCATGCCACGATTGGGTTCGAATCGGACGTGTTTCAACGCGCCCCTCATGCCGTGAATCAATTGGGCGCGGGTCAAGTCCCAGAAGCGGAGGTCCCCAGACGCGTCCGACGAGGCAAGCACATTGTCTCTGTCGGGGTGAAAGTCGATCGAATTTAGAGGTGCAGGGGTGCTCAGGAGCTGCCCCGCGTCACGCTCTCGCTCCAGATCCCAAAGCCGGATCGTCTTATCGAGGGAGCAGGAAGCGATTGTATTTGTCCGTTTGGAAAAGGCGACGTCGGTCACAGCGTAAGTGTGGGCCCCCAAAAAGGTCCGAAACACGCTGTAGTTTCTCGTGTTGAACACGAACACGCTCTTGTCATGGCCACCGGTAGCAAGGAAAATGCCATCTCGAGAAAACGAGCAGCACGAAACCTTGTCAGTGTGGCCTTGCAGCGTAGCTACGGATTGGAGGACACCCGATCCTGGGAGGTGAGGAAGTAGATGGGAATCGGGCACCGTTCGAATCAACGTCGCCACTCAGAAAACCCCGCATGTCTGAATCCTCGCCATCTCCTTGAAAGAGGGAGTTTAAGACGTCATCATGCATGGATTCGCTGTAGTCGGCATCTGGGGGCAGCAACTCCTACATGATAAGAGGGGCACGCGTGGACATCCCCACGGAAGTGTCACTCGGATGTGACAAGTCTTGACGGCCCATGAAGCTCTGGTCAAACTGTGGAGGGCCTCCCATGGACGCATGCATCTGCGACTTCGCCGCACCACCGCCTTGTTGCATTTGCTGGCCTTGCTGCTGCTGCTTGGACTGCAATCTCAAACAACACCCGTTTCTTCAAACCTGGGGCATGACCGAGTTTCCAAATTGAAACAGGGGATCCTCTTGGCTTGGGAAAGGAGAACCCATTAATTTGTTTGGCGCTAAGACCGACTCTTGCTGCCCAGCAGCGGAGCTGCCTGTCGAAATAAAGCTCTCAATGTCTGAGATGCCGGAGATGTTGAACATATTCGAAGGGTTCCGATAGTTACCAGTCATTTGGCTTGGCATCTGCGGAGGCATCTGGCCCTGCACTTGGGATTGCATTTGCCCAGGCACAGTGGGCTGACCTGACCCTTTCGGGGGATTGCCTCCGGCGAAAGACAAATGAAAGAGACGATTGGTGCCTTGCTGAGAGGCCTGAGCAGCCAACGCTTGGGACATCTGAGCAGCACCTCCGTTGGTCGCAACAGGCTTCCCAAACTGGAGGCGTCAAACCCTGTCAAAAAACGCCCAAACATTCTGACGAGCCTGGTTCCAGTCGTTCTAGCGGGTAAGGGACAGGGCAAAAGTTGAAGCATACCGGACCGCCTTGCATCATCATTCCAGCGACAGAGTTTCTTCCGAGTTAGACTTCAACAACCACCTAACAAACGGATTCAATTGACTCATATCTTGTTGCATCTGAGACACTCTAGCAGCTGCCTGTCCCTATTAGAGGGTTGGGGACATCATATGGACCTTAGATGGATCGTCCATTCCAGGATACATGGCTTGAGGGGCTGGCTGACTCTTTCTCTCTGGAGACACATCAGAGCGAGATACAACGCTCTAAACCATTCTGAGGTTGACCTTGCAGTGGGTGGGTCTGCACAGGTGCTTGAGGCTGAGGCGGACCAGATGGCGCATTGGACCGCGAAAATGCAGATAATCTTTGAAAGTACACGTCCCAAAAGATGGTGAACCATTCTTGGAGCAAACTTCCATCTCTCTCTATCGGCATTGTCTCGTTCGCGATGTTAGCTTCGGATAAAAGTGCATCGGCAGATTGTCTCAATCCTCGCTTCATGAAGTAATCATAAATGAAAATCTGCAACCTGAAAGAGGTAAGAGGTCTTGAAATAGAGAGATACCTTGTTTCAGCAGGATCTGCGCCCCTTGCAGCACCAGGCTGATTAAGAGGCTTTTGAGCTTGAGACATTGTCCTGTCAGAAGTAAACATTCCCTCGTGTCAAATCAAAAAGGCGTATCAGGCTCAAGCGAAATCTGGATAGAGGAATAGAAGCAATAGAGATTTCTAGTGCGTGAAAAGCGCAACAAAGACACCCAAGGATTCAAATAAAAACAAACCTATACTGAAGAAGGCATGCAGCCTTAGAACGAAACGGCAAAGGTAAGTGGTTGTCATTTTTTTCTGACTTGTCAAAGTTGATGAGGTCGGAAGTATCCCACAAAATTTTGACACCTGACGAGAGTGTGCATGGGAAGAAATTGAAAGAGCATTTGAAAGTGGCTATCGCAACACACGTCGGCAAATTTGTCCTTCGTCCTTGCCATTTGAATTTTGAGAAAATTCCGACCCCGTCACATTAATCATTGGGTCCAAGTCCAGTCAGCATTCAGTGGATTGCAAGCATACTAGAAACCAAGCCACTTAAAGCTGTTTTCCTATTCACGAGTTGAGATAAAAACGCTCTTGCTCGAACTTTTCAGATTTTGCAATCAGACAAACAGTCTAAATGGATGGAAGACACTTGCCATCACACGACGAGCTCGCTTAAGCACTCAGATTCGGCCTTGTGTCGTCACTGTGACGAAATCGTCTCAGCACTTAGAATCATCACAATGCCAGCGAGTTCTAATCATAAAATCTGCACGTACCATCATCGTGCGACTTCTCATAGAGTAATCAAAGCAAAGGTAAGCATAATGTAGTAGAAAAGCACATAAAAAACGACACAAACAATGATCGAACATGATGTCAACATAAACAATAATGTCAAAGGAAATTTAGCTCATTAGTTTATGTCTGAATCTCCATGATTTGTTGCTGCAGCTTGCGCATCGTCACGTCACTTGCTTCTCTTTGTTTTCGATTTTCTTTTTGACACTCTATGTTGATTTTCACCTCAGCGAGGCGAGGATGACTCTCCTGTTTGATCCCTAACTATGTTCGGGAAAAATGAAAGGAAAAGGCGAGACTGAGCCTCGAGGCCAATGGTAAAGCATGGCATCGTCAATAAAGGTTGTTGACTTCACATTCCTCTGTTAACTCGACCTTTTGTTGGTGACCTACTGACCGTTTTCATCGTTTCTTCCTACGCAATGCTAAGATCAGAGCCACAAAGTGAACTAGAGGACACTGATGGAAAGCAGCGCTGACGAATCCCACACTTGAATCGTCTTGAGGTTTCAATGACACCCACGACATAAGCATCAGTCCACTCATTTCCTTGTGATGCAAAACTGAAAAAGGATGTTCACGTTCGGCAAATTTGAGCCCTCGGCTGCTCAATGGAGCGGCTGTCCTGCAATAAGCGAGAATGCGCCACTGGTCAAAAGAAAGGCAGCGAGATGATAACGAAAAACCGTTTGTCTTTTATCTTTCGGATGGGCGACAGAAGCAGCGTGGTCGGCCGTCCGCTGGCTCACTCTGCTGCGAAAGCGAACATGATCCTTCGGAAGTGCCTAACACCTGCTGCGTTCCTTTGCCTGAAGTACTATGAATTGATAGTGCACAGAATGGGTAACTTGCCCATCGCAGTTGTAACCCTTGAGAATTCAAGTATGCGGCGGTCACAGAGGAGGAAATATTTCTCGTCAATGTCGACTCGTCTCGATCTCCAGCTTGCATCCCACTTCTAGACATTATTGAGGTCGAGTGCACAGGAGAAAGGGCGGAATTCTTCGCCCAGCAGCAGCTTGTCCAAAGCTCTTCAAAGCTCATCTTTTTCCTTCGCCAAGAGAGCCCAGCAAAGTCAGAAGCAGCAATTCCCCGCAGGGCAGGTTCAGCCGAGTCCCGTGGACGGCGGCCCATTGGTTCGACGCTTCATCCTCTTTGACAACTTCAGCGACTCCCGACCTGCAAGCCCCCGCCGTTGAAATCTTCACCTACGCAGAAAATTCTCTGTTTGCATACCATTCTGAAAAGGCCTGGGTGAATGCATTAACAGTAGCATGGGCAATGTGTCACACTCACTTCGCAGATGAAAGCATTTGGAGTCGTTCCCCAAGTACCGCGCCACTCCGAGTCAAGAGTATGCCGTCTCCTGTCCTCGTTTTTAACTTTCGAAGCTCCGGCAGCTGTTTTCGCAACTTGAGAGCGACATTCACAGCGAAGAAAGGATGAAGGGCAGGATCGGACTCATTGAGGAGTTAAGCGTTGCCATTGACCGCAACAGAGTTCTCCGGCGTATTGTGATGGAAGTAAGCAGTGCAGCAACAGCGTTAATTGGACAGGAAAAGAGCTTCCTCCTGTTTGTGTGTTCTGAAATCGAACGGTACGCCCAAGAAGACGGCGGTCAGGTTGAGCGAGTCGACCTACTTGAGTGCCCTCACGCTAACATCTTTGGGTTGATGCTGTCAGGTACATCTTCGTCCTCCTCGAGCTCCTGCATAGGGTTTTGTTTAACTCAGAGTTCGTCAACACTCGCGCTGAAAGTCTCATTGAGTCGAGGTTCGACTTCTGTTTCAAATCCTGACACATAGGGTGATTCACTCTATTCTTCGATGCAGCGTCCTGAGTGTGTATGACCCCGAAGAGTCGGACAACCGGCAGTTGGGGCGGACAATTCGGGACATCGATGAACTGATTCCCTCCATACTTGTCGAGGCTTTCAATGTCGTCGAATCGGTGCGACGCCATCGCCCATTACTGTTTGAATCTGACGACCCCAGGGCCGCATGTCTGGCTTTGCCCTTTCCCTGTCCCGTGTGTTCCGGAGTGTCGCAGACGACGCATGTGGTTGTGTCTCACGCATTCTCTTTTCCCTCATCACCCTACTCGCCGACTCCGCCTCAGAGGCGCATTCTGTTCGCGTCTACGAGCACACTCTCGCCCTCTATTCGCTTCTCTCGCTCAGCGACGCGGAGCTGGTGTCGGAGTTCTGCTCCAGTTGCGAAGAGGAAGCAGAGTAATCCGCTGTCGTAGCTCCTCCAACAGCGCAGGTACGTCATGTCCGACCCGCGAGTGCGCGATGTTTTCCGGGGCAGCGATCCTCTTCTTCGCCGTGCGAGCATTCTTCTCGAAAAGATCATCGAGATTTTTCGCGTCAAGGCGGACGGCTGGAGGAGGTCACCAGCGTACAGTCGCCCGTCCACGTCGAGCTCGAGATCAAGTAATTGAGGAACCTGACGCAGGTGGGTTTGTTTGAGTAATGTAACTATCATCTGTACTTGTAAGCTTACGTGAGTGGATGATCAATGAGATTATACGGAGATAATGAACAGTTGTACATTTGAACGCCTACTCCATCAACCCCCGACCCTTCGCCTCCTTCAGCTCGTCATGGGTGGGAACGTGCTGGGCAAAATAACCAGCCGCCATCTTGGCGTCCATCTCCACGTGAGCGTCTTCGGGAATCCAGTCGTCGGGAATAGGCACGCGCTCGATGACCTGAATGCCGGAGTCAACAATCGCGTTGTACTTCATGTCGCTCATCGAGACCAAGCGGTCGATGCGCTTGATGCCGAGCCAGTGAAGAACGTCCGGCATGAGTTCTTGAAACCGCATGTCCTTCCAAGTCATACAAGATAACTCAAATGAGAACCTGCACTCCTGCAACACATTCAGTGCGGAGGAAGTAAGTCTCGGCGCGGTCGCCGCCTTCTTGCCTCTTGCGGGCGTTGTAAACGAGAAACTTGGTCACTTCGCCAAGAGCGCGACCTTCCTTGCGAAAGTACGCGATGACTCCAACGCCTCCTTCCTGCGCGGCCTGAATGCAAACTTCGATACCGTGAACGAGGTAGGGGCGACAAGTGCAAATGTCGGAGCCGAAGACGTCTGACCCGTTGCACTCATCGTGCACGCGCACGGCAACTTTGCAGTTCGGATCGCGGAGGCGCTCGACAGGTCCGATGATGTAGAGGGTGATGCCGCCAATAGGCGGCAAAAAGACTTCCAGATCGGAGCGGGTGATCAATTCGGGGAACATACCGCCAGTTTGTTCAAACAAGCTGCGACGCAGCTCGCCTTCAGTGCAGCTGTGAGGTCAGGCCATTCGTGGGATTCAAACCCGAAGCGCTTTGCAACAGCAGGGAGGTACCACACGTGTTCAATGGCAGCCTTTGTAACAGCAACATTGATCTTGGACAGCATGTAGGTGCCATCAACTTTCAGAGTACCTTTGTCGACTTCGGCGGCAAGCTCTGGGATATTGATGTGCGCCTTGGTGACAGCAATCGTGGGACGAATGTCATAACTCTTCTTGAGCTCTTCATCGAACAATTGCACAATCATATGTCCCCACGGATCCATGCAGACGATCTTCTCCGGGTCCGACCAGGATTCCTGCTCGGGAAATTCCTCCGCCGGTGCGGTGTTTCGCAAGTCGGGTCGGAAGTCAGTCGACATCTTCCCCGCCGCCATTGCAACCGCACGATAAATGGCATATGATCCATTGTGTGTACCAATGGCATTGCGGTGGCTTGAATTAGTCAACGTCGCAATAATCTGCGCTGTCAGTGTAGACAAGTGACAACATACGGGTCCTCGTTCTTTGGGGTCTTTCGCGCCCCATTTCACTGGAATGGGCTTCACACCAAACTGCCTTGGGTGCGTAGCCAAAACAATGGGCTGGTGGGGCGACGCAATCGATTTCCTTGCTGGTTCTGCCATGAATGAAACGGCACCGTGAGTGGAGGTCGTTCAACGAAGATAACAAGACACTGCTTTTTTATTTTTAAAAATTGTTGACGGAACATTCGTCTGACGGTGATTTTTGAAGAACGTGCGCAATCATGTCAAAGGCTATCAATGACGAAAAAGTTAGACAGCATTGAAATCTTCAACTTAAGGAAAACTCGAGAAACTACGCCTGGGTTGTGAAATTCTTCAGACAGATTATTTTTTCTTTTCAGAATTGCGGAGATGTCATTGTGAAATATTCGAGCCAAGAAGAATTTTACCTCGAGAGAGCTAAAAATAAGTTCATCTTTTTGTTATTTGGAATGGTGGTTCATCAGGTTGACCATCCGCTCATCAAGCACAAGATCACATTGCTCCGTGATCACTCTGTCAAGACGAAGCAATTTCGAGAGCTGACTCGCGAAATCACGACGATCTTATGCTATGAAGCGACTCGTGATCTTCCGACATCTCACCACCGGGTCCATACTCCCATAGCTCCTGCAGATGGCCATCGCATTTCAGCCTCAATTGGACTTGTGCCTATTCTTCGAGCTGGTTTGGGAATCGTTGAAGGATTCCTTGACCTCCTTCCCGCTGCCCAAGTCTGGCATATTGGAATGTACCGTGACCCAAAGACCCTTGCGCCTGTGGAGTACTACAACAAGCTTCCCTGCAATCCCACAGTCGACATTGTCTATGTCCTGGACCTCATGCTTGCAACCGGAGGAACAGCCATTGCCACCACTCACATTGTGAAGCAGTGGGGTGTGAAGAACATCAAGCTCGTTTGCCTTGTTGCTGCGCCTGAAGGAATCCGCGCCTTCGAGAGCGAGCACCCTGATGTCCCCGTTGTTGTTTGCGCTGTTGACGAGCGTCTCAACGAGAAGAGCTACATTGTCCCAGGCCTCGGTGATGCGGGCGACCGCCTCTGCAACACTTTGGCGACCCATTAGATGTCCGTGTATTGATATGGGCATATATTAAATGATGGTTGAATCACTGATCGAGATTTTATCCTTTTATAACACAAAATGGTCTCATGCGAACAACCTTTCTGGAGATACCCGCAGTGTGACCTTTGGCATCAGAACATGATGACGCTTCAGCAGACAAGTGTCCACGACATCATCCACGTTTTTGTACGACTCCGGCGCTTCCTCCATCACCAGCTTCGGGCTCGCGACACGGATTGCAATGCCCTTGTCGTCAAGCATCTTCAGCACGTCCTGGTAGTCAAGGTTATTCCTCGACCGATTCCGACTCAGCGCACGACCCGCGCCGTGACAAGTCGAGCCAAACGTGCTCTCCATCCCCTTGTCAGTGCCGACGAGAACGTAGCTTGCAGTCCTGGGGAGTAAGTGAGTGCGACGGAAGAGAACCCCATCGTGCCGCCGATGAGCACGGGCTGGCCTGAAAATTGGTAGTCGACGGGGATAAGGCTGACGGGGGTCAGACGGGTGCTTGAACGACAACGGGTGGTGAGGAGGGAACGCTCTGGTTGAGCCCTTCCGGTGGACGAGAAGCCGCTTGAGGTGTCCCCCCACTAGCTGATGGGATGAGCGACCGAGCGGATACGACGCACATGTTCTTCTATCTTTGCAATGTTGTGGCTGACGTCGTAGATGAGGTGCATGTCGAGATCGTCAGCGTCTCTCTTGAAAACCTTTCTCATGCTGAGTCATCGAGTCAAAGCGGAATTCACTTTCGCGAAGGCTTGTCTGACGAGGAACGTCATGGAGGACCTGTTCACCCACGCGTAATTTGCAGCCGCAGCCATTGCCGCCAAATAGTCCTGCCCTTCCTGCGAGTCAATTCGAGCGCACGCGAGCTGAGTGTGAGCTCAACCGCAACGCCCTGCACCTGCCGGTCGTTCACCTCAATCTGGTCCCTCGCCATTGCACGCTCCATTTGGACCAGCGCGTCCGTTGCAACTTGATGCCCAAGCCCTCTGCTGCCGCTGTGGATCATGACCACAACTTGCCCCGGCTTCTCGATGCCCATGCCCTTTGCAATTTTGCTGTCATAAATTGTATCGACAATCTGTTTCGTCACGTCCATTGCGTCATTGGAACCTGAATCTCCGCATAGTGATTGCCAGCCCCAAGCGTCCCAAGTTGCGGCAGGCCCCTCTTTTTGGCCCGTGCGGACACTTTCGCGGCGTTGGCGTTGAGCATGCGGCCGTACTCTTCGCAATGTTCCTGCCGCATCAACGGCGCAACTTTGTGTCAACTTTGTCCTCTGCCCATGCGTATCCCTCTCTCACTGACCAGTCAACGCCCAATTCAAGAGCCTCGTCAAGATTGCTCGCGTTCGTTGGGATGATGCCCTGCGAGCCCACCCCCACGGGGATGTGGTCGAAGACGCATCTGCAGCGTCAGCGGCTTCGCAACAGTACACGAGACTGGGCAAGCTGTTGCTGCACGGGCCTCACATCATCTTCCATGAGATTCGTCCGGATGAGACGAACGCCGCAATTGATGTCAAAGCCAACGCCGCCTGAGCACTCAGACTATACTGATGTCACATTGCCTGGGGAAACCACGGAGTTTGGGTCACTCATATCGAACGCGGCAACATTGCCAATGGCAAAACCATATCCCGAATGAACGTCTGGAAGGCCAATGGAGCACTGCGTCGTTCAATCGCTAATAACGATAGTAGCCCACCCCGACGATTCCAGGAAGAGCTGCAACGTTTGCTATTTGTTTCATAGCTGGCAAAAACCCGCCGACTCCTCCTTTTGAGCTTGAAAAACGAAGTTCGTCAAACATGAGCGGTTCAAGAGCATCGTTCACGTAGAATCTGCCTGGAACCTTCAATGTTGAGAAAGCAAAACGGTAACGTGTACTCTCATGTTAGGAACGAACCCCTGCGAAATCTGAAAGGTGACTTCGTCTATTCTCTTGATGTATTTCAGTTCGTCTTCGTAGCGGGACATTCGAGCAAGTTAAAAGTACAAAGGAAGTCGTGATGGATGATGCAGTGCGTCAGCTTGCTGCCACCTTGTCATCAATGGATGCTTATGTGGAACCAATTGATTTGAAATCTATCTTGGAACCGAGCTCTTCGATAGCTTCTCTGATTGCTTCTCGGAATGAGCAACTTCTTGCCGCAAGAATCCAACTCCATCGTTTTCACGCGTCCAATTCCTTCGACAAAGCACGTCCTCCTGATCACGACGACGAGGACAGCGAAATAGCTCGTCTTCAAGAGGAGTGTCGTGATCTCTCTCACAAAAGATTCATTGCGGATAAAATGCTTAGAAGGTATCGTTTGAAGATGTGGTGGAACTAAATGCTGAGGTCCTGGCAGAGTCGAGTCGTCATAAGTGCTCTTTACGGGAAGGACTTGTTGCTGACTGATACCCAAAGATCGATGTTTGCGCTGAGAGGCTCCTCTTGACGGTTGATAGGATCTCCAACGGGCTTCAGAGGAAAGCAGAGCTCGAGCAGTCTCTGATGCGCCTTCTCAAGGAAAGATCCCAATTGGAAGAAAGCGTGTTTGCCATGGAGAAGGAGCTGCTTTGTTGAATTCTGTTGTTCGCCCGCTCATGTTGCAGCGACGTGGGGCGAGTGCAGAGAAATGTTCTCACAGCACCTGCCGCCGTTGGAGTCTGATTCCGCCTTGGAGTTTGCTCGTGTGCCGCTGGTACTTACGACGCAGAGACATCAAGCGACGAACGTATGTGCTGCGGGTGGTTCTTCAACTCGCAATATTGCAGTCAGGAATAAACTGGGCAATGCATGACTCTCTCAAAACTATTGTACTGAATGAAGAATAATGCTGCGATATCGTACATACATGCATCAAGCTGTCGACAAGCATTAATCCAAAATGCAATCCAATTGCTGCCGCTTGTGCCAGCATTCGTGTCGAGAGCACCATGACGCAGCGCTGTAGAGTTAGCGCGCAATGTCAGCAGCACAGACCCATGCCGAAACTGGCAGTTAGCGTCAGAGCAATCTCCTCGAGGAATATTGGGGCAGAGCCGAGAAGCAGAAGCTTCCGCCGATTGCTGCGGATCCAATCCATGAGTTAGCGCGTTAATGCTAACTCGCGCTAACGACTCAGATGTCAAGAGATCTGCTGAGTGCATTGCTTCGAAATCAAACGATTCCGAATGAGACACACGCCGGCGCTTCCGCTCGCGCGCCTCTGCTGGCGGGGACTCTCTTCGAACGACTGTTCGAGATCGGCGCTGGGCGCAGAACGGACAAGTCTGGAGAGACTGCCTGGTGATGCGCACACAGAAGCTCTTCAAGCAATCCTCGTGGTAGTGACACCCACATCCAGCGAAATTCTGAAATCTATCTGAAGCGGCACTGACACAAGAAGACCTCCCGCAGTCTCCAAAAACGCACTTGGGAGCAGCCACCTCGACACGACGAATTCGATCTCGGTGAAGTTCGTTGTATTCGGAATCATCAGTTTCGATCTCACATCGACAAGTTGGACAGGAATTGTGCTGAAATATCAAACAAAAGGAGATGATATTACGTCGCCGAGCCAAGGCATCAAGCAGTCCTTGTGGAAAGAGTGCTCGCAAGGCATCTTCAATGCAACATCAGATTTCTTGAACGAATCTTGACAGACAACACACATCTAAAAAGATTAGCAACAAATGAGAGATGGTACCCTTTCTGACTCGTGTTCAAATGTTTCTTGTGGCAACGAAGCAATTGCCTCCGCTGAGGCTCGGGGGTCCCGTCCGGATCCACCAAACATTTCAAACCACGATCCAAAATCAGGGCTCAAAACGCCATGTAAAGGAATCATCATTCGGAGTGATAAAGGTGGCATGTCAGATCGATACTCGTGAGTTGCCTGCATTTGAGGACCTGACGAAAAACTGGAGAATATCGGAGTCACAGAGACAAGCACCTCCATAGAAATTGCAGGGATATTTGCTGAAGGATGGCGAATAGTCGTGTTTGACCTCAGCACGACAGAGAGTGGACGATCCGAAGCCATGTTCAAATCAGGTTGCAAGATAACAGAAAAATTAAACAAATTTTAGTTATTTATAGGTTTGAATTCCGACTGCCGACGGCGAAACCCCGACAACTGACATCACCGTCGGGTGCGTCCTGAAAGCTGAATTCCACATTTACTTAGTTGTTCTTCTTTGCAGCTCCTTGCACTGCGGTTGGCTCTTTGGGGTCGCTGGCAGCGGCTGGCCCGTCGAAGTACCTCAAGCAGGCAAGGATGGCGAAGAGGAGGACGAGGCAGAGGCCAAGGACAACCACAATGATGGTCAGCGTTGAAGCTCTCTGGCAGGGTGTCAGTTCGAATCGAAAGGAATCAAGCCTTCAACTGAGATATCCAAGTCCGCTGAATCTGCGCTGTCAACACTTTCAATTTGGCGATTCACTGGAGTTTCACCAGAGAGGACAGACTCCAAATAATGCATCATTTGCTCGGTTGATGTGATGTCTGCAGGCGACTAGCGTATTTGAGAGCCACCAGCATCGTTCCCTACCACGACATATCCTTCGCTTGAGATTTCCAAAACCAGAATACGTGGCAGCATGTCAGGTTTCAGCCCGAAGTTTTCGATGTACTGCATAGTTAAGCGTTTGTTGCTACGTCAAAAGTACTCTGCTCCATTCATCTGTCAGGTCAAAAAGCAACAAGCTTTCAGTCACCTCCGTCCAAGTGAGCGAAGTGCATCTCACCCGACAACTGCAAAGCCACTTGGCGCATGTTTGCCTTAAATCTTGACGTTCAGAACACAGCGTAAAAACGCAAACTCATTCGCTATGGGGCTCTGCTGCGACAACACAGCCATGGCTGTGAGCTTCTCATCGCTCGAGTACTCGCGGTACAACAGCGAGTCCATCTCCGGCAGCACGGTGAAGCGATGCTTCTTGACAAATTTGGTCAGCTCAGACTTGGTTAAGTTACATGGGCAAAACTTGATAAAATCACCTGCTCTGAGGAGCCCTCGTAGAAAAGCCGCTCTCCCTCCCGAAGCGCGATGATTTCGTCGTCCTTGCCCCCTCCTGTCGCTACGTAAAAAGGGACGGATCCTCGAAACTCGTCAGCGACGTCAACAAACACCTGCGACTTGAGCGACGGCAGAGTGCTGCCACATTGAGAAAAGGGCTTGAGCTGCTGCCCAAAACAAAGCAGACTTTGTCGCTGCAATCCGATTGGATCTCTTCCATGGATGCACTCTTGTGAGGAGGGCTATCGCAGTCAGTGAGAGAGTGCCTCTACAGACCCCAGAAAGCTCTGAGCAAAGCTGACGAGGCCCTCTTCGTTGCGAGCGCCCATGAATTCTTTCGCAGACTTGCCCTGCCGGAGCCTTTGACATAAGAATGGACGGGCTCGAGAGTACATCTTCAGAGTCGGATAGCCACTGACACTGTATTCCTGGCAAAGGTCTGCGTGTTAGGGTGCAATATCGCGCAGAACCCTTGTGAGTCGTGCAATCGACCTTAACAAAGGGAATGTCGGGAGCAAGGGCAGAAGCCGACTCCAGCTGGAGCATTAATTACCAAAGATGTTTGCGACTATCGGTTCGAGTTTTTGGCAATGCTTGCACCACGGGGCATAGCTAAATCATGAGATCAATTCGATAACAAAGACAAGTCAGCAAACACGAGTTTGGACTCCGAGAGTATATCAGAGAGCTCCGCCTTCGAGAGAGATTGCACTGCTGACTACAATACGTGAGGCAGCTCCTCAACTGCGACACCTCAGTAGTGGCGAACACCACGAGGAGAATGGCACAGGTGATCGAGCTTCGCATATTTATGAGGTACATCTAACTATGTTAAGACGGATTGTCTCTGCACAAAGTCAGTTCACGTGTTCGTGATTCTTACCTGCAGTTTCCCAGCCGTTCTCATCGTCTGCTGCTGTGGATGGGTGGAATGAGCTTCGCGGCAGCTTGAAGCAGGTCAGTGAAGAATCTGTCGGCCACGTGCAAGTCCCATCGGGATCATCAACCCAGGTCATTCTAGGTGAGGATGTCCTGCAGTTCCGTAACGCTTGAGGCAAAACCACTCCGTTCGATGTTCTGAAGCAGCTAAATTGTATCTTCTAAAGAAATTTACTTCACCAACACCTCCAGTGGACGGTTCGAGCATCCTGGTTGCGACTGTCGACAATTCAAAATGGGACCTCCATCGACCCCTCACTCAATCTGGGACGATTGACTTCCACACCTTTGAGAGCCCTATTGGCCGAGTGCAGCTCTCTTCTAGTTGGCTGACCCTCTGCAGGACACGTTTTGGCATTCTTCCTCTCACATCATGGCCGCCGCCGTCCATAAGTCATTTCCCGAAGAGACAATACACCTTGCTACCGGTCCAGCGACTGACGATGGGTTCTTTTACGACATCCTGATTGGCGATGACGCAATGAAGAGCAAGCCCGTCTCAACAGACGCAATGGCCCACATTGTCAGCCCCCCCCCCCTTCCTCAGAAAGGCTAAGTCCTTGCAGGAGTCTGAGTTTGGCCGCCTGGTCAAAGAGCGCCTTAAGTTCGAGAGGCTGGAGGTCCCCACAGAGCGTGAGGAGGCTGTGCCGCCCGCTTATCGCCCAGTTGCTCTGAAGTTGTTTAAAGAAAATCCTTTTAAGCGGGCGGTCATTGAGAAACTTAACAGCGCCAAACTGTCTCTTTATCGCGTCGGCGACTTCGTTGACCTCTGCCGCGGGCCGCACATCCCCAGCACCGCCCATGTCTGCACCCCCTCCACGCAGCGCTCTAACAAAACAGGTGAAGGCTTTTAAATTGCTCTCGGCGTCGGGGGTGTACTTAAAAGGCGACAACACACAACCGCAACTGCAGCGCCTCATCGGCATTTCTTTCCCTTCCAAAGACGGACTTAGCGCGTGGACGAAACAGCGCGAGGAGCGCGCAGCTAACGACCATCGCATCATCGGAAAGTGAGCTCGTTATCTCCTGAGCCTGAGGCACCAAAAGGCGGCAGGAGCTGTTTATGTTCCACGAGTTCAGCCCCGGAAGCGCCTTTTTCCTCCCGAACGGCACGAGGATTTTTAACAAGCTGATGGCTTTTATTCGGGAGCAGTATTACGCGCGACAGTACGAGGAGGTCATCTCGCCCCTGCTATTTGATAAGGGTTTGATTGATGTGTTCGGCCGTGACCCTCTCAGAGTTGTGGCAGACGTCTGGGCACTGGGACAACTACAAAAGCGACATGTTCCTCCTCGACTCCTCCTGCTGCGACCGCACGATGGGCCTCAAGCCAATGAACTGGTCCCACTCACCCCGCCCCCCGCCACACTGACCACACAGCCCCGGCCACTGTCTGATCTTCGCTTCAAAGCCCCGTAGCTACCGCAACCTGCCCATCCGCTACGCCGAGTTCTCGCCCCTCCACAGGCGCCAAACGCGCCCAGACTGGCTGACCTCGCCAAGGAACGAGATTTCTGGTGCGCTGAGCGGCCTCACCCGCGTTCGAAGGTTCCACCAGGACGATGCGCACATCTTTTGTCGGGCAGTGGGGCCATGGACAAGACGGGGGTTGCTGACGGCCAAGAGCCAAGTTGGAGAGGAAATCCGCGAATGCCTTAAGTTCGTCAAGTTTGTGTACGACTCGCTGGGGTTTTCGTTCAATTTGAAATTGTCAACCCGACCGGAGAAAGTGAGGCGGGGGGTTGGGGAGTTGCTCAGAAGCAAAGTTTGTGGGCGATGTCGCGCTGTGGGACGAAGCAGAGGCGCAACTAACGGCGATCTTGGCGGAGCTGGGACTGCCATGGCAAAGCGCTGCTGCGGTTGTTTTGACGCCTGCAGGGAGCTCAACGCTGGGGATGGGGCGTTCTATGGACCGAAGATTGATGTGTCCGTGACTGACGCCCTCACGCGAGTTAATTGCTGGGTTGCGCTGACGCCACAGACGGTCACATCAGTGCGCGACCATCCAATTGGACTTTCAGCTTCCGCGGCGATTCAGCCTCAAGTACAAAGGGTCAGTCATGAAGTCGTCAATCAAGTTGATTGAAAAGGGAAGACGGCAAGGAGGAAGTGCCGGTGATCGTGCACCGCGCCATCTTCGGGTCGTTGGAGCGCATGATGGGGGTGCTGACAGAGCATCTCAAGGGCAAGTCCGTCCCCCTTGGCGCAGGCTTAGCTTAGCGTCCAGGTGGCCGTTTTGGCTCTCCCCAAGGCAGGTCGCTGTCCTCCCAATTGCGGAGCCGCACGTCAGGGTTGCTGTGGTCTCGCACAATCTTACCGTTCCAGTACGCGCAAGAGGTCGTGGCAGCACTGCGCGGCGAGCGCATCTTCGTCGAGCTCCTTGGCGACGGCACCCTTAACAAACGCGTGCGGGAGGCTCAACTCGCTGACTTCAACTACATCATCGTAGTGGTGAGCAGTGCCCTCAATGCCATGACCCACTCAGGGTGATCGCGAGGTTGCCGAAGGCACCGTCAGTATCCGCAAGCGTGAGGGTGCCGCAACTTTGGCTACGTCGGAGTTTGTAAAGCAATGCGCGGCAGATGCGCAGTTCCCCAGGGCGTAGTAAATCTCTACGCCGACGCTTGCTTCTGCCGCTCGATCCACTGCCGCCGTCAACAGCTCAACCAAAATCAAACCTTTAGCGTCCCTTCGAGTGTCGTGTATTGGTACGACCGATATGTTGGCCTCGCAGCAGCCACTGCTGCTTCTCGGGCGCGCTCAACGCGGCGCCGAACGGCCTCAGCGATCCGTCTGAGTGTGTCAGCCTCAGCGACGCTGAAGGGGTCGGCTGTAAGCAGCTCTGGTTTAGTTAAGCAGGCAGAAGCAAGCAAGACCTTGCATCCTCTCGCGGCCGAAGATGGCGGCTGAGACGAGGTCATACGCGGGGACGGCCGCACGGATCTCGTCCGCACGCTCTCGCCATGGGACTGTCCCGGGAGCTTGGACAGCGTCCGTTTGGACCTCCGCCTCGCGCACGACGACGCGCTCAACCCACGCAGCGCGAGGACGCTGCGGCGACGTCCGGCCTTCATCGGGTTCGGGATGCAGCCACCCTTCAAGCCGCTGCATCTCGCGAGGATGGTCTGCCGCGGCTGGAGACGGTGGAGGCTGACCCCCTCGAGGAGAAACGTCTCTGCGTAAACGGGAGTTCTGGACGGCTGTCGGCGTCGGGGTGATGTGAAGGGGATTGCGATGCGATGGCATGAGAGGGCTCTTGGCGCTCGAGTAAGACACGAAGCTGTCGCCGCCATAGCCTTCCAGCCCCTCCTGATCATCCTCGGCCCCTTTTGGTTGGAAGGGACTTGTAGCGACGCTCTCGTTGATGCTCTCGGCGATGGAGCTCGACAGTGACGCATCGAAAGACACTTTCTTCTTCTTCGCATCGTCCGCCTTTACACCCAAAGGGTCAACTTTCCTCGAGATGTTGGGGGACTGCTCGAAATCTTCAAAAGCGGAGGAGTAGTCATGTGCTGAGGACGCCCCCATCTCCGATTGGATCTCCTCCACCTCCTCCCCAACAGATTCGTCGAGTACCGTCAGCGGAGGGGGGCGCTTTGAAACAAGGTCAGACGCGTTGAGGATACGCTGTCCTGAGTCAGATCTCGAGCTCTTGAGGACATCTTCAACAGACAAGACGTTACCTCTCCCTCCAATCTGGGCACCCGCTCGCGGTGCGACCTCATTCCGCGGAGACAACTCAGCCACAAGATCTGCTGCACTCAAGATGACCTCCCCTCGCGCAGATGGAAGGCCAAAGAGGCCAAAAGGTTCGTTTGCCTTGCTTTTGAATGCATAAGCCTTCTTGTCGTCGATTGGGATCTGTCGCCGAGCGCCAGCTCCTGCGCTGGGAACATACCCGGCTTGATCCTGTGAGGTTCCATTCCGCTGGGAGGCTTGCCGCTCCTTGCTGATGGCAGAGGGAAGGCTTGCTTTGAGAAGGTCGGGCTCGTTGAGAATTCGCCCGCGTTCGGGGGCAAGTGCACCTGCATTTGAGGTCTTCGCTGCATTGAGATCTGAAGGGGGCATCAAGAGATCGGCAGCGCTGAGGATGCGCTCCTGGCGGCCGGCATGGGCAGAGGATTCTGGCATAAGAAGGTCAGCAGCATTCAAAATCTTCTCGGGTCTGCTAACGCCAGCACCAGGCTGAGCGCCTGCGACCTTCTCCCTCCGCTCGACATCGCCTCGAGAGGACACGCTGGAGAGTCGATCTGCGGTGGCGATGATCTTCTCAGGGCGGCCTCCAGCGGCAGCTGTGTCATTCAAAAGGTCAGCAGCGCTAAGAATGGTCTCATGACGAATGCCCGTGGACATTTTGGTCGCTCCTATCAAATCAAATGCGCCGTGATGGGCTGGCGTGATCAAGTCGCGTGAGGCCGGCGGATCCATTCGGAGGAGATCGGCCACATCAAACACCCTCTCACTGCGCCCTGTCGTGGCCGTGGCAGTCTTAAGGCCCTGCGCGCCACTGCGCGGGCCTGGATTTGCGTCAACGTGGCGGCTCTTCTCGACGACAGGCGATGGAGAGCCAAGGGAAGAGTCAAGCTCAGCGGCGAGGTCGCGTTCGAACGAGCTCATAGGCGAGAAGTTGGACGGAGGCGATGAACGCTTTGGCCGGGCGAAGAGACCAGCCGCATTCAGCGAGTGGCCTCGCCCTGGTGGCGCTTTGTCGAATAGAGAGGAGGGCATAAAGCCGTGGGAGGGTTGTGCTGCGGCTTGCTTGGGGTCAAAGAGATATTGAGATTTTGCTGTCTGCGCGAAACGATGGAGGTTGGAGGCATCTTCAAATGACTCTGCGATGTCGAAGGAAGACGAGTTCTCAAAAGAGCCAACAGCGTCGTGCACTTCTTCCATAGAGTCTTCAAAAGTTGAAGAGGGCCACTTCGGCTGTGCGGTATTCTGGGACCCCCTAGAAAATGTCGTATATGACTCGGACTTCAGCTGCTTTGAAGCAGACTTTGCAGGCGGCGAGTTCGGTACCTTGGCAGGCTGCAGTTTTCCTCCCTGAAGCTTGAAAGAAGGCTTCAGCTGAGACGGTCTTGACTTCTTCGGCGAAGGCGAAGGCGCGAGGTCCTCAGAATCGATGGACGTCGTTGATGCGCCTAAGTCAGAAATGCTCTCGAACGAATCAAATATTCGATGGCTCATTCGAACTTTAAATAACTCAAAATCATATTTGTCAAGTTTATTTGGGATGCAAAATTTTCTACGCAAAAAGCTTGGTCCTATCATCAAAAACCCTGAAAAGCTTGAATTCGATGTAATTAAAGGCGAAGGTAGCAGCAAAGAACTAGGTCTTTCTGTTCCAATCGGTGAGATCTGACCTCGAAGAATTCAATGGGGCTTTTTTCGCAAAATTTCTTCCTCCTATCTTGGGGATTCGCAGAGCTGTTGCAAAGAAGCTCTTCTTCAAGGTTTTTTTACCTGTTTGCACTGAGTTGTGTAGTTATCCTACACAAAGCTTGAGCAAGAGCCGGTCTTCATAAAGATGGAAAGTTTTGAGATCGAAATCATCGAATTGGATACCCTAAGGGAAGTCAAGAAGAAGAAGAAGTCCCATGCTTTATTGAAAATCTCACTCTGCAAGGAAGTCTGGTGAGAAGAAATCCAGCACGAAACTCAACGCGATCATTGATGGAATTAAGATCGAAATCCACGAGATCCGCCTCTATTTCTTCGGCCGGCCAAAGCGAGCTCTGGGAGATGACAGCACTCGGCCGTTTTTGGGGGTCACCGTCCTCGGTTTAGCCATTTCCTCCACGACGGAAAAATATGAAGTTTCCCGTCGCCCTCTACGTTGACCCTCGAGGTTGTAAACGACCTCCACAAGTGCCGCCTCATCGGCTCCAACGGGGATGAGTTCCATGCATTCAAGAAGCTCTCTGTAGAGTCCATTTCCCTGTCTGTGTTCCACCCCATCTACATGCAGAGGGAGCGGGAGGTGGCGATCATTCTTGACAACGTCGGGTTTGAGGTGAAGGTGCGCTTTTTACTTCTGTGTTGTCTCCTAACGCATAGTTTGCAGCGCTGCGGCGACTGTCGGACTGGAAGCTGCTTCTGTTCAAAGCCGAAATTGTTGTGTGGCGTTTCGTGGGGCTGACCCTCCAGACGGTGATGGACTTCAGCGTCTCCATGGTCCGCACTCAGCTCTACATGCTCTTGTCATCCCCACTGCTTTGTATCGCTCACCCCACAGACACATCGTCCACGACCTTGTTCGCACTCTGAAGAAGGTCGACCCCCATCACGTCGGTGTGACGCCGCAGAACAAAACGAAGAAGGACTCCCGTGCAGCTGAGGATTTGAAGGCGCTTGAAGTCAGCGCATTGGAGGAAACTGACTCATCCAGAATGGTCAATCAGACGCTCATTTCCAACGAGGCGGAAAGGTCCCTTCGCCCCAAAGTCGCCTGACAGCGCTTTAGGACGAGCCGAACGACGGCGAAGAGAATGACGTGGGGTCCTGTCGAGTGGGCTGAGCACGACGTAGGTCGATTGGGAGGATGAAGATGCTCCAATGGACGCGCCGGTATCAGCTCGTCTACCATTTCCTAATACCGCAGTCCTTATCTAGAGGGGGGGGGGGGGAGCGCACGCTGTCAAAGGACATGGAGACTGAGTACGCGGTGGACAACAGCTTCTCCGTGCGGCTGCAGAATTTAAATTGCGAAATCATCGACGTTGCGGAAGACCAGTACGGGTTCATGTTTTTCGCCGAGAACATCGACACAAGGATCATGTTCCCCCCAGGCTCGGCTCACTGTCGAGGCTTTCTGACTGCTGCAGACTTTTTGCTGCCAGACAAGTCTCCCGACAGTAGCACGCTTTTGATTTCGACTATGTCGCTGTTCATGCTCAAGGAGATGAACCCGAGGGAGAACAAGTCGCTGAGCCATCACACGATGCTGCGGCCGATGAAAGACGTCGAGTGACGTCGGGGCGGACTGCGCTGATGTGAGCAGCGGTGGGGGCCGGTCGATTGACCCGACGGACCAGCAACTTGTCAAGATCACCATCAATCGCTCCAAGACTGCGCCGATGGAAGTTGACATCAAAATGAAGTGAAGTCGCTGCTGCTGGCCTCTGATTGCCCACAGGGAGATTGAGATCGTCTTCGTGCCATCACTGTGGCGGACTCTGAAATTCTACATCATTGGCGACATTTTGGAGCGCACCATCAGCGTCAACGCGCGGCGTGATGGCAGCCAAAAGATTGTTTCCGGGACGTCAAAATCAAAGAAGCCGAAGCCGAAAGTCGAGATCTCGGTTTGGGTGGGTGAAGGGCACTGACGGCGATCAGATGGCGGCGTTCAAGGCCGTCATGCCGATCTACGATGACCAGGACGATATTTCGTCCGTGCGGGAGATTCGGGCATCGGTGGCACAAACGCGCGTGCGGCTTGTGACAACTCAACGTGTTTTTTCTAACCACGAGCAGGCGTTCGCACACTCACCCCCGTCCAAGTTCAACGGCGGTCTCTTTGTCCAGCCGTCCTTCCCCGGTGCCTCGTCGGACTATCAGCCCTCGTTTGCGCCCAACACCAGCGCCAGGGTCGTCCAAGTCAAGCTCAACGGCTTCTCCGTCGCCTACGTTCGCAGGGTCGGCGCTACGGCTGAGAGTTTTTCTACTTCCACCGCCCCCTCACTCTTGCAGCACTGTTAGAGCCTGTCAACGTCAGCGTGCGGCTGCTTCGGTCCAGCGCCGTCGAACCGTCGGTGATGGGGCCCCCTTAAACAAGCTCTGACTGTTACAGCCTTCCAAGAAAGAAGAGTTCTTCGTGACGTTTTCAAGGCTGTCACTTCGCGTCAGCCAAGAGCAAGTTGAGGCTGCCGTTCTCCTTGTCAAGTCTCTAAAGACCTCCGCCGCGGCGTCGTCCGACGAAAAGGACGAGCGCGCACTAGCCAGTGCGCAAATGGCTGCCGACTCCGGTCAAACGACCTTTGGACTAGAAAAGAAGACAAGGAAGAAGAACTCAATGTGACACCGCTCTCTTAACGCCCGCCGGTCTTTGACGCCTCCAGCCGCGCTGGCTGCCTCCTCCTCAAAGAGCTCGCGGTCGTGCTTTCGGCCAAAAGCACGACCCTGGCGTCCCTGTCCATGCGCGACCTGGAGCTCGTCGCCGCTAAGGACTCCGTCGGTATTGTCGCGAAGCTCGCCGCGCATGCGCTGCAGGTGCGCGAACTTTTTGTTGTCGTCCGCTTGCTGAAATGCCTGCTCCCCTCTCATTGTTGCCCAGGTTGCTGCGGGCGCCGAACATAGTGAGCAGGACTCGCAGCACCAGCGGGTCCTCGTCCGCTTTGAGAGGCGAGCCGTCGCAGAGGCCGCCGACGCTGGAGTCGCCACGGCTGACGCAAAGCTCGCACCCGTCCTCTTCCTCGCGCGCCTTGAGGGCATTTCCATCGCCCTGGACCTACCAACGCTCAAAAGTATCCGCGAGGCGCTCAAGATCACGGCGAAGCCATCGTCAACATTGAGTCGGCGCAGGTCGACTGGCCGATCGAACATGAGGAGATTGTCGGAGATTCCGGTCTTCGACCAGCCGGGCCAAAAGAAGGAAAAAGATCCGACCAAGGTCCTCAAGCGCCTCGCCGGTTCCCCCTCAGACCCTCCTCTGCCTCACCAACGCAGGGCTCTTTTTTCGAGTCGAAATCCGCGCCTGCACTTTCCGACTCCTCCGTGCGCGGCCAATTCCCGGCGCGCTGCCGTTTGCGCTGCGCTTGTCCTCTCTGACGGCGAAAAATCGCGCCATCATGCGAACGTCGGCTCTGTGGGAGCGCTACGGCTCTCCGTTGTCGTTTGAGCTTCAAAACATGACATCAACAGTGGGTGCGGGCAGAGAAGGGGATTTGATGTCAACAGGTCGGAGGGGGCGAAGGCGCTGGAGCTCTGCTAGCGCTTGGCGACGTGGCGCGGAGGGTCGCTGACGTCCGCGAGAACACGGAGGCAAACATTGCGGCGCTGATGGAGGCGACGAAGGCGCCGGGCATATCGCCCTCTGCACAAAAGACTCTTCTTGCGGCTGTGGCGAAGCTGCAGAGCCAAGTTCAGCGAGATTGCGATGAGATCGAGCGCGTGTCAAATTTGAATTCTCGTCGGCGCGTCTTGCTTGTGGACGGGCTGGAAGCGGTGGAGGCGATGAGAAGCTGCTTAGAGGCGATGGATGCGTCGATCGAGCAAACGAGGAGATTCTTGTTGGGGGTGGCAGACAAGAGCGCTGCGGCTGGGCAGAACGGCGAGTTCGTGGAGGAGGTGGGGTCGTTCGACGACATGGTCGAGCAGTTCGCGGAGTTTGTGAGCGAAGGGCTGGTTGGACGAGAGTTGCAAGAGATGGCGGAGACGTCTGCTTCCATCGCCAAGACGATTTCGACGGCAACGGACGAGGAGTCGAACTTCTCTTTGGCGAATTTGAAAGCTGGAATTTGGAAGAATTTCATGGACGAGGTGGACGAGGAAGTGGAGGAGGAGGACGACGGCGATGAGGAGGACGATGACGGGTTTGACTAGTCGGCGACTCACATTTATGTCATTTATTTATTGCATGTTCAGTCACTTGTACATCATGTGTCGTCGATCGCGACGCTACCAAAGGTATGCGCGCTCATAAAACAAAATGTAAGCCTCTGCGTTGAGGACGTCCTGTCACGTCAGAGCTGTCATCAAAGCGCGACTTGGAGAGACACCCGCATCAACGAGTCGTCGCTGCACCGCACCCAACCGCCCCCATCGCGCCGGTGCGTGACGTAATGTCCCGAGCCGCTTGCGCCGAGATGCTCGATAATGGCAATGAGGCGGTACCGGACTGACGACGAGCTTGCAGGGCCTCGCTTCATCGTCGAGGACTCGAACTCCAGCCCACCCAGCTCACTCGTTGCACCAGAGGACGACGTGATGCGCTGCCCTTGCCGGCCGGCCACGCTCACAACCTCGGGGTCGTCGGCCCACAACATGCAGGGGGTTATGTCCAGCGTCTCTTGAAACTGAACAACGGTGTGCAGTTTGACGAAGCCCGAATATGTGTACGAGAGTCGTCGAAGGTGCAGAGCCAACACGGGGGGGGGCTGTCCAAAGCGGGTCCAAGTGGACACGACGCTGCGATACGTTTGAACTTGAGATGTTGCGGTACCGTTCACAAGGGCATCGAACAGCCTTCTTTTCTGGTCGACTTGATCGCATGACTCACAGCGGGAATCCTCGGCAGGGGCCGGCTTGAAGTAGGCGTCTAGGATTCGAGAGAGGGTTATGACGGGGGCCTGCTTGTTGTGAGTGAGGGTCTAGTGCGGGGACACGGGAGGGAGGGGGAGCGAGATGTGACTAAACGATTCAGTGGAGGTGCGAATGTCTCCAAGGCAGCGCATGCAGCGTTTAAACGATATCATTGATCCGCTGAAGGGCCACTTCCGCTGAGAGGAGACGTCGAGTAGGATGTCGCGCTGCATCGCGCTCAAGGGATGCAGCACTGTGGGGTTGTGTCGCGGGACTAGTGTGAGATGCGGCATTGAAGCGAAGAGTTTGAGCCCCTCGCATTTTGCTGTGAGACCAAGCAGCGGCGTGATGTAGTCGAGGAAAAGAAGCATGAATTCGTGTGCGTCCTGCTGTCCATGGGACAGAATGGGGAAAGTAGAGCGAACGGCTGAAATGAATGAGGTCGGCACGATGGAGCCGCCGGAGCTTCCGTCCATCTCTGGCGCAGTCATTGAGAACAAATTCATGCGCACGGACGACAAGGCCGAAAAATGCAGCCAGCAGCTGATCCTTGGCCCAAGTAGCATCCTTTTGCATGATGTACGACGACAGTGAAGTCGATGAGGCCAGGCCTTGAACAACAGCGTTGATGAAGCATGTCTCGCCGAGGTTGACAAGCCCCGCAACCATTTCCCTGCAGTCAGAAGTACACAGCATGGGCACTGAGGCATGACTGCGTGGGACAGAGACGATTTCCTGCATATGTGCGGCATTTTGAAACGAAGTGAGCGTAGGCTGGGGGGCCTGCTGAGAAGACAGGCTGCGGACGGATGCTGTTTTTGCAAACAGGTCTGCTGCTGCCCCTCGTCGAGGAGTGCGAGGCTCATTTGGAGCTCTCGGATGTATTTGTTGAATTTCTTCGTCTCATTTCCATTGAAGGGATGTCTTCTCGTGTGGTCGATGATGTGTTAGGTTCTGTGCATGACGCCCTGTTGAGCGACACGGTGTCAGCGATTATTGAGAGGTGCCTGTGCAGGGAAGCGGCGTATTCACTCGGCATTGGCATTGTGGATGCTCTATCCATCATCCGTAAGCACATCGAACACCATGTTGAGTGACTGGTGGCAGCTGATTGCCATGTTTGGCTAAGCAGATCTTTCTGCGTTCAATATCTCCACCGTCTAGGCAAGCATGAGAACGGAATCGGCGCACAAGCGTGCCTCACCATGGCGAAGCTATCGTCTGCCAGTCACCACCACTTGAAGTCATGACACTCAAGATTTCGGCCAACAGCCGAAGGCAGTCCGCATCTGTTGCCCAGCCGAAAGCTCAGCACCAGAGACGTTGCAAATGGTACCCCCTGCCACAATAATTGATCTCTGCACTGCTCCGCATGTTGCAGTGTCGATCGGAGGGGCCCTGTGGCGCTCCTCGGTCCTCTTGTCGGAGTTGATCGCTTCCTCTGTGGCACCTCACCTCGACAGGTGGGTCACACAAAACGTGCAGCTCTTGCAAGGCACCCGCATTGTCGAACTGGGCGGGGGGGTTGGTCTTGTATCGCTTGTTTGCTTCTCTTCAGGCCTCAACGTCACGTACACAGACTACGACCCAGAGGTGCGGCTGACGTGATGTCACGCTCATGCGCAGTTGGTCTTGTGCGCCCAGACGAGCTTCGCCTTGAACAGCTTCCAATGGAGTGAAGGCGCAGACTCGCGATTCTCTGCCTTGTTCGACCATTTTGAGAAGCCCCTCATGTCATAGAAAGTTGGATTGGACCGATGGAGAAGATGTACGGCGTGAAGGTTAAGGCCTTTGATGCCGCAGATTGAAAAGCTGCGGCTCACAGGGAGGGTCGACGTTGTCATCGGTTCCGACGTCACGTACTCTCCCGGACACGGGGACCTTGTTGCTCACGTCATTGCCGAACTCCTCTGCTCAAAGGGAAGGGCATATCTCGCCGTGGACTTGCTTCATGACGTCCTTTTTCAAATTCATTCATGACGCAGCAGGACAGCTCGGCCGTCGCGCGATCGATGGCCTCCAGAGGTTTCTTAGTCCGGGCATCCTTGTTGAAGTCCGGGCGCCTGTTGAAGGGGCCGTTTAGCCGATTCGAAGACGCAGCCGATCGCCGGCTGGACGAAGTGTGGCTCATTGAGGCCGTGAAGGGGTAGTCAGAAGTACACATGGACTTAGCGAGTCAAGTCCGACACTCCGTTGACCGTTTCAACGGGGTTCTCTTCGGTCGGGCGGCTTTGGTTTGCAGATCTATGTACCGCGGCCGCTCTGTAGTTGCAAGGAATAGGTGCGCGCATATGTTCTGGCTCAGTCGGACAGCACTGCTCAGGACGCGGATGACAGGGGTTTCTTTTGCGTTGAATGGTGGATTATGTCTGCAACACAAGTAGCCTAATGTACCGTGTCGTTTCGTCACTCCAGCAGGCAGTGAATGAGGTGATGAGAGAAGGGGAAGGAATAACGACCATCGAGCTGTTGCCCCATGGTCTTGACAGCGCTGACAATCCAGACTAGATGGCGACAACACCATTCTTGTGCCCTTCAACAAGGTTCTTGAATCAGGACAACGTGAAGTCCTTGGAGAGACTCGATTGTCCAACTGGCCGCTCACCAAGAGTTGCATTTGCAGATCCCCCTCACAGCGCAGTCCTCGACATTGGAGGGGAGCCCGTTGTCCCGTCCTTCTCAGACGCTCGAGAAGTGCCGCCCATTCCTTGCCACATTCACTCGGGGGACATCGTTGTTGGCGCCGATGGGAAGCGAAGCGTCAAGGGACCTGTGCGCTGTAGCCAATGCCGTTCTGATGCGCAGGGCAAGCTGGAAGCGTATTACTTCCCCCCCGTTGACGTTCCTCCTCTCAATTTGAAACCCATTGAATGCAAAACAAGGCTTGGTTTAAAGCCGTCTACAAAGAGAGAAGAGGTTGCCGTCGGCGCTCCGTCCATGACGCCCCAGCTAGTGCAGGCGCTGAAGCAGTTTGGAAAGTCTGACGTTTGCTACTCCCTCCTCAACACGTTCTCCGTTTCCCCTCATGAGGGTTGGACAATTCCCACTGGTTTTGCTCTTTCCCGCCGGCTCCAATAGCACAGGCGTCATCCATGCACCAGGACCGTATCCCACGTTTGAAATCCAGCGACCTCAAGATGACTTCAACCTGCTGTCGTGGAGCCTCGGACAGAGGCTGCCAGGTTGCATCATCCCTTTCTGCCGTGCTCACGTGCGTAGACCCTGACTGCGCAGCTTGTAAGCTCAACGTGCAGCTCAGAGGAGCCGCAGATGAGAACGAATTTATTGACCTGCTTGTGAAGTGGGAGAAGAATGTCGACCCGGAATTTTCGTCCCGCCATCCTGGGAGGATGTTCTTACTTGCACAGGGCACGTTTCCACAGGGCACCCCAGATCCTTGAAGCGGGCGCATGGGGTGCTCGAGAAAGGATTTTCTTCGACGCATTCTACGGCGAGTCGTTTTCGGTGAACCCTCACGCGACTATGACTCGCCCTGCCGATGGACGGCCATTTGCCGGAATTGGTGCCGCTTGTGTTGGCACAACGCTGAGAGCGCAGTTTGGTCTGGCACTGGCAAAATCAATGGCAACGAAGTGTCTGCGGCGTTGGAGTCTCGAAAAGAGTTCATTGTGACCATTTTTGTTCGTTTGTGACTGGTTTAGGTCGTGCCGGGCTCTGAGTTTGTTGCGACTTGCACGTCGGAGACACCGCTGATAATTTACACTGTCTTCCCAATCGATGACACCGTTGAGGAGCCGTAGTCGAAATGTACAATAAATCATTCCTCCCAGGACTCCACGTCCGAGTACTTTCGGTTTTTCGGTGCAACAAAGAGCTTCACAAACACGACGCCAGCCAAGCTGACCACGGCACTAACAACCAGGGCCAGCGAAGGCGTAAGGCTTCCCAGTGCGACAACGCCTAGAGCAGCGCCAATCTTTCCACAAGCAGCCGAGAAGCCATGGAGGCGCCCTCGAACTGCAACGGAGAACACTTCCGCTGGCAAAACGAATGTAGCGGTGTTAACTGGCTGAAAGAAAATGAACAAGAGCCCATAGAACAGGATCAAAGAAAAAGAGCTGCGGGAAACGGCCTGAAACAAGGCAGCGAAGAGAAAAGAAAACAAAGTCACAGAACCGAACCCGACGAGAAGCATCTTGTGGAAATCAAAATGCTTGATGGCAAAGGCGGACGCAAAGTAGGCGGGCAGAACGAGGAGGGCGACGAAAAAGGTTGACGAGGCAACAGTCGTGACGGAGTGGTTGCTCAAGGCGTCTTGGATGCGGATCGGCATGAGCATCCACTGGCCGTAGAAAGCGAAATTAAAGAGGAACCAGGTCAGGGACGTGCCGACGAGGTCGACGCGATTGGCGGAGATGGCGGCTAGGAGAGGGACCTTCGTGTGGCAGTTTGCAAACTCTAACGGCTCTTGCATGTTCCAGCGGAAGTAGAGGGCCAGAGAGATCGGAATGAGCCCGAATAGAAACGCTGAATGGTTCAGAAATGACAAACTTGAGGGGGGGGGGGGCTTACAAAGCCGCCAGATGAGATCCAAATCAGAACTCGTCGTCCCGACGATGCCAAGGAGGATCACTACGACAAGGGCTGCGGCCAGAATTCCCAAGCCTTGGCCGCAAAACACAAGCCCGGACTGATGCAGCCGATCGGACAAGGACTTGGCTTCCGTGGCTGCCTGGAAGTCAGGGTCTTGTGAATCGTCGGTTTCGAAAGAGGCGGTCAGAGATGACGGATATTCGCCACCGATTCCAAAGCCGATGAAAAATCGCAGAAGCGTTAGAAGAGATATCAGAAGCAATGGGTTGTTTCCAAGGAAGAGACACGCTGATGCGACAGTTGTAGTGACAGTAATGGCGGCCGTAATGATGAGAGATTGTCGTCGACCAATCGAATCAACTAGATATCCCATGACGAGATTGCCCACAACCGAGCCAACGAGGGCGGCAGCAAGAAAAAGCGCCATCAAGCCCTGGTTGCTCAGTTCCTTGGGATACTCTTTCTCTATGACGATCGAAACGATTCCGGATATGAAGAGATCTGAAGGGTGAACGAGAAGAGAGAGCCGGATACCATATGAGTCGGAGAACAATCCCGCACCCAACGTGAAAAGAACTTTGCTTTTCATCTGTGCAAGTCAATGTCAAATCATCGTCAAATCATCACAGCAAAAGCAGAAATTGCCTAGTTGCAAGAACTTGACATCAAAGTTGATGAATCTTCACTGCCGTTGACAAAAATTTGCAATGAATCGCTCGAAAAAGAAAGCAGTTTTCTGCTTCACGTGAAGACCAAAAAAAAGCCTGAAATGAAAAGAGGCCATCTGCATTGACCAGTGGAAGCCTCTACGATGTCGGTAATTTTCTTTGTAGGCGTAATAGAAAAATAACAGAAATCAAACTGACGTTTTTATTGTTAATCCGAGATCCGTTGGACTGAGCGAAATGAACATCGACGTCACTACCGATATCCGCGAGGTGTTTAATTACGGTTTTGGAACGGATGCACCTTCTGCGAAGCTGAGTAGTCCATCTCTTATTCTCTTTGACAACTTCAAGAACCAAGAATCTTCGTAGAGAACGATATCGTGTGGGATAATCCGTTTCGGCAACAGCTCTCTGAGGAACAGAGGCCTCTTATGCAAGGGTTGCTGGAAGGACGCTTCGTTGGAAGTAGCATGGACTTTCATAACCGAAAGGCAGCCAGGCTTCGCCAGGAAGTCGACAAGTCGCCCCATCGCGGATTTGGTTAACTCTGTAGGAGAACTCAGCGGCCGCTCGTGAAATCTCTAGTTGAAGGCGCATGGTATGGATCTGAGGATCGCCGAGCTATTCAGCAAGTGGACAAGGCGAAAAGTTTTTGTTCGTCTGTGCCTCAGTAACGCGCCAGACTTCGTCACTATCAACCGCAGTGGAGTCTTGGAATCCAGCTTCAAAGCGCGTGGACTCTCGTCGCGCCCTATTTCTTGTGATTGCTCTCTCCATTCGTTCTCATTCTGAAGCAAGTGCAACTCCGAGAGTTTCAACAGCGCCGGGGGCCAGACAAGAGCTGTCCCAAATTGTGAAGCAAGATCAGCTTCCTGGAGTTCTGCAGTGGCTAGAGTCCGCCCCTGCCCATGACCGGGACAACTTCTTGAGGGTGTTCCGTCGCATGAAGGGTCTTGGGTTGCAGAAAGCATTGCGACCTCAAAGTGCGAAGGCAGCGCCGACGTCAGGTTTAGTCCTTTTTTTTATATCTCTAATTTGAAGCCCCTGTTGCAATGAAGCCGGTGCCTATTCCTCCGCGGAAAGACAGGGATGATGCCAATTCACAACGATCCTCTGCTCGCGAAGCTGCTATTGTTGAGAAGCCAAAGACATCTGCTAAGCGAGATCCTGTGCAGTTGGACTTGTTGCGCCAAAAGAACAGAACGATTCTCGAGCTGATCCAAAGGAAGTTGATGGAGAGAGTGCGATCGGGGCCGAACGAAATCCTTCATGCCTTTCACTTCTTCGACAAGGATCGCAACGGTCGTATCAGCGCGGAAGAATTTAAAGAGGCCTTGGAGCGATTTGGCCTCTCCTTGTCGAGAGCTGTAAGTGTCCTTGTTTTCGTCGTTGACATGACCAGACCCTTGATGAGCTCATTATGTTGTCCGACTCTGACAATAGTGGCTCCGTCGACTATTACGAGTTCATCAGCCAAATCCTCCCAAAGGACTATGACTCCTCTCAAAAAGGCGCCATGATGTTCGGGAACTTCAAGCCGGAGCCTGTCCATGGCGTCCGCCGATACGCCATTCAGACGCCTTCATCTCCGAACGGAACAAGGACATCTCGCCTCATTAATGCTGTCAAAGCTGAAATTAACCGCGTCGTGAGTGACAAGCTCGGACTCAGCAAGAAACTGGCGTCATACGACACAGAGCACATTGGCTCCATCACGGATTCAGAGTTCCGCGCCGCCATGAAGTCATTCGGCATTGAGCTGACTGAAGCGGTATGGGTCCATGCAGTAGCGTCTCACCGCCCTCAAGGCTTTGAAATCGATCAAGCAAACGTACGACACTGAAGGGCGCGGCCTTATCAATCATCGGTGCTTCAGCACGGACTTGTTGGATACGCAGCCTGATGCCGTTCGCAAGGCGGGCGTGTACTCCTCGGCGTCGAGCTTGTTCTATCGAAACAGGCACATCACTCTGTCGGAGCTGAAGAAGTTGGTTACGACCAAGTTGAAGGCCCGCTTTGGTGATGACATGTTTGCTATTGAGGGCTACATCAAGGAATATGACGGAGTCGGTACCACGTCGGACTTTTTCTCATTCTCAAGGACTCTGACGGCCGCTTGACGATTGCGGAATTGCGCAACTTCCTCATTGATGAAGGATTCTACATCCCCACTGAAATGAATCCTAAAGTTGCTGATGCCTATCGAGCAGACGCTCGTGGCATCAGCATTCGGGGCATTGTTGACACGACATTCGATGTCGAGCCACCTGCTCCTGGTAGACGTGAACTTTGTTTCTTCTCACTCGCACTAGTACGCAAAGGAAAGTGATGTTTTCGCGTGTTTGCAATCTAATTTAAGTTCTCCCCATTGTAAAATTTCTACCAGTACATACAGATAAAGACTGTCTCTAGTTTCCTCTAAACAATTTGTTAGGATGAGAGAATTTGGGGAAACGATTTGCACGCTGCAGCATGTGTCGAAAGGTGTGTGGCGCCTGCATATTGCCCTTTTCATGTTTCTGATAGTCTAACTCACGCGTCCCCAGATTATCAACTTGAAGGCCGCACAGAGACCGTTCGGGCTCTCCAAGACATTCATGTCGTAGACGGTGGCACTATTTCTCCAATCAAGCGGTTGGCGTGGTGCTTTTATGGCTAACAGTACAGAGGAGAATTCATTATGCTGAGAGGCCCTAGCGGAGGAGGTAAAACGACGCTGCTGAACATGGTTGGCTGTATTGATGCTCCCACTGGAGGCACAGTTGGTTTTGTTTCCTGCAGGCCAATTAATTTACAGTACAGAGCTATTCGGAAAGAAGATCGACTCATCCTCTCCTGATCAGTACCTCGCCAAGCTGAGGTTGGAAAAAATTGGTCGTCCTACACGTTTTCTCGCCGCTGACTCTGCAGGCTTCGTTTTCCAGACTTTTAACTTGCTCGCCACGATGTCTGCCTTTGAGAACGTTGAGCTTCCAATGACGCTTCTTGCAAAAAGAAACAGGTCGGAGCGAAAACGCCGGGTGAAGGAATTGCTCGCAAGTGCCCCTCCCCCCCTCCATGCCGCCCCTCACCCCCTGCCAGTGGTGGGCCTTGGTGATCGGATGGAGCACTTGGTATGAGAGTGTTGCAGCGCATCATTTGCTAACATGACAGCCGTCCGAGCTCTCAGGCGGCGAGCAGCAGCGAGTGTGCGTCCGATCAGCGCGCGGACCCCTCACGCGGCAGGACGATCGCGCGAGCGCTCGCAAACGACCCTGAGGTGCTTCTGCTAGATGAGCCGACAGGCGATCTGGACACGAGGAACACTGTTGAGATCATGGATCTGCTCATGAACATCAATCGCGAGCGCCAGACCACTTGCATCATGGTTTGGCTGAGGCGCGTGTGGCATTTTTGATGAGACAGGTGACCCACAACCCAGACGTGGAGTGTTACGCGGATCGTATTTTTTACATCCAGGATGGACGATTTGTGAAGCAAGCGCGAAATGAAAACCCTTGCAAGCTGATCCTGGATAAATATCTGTCGCACCTTAATAAAAGTCACACATGATCAGTCGTCACTATTATTGAATTCTATTGCACAACACACGCCTTTTTCTTTTCTGCGCCATCAGGCTTCGGAGGGGCCACGCCCTCGACGTTTGCGTGGTTCACGATCTCCGCCTTGACAATTTTCTGAAAACGCATTAGCGTCGTCCTCCGTTTACCTACAGTCGCGACTTCAACTTCAGGCCGAGAGAGCACTACTCCTGCTAAATCCGCCGCGATTCGGTAAAACATCGCGTTCACTTGATCGCCAGTCTTTGCGCTGACGTTGTACGTGTACATCTCGTTCTCTTCTGCAAATTTCTGATGCCGCTCTGGGCGCACGGTTCTCGAGAAACTGAGGTCGGCTGGAGGATGAGACGAAGACGGCTGGATTCACTTTTGTTTCCAACCAAGGCGACGTAAGGCATGGTTCCCTTGGCGAACGTTTTCTTGACGATTGCTAACCAATCTTGCATGTTTTGAAAGCTCTGATAGTTGGTGATGTCATACACCAGGATGACGGCATGTGATCCATAAATGTAGTTGCTGAGCATTTTCGAAGCAATCGTTTGTCCGCCAATGTCCCACACTTGCAGCGTAACATGGGCTTCACCAGGAAGGTCGATCTTCTTACTAAAAAAATCCAATCCAATGGTCTGTTTGTAGTTCAAGCCAAAGGTATCGTCGGTAAATCGCACAGCCAAAGATGTTTTCCCAACGGTGCCGTCTCCAAGCAAGATTACCTCGCGCATGAGAATAGATCATCAGCATGAAAATAGAAGACAAAACTTCAAATCGGGTCACGTGGGTGAATATCAGTGAAGAGAGAGACCTTGTACTGCAGACGCTCAACCTGCTCGTCATCGTCCATTCAGCTTCAACACTTTACTCAAACTAACTCGACAAAAGTCTTTAAGTTAAATGGTGAGATTCAAGAATCGATACGTGGTCATGGAATGTCTCTTTCTTGAGCTTCCCCCTGAGAAGGATCTGAAAGCTATTTCCCCTCATCACATTTTGAATCAAATTCGCGACTCCGTTGTCGATAACTATGGCGACTGTGGGTATGGCTGCACTGCTGCATCACTTCAAGGTAGAATTGATAAGGAAAGTCCTCACGTCTTAGTCAAGTACTGGAACCCAATGACTAGGATTTTCATACTACGTTGTAGCAGAGATTATGCAGACGTCGTGCGCACATCAAGCGTGTTTGTACGATCATTGTGCAAATCCGAATGCATGTTCAAGACGATTTACTATGGGGGTTCCCAATCGCTACCATCTGAATAACACGATAGCTACAATGAAGAAATGTCAGGTCAGCATAGCGAGCTACTCCAGGGCATTTGCTCAAGATGTCAAGAAGATCCTCCAGGCGGTCCCTGTGTCAGAGCCCGATGTCGATACGGGCGAAGAATCTATGGCAGAAACGGGCGATGATGTCGCAGACTGACAACAATGTCGAGGGTCAGCTTAGAGTCGACCACCGCCAGGCCTCTGTGACTTTGGCATTCGGAGGCGTTCCGCTCCTGAATCAAAAGTCTTGGAAGGGGTCATTGCCAGTAAATTCTCCGTCGTCCACTGCATTGGCACTTGGGCGCTTCATTTCGTCCACTTGCCGCACAACTGCCGCATCCGCAAGCGGCGACTTCATCGTCCTATTCAGCAGCGTCGTAAAGTTGAAGCCTTCGAACCAAGGGTGTGCCATCACGGACGACCACGACGAAAGACGAGTCGTGGCATCCTTTGAAAGGAGGCTTTTAATGAAATCGACTCCCGCTGCGAGTGTGAGGTGGCTGAGCATGAACAACCCTCCGAGCATGAAAACGAAAGGTCCTTCAAAAACGGGTCGCTGTGCAGGATCTGCTCGTGCAAATAGACCCTGTTTTCGCTCCAAAACGGTCGACGACTACTTTTTCAGGTTCGTCTCAACCGTCTTGTGACCAACAGGAAAGCTCAAAGAGCAAGACGCCAACGGACCACCAGTCCGACCTGAAGTCGTAGTCGCCAGACCTTCGAACTACCTCAGGGGCCATACAGTGTTCGGTGCCAACGAAACTCTCAGCGCTGGACGATGAGTGACAATAAATGAGAGGGCAACCTGGAGGAATCTGTGAGGCAGCAGAGGCCATAGTCGATTATGACGGGATAGTATTGCTCGTCGAGGAGGACATTTGTAAGTTTTACATCACGATGGAATATGTCGAATTCAAGGAGCATTTGCAGAGAATAGCATACAGCTGCTGCAGTGAACCGCAGGCACAGGTCGTTCATGGACTTTGTTCGAGAGAGCTCCAGTAAGTTTCCAAACGGGAGGACCTGGAGCACTAAATAGATGTTCTCGTCATCTTGAGCGCTTCCAAAACTGCTCAATTAAGCTCCATGCGAAGTGTGTTACAATTTTGGAAACCAGGGATGGCCAGAAATTCGTTGCAGTGCAGTTCTTTCTGCTTTCAGCCTTTGAATCCGTTTCTCAAATGCAGCCCACACTTTGGGGATCTCTTTTACAAGAACAACATCACCGGATGTAAGATCTTTGAACAGGAACGTCGATCTTGATGAACTAGACTGATGCAAGCGACGAATCTTTTCCAGCGTTGAGAGCAACATGTTAACTAACTAAAGAGTATTAGTTTGAGCATGAGCAACGAGGCTGCGAAACAGGAGGAATTGCTCCCCATAGACATCCAAGTGTCGAAGCTCATTGAATGGCTTGAGTCCCGCCATAAGCTCTCCAAGAGCTGGAGGAATTCTCTCAAGGCCCTGCAAAGTAAAGCAAGGGACCTCCTGAAGAAACTTCCTGACATACAGGGGCTCGAATTCTTCGGGCAGCTTGAGCGTGAGTTGGTCGTAGCTGATACTCACACTATCAGACATATCTTTTGCTAACTGTAAAGCCATTCGAGACATTATGGGAGCCTCGCAAGAGGCGGGGTCAAAGAACTTGTTTGGGAGCTACAAGAATGCGAACATGAAGGAATGGGATGACGTTGTACGCGGCTATCAGAAAGACAACGTTGCTCTGGGCGAACTGATCTCTCAGCTGGTGCAGAATGTTGTCTTTGACATGTTCCTTCGTTGACGTCTCTTTCTCACAACAGCAGTCCTCTCCACAAAGCTGCCATTTCAAAATGCAGTCAATCGTGTTCAGATTTCTCCAGGCGAGAGAATGAGTATCGCAAGGCTGCTCAAAACTACCGCGAGAAGCTCGTGAAGACCCGCAATGACTTTGGGATTCAAGTCCGCTCTCTCCCTTATGTGTGATTGACTTAAAAGGGCGATAATTACCCGCTGGAGCTCTTCAAATCAACGGCCTCCCTCTCCGACTTCTTCCAGAGCGTGTTCCAGAGCTTGAAGAGCCCGCTCGTCCACGAGGCGCTTGAGTTTTATTCAGCGTTTGTGAAATTTGTTGTCGGGTCATCTTCTGTCGATGATGACCTTGTCTTCGTCAAAGTCGTCTACTCCGCCGATTCACTCTCCTTCAAGCCGTTGGAAATTCCACCCCACCTCCTGCCACAGCAAGAAGTCGCTGCATCTTCGATCGACTGGGGCGAGGGGACGGCACCTCCAATCGAAGATGCGGCAATCGACTGGTCGGCGGAGGCTCCTCAAGATCCTCCTGTGATTAGCTGGGATGAGGGGGATGTTGCCGCAACGTCCATTGACTGGGGCGATGGCGCGGCGGTTGATTGGGGCGAGGACGCGAGCGGCTCGCTCGTCCAAGCGGACGAGCGGGGGGGATGGGATGGTGCCATTGTTGTTGAGGACAGTGGCAATGGGGCATCGACTATGGACGTGTGCTCCGTGTTTGAGGATGCGGACAAGCGAAACGCCCTCATTAACGAGCTGCTGGAGGTATTTTTCTTTCTTGACTGATGGCGCAAGCTGACGGCGTCAGTTGTTCGCCTTTTTGTCCCAGCGCTGCGTAGAAATGGATGCGTCGATGCCGTCGCCGGTGGACAACTTATTTCTGTCGGCCCCTGACGTAGTCGCGAGGCAGACTGCTGCGTCTGTCCGCAGGCTCCTCGAGGCCGTTGCAGCGCCTCTTGGCGTCCTGCAGAGCCCTCACACTCAGCAGCTGATCATGATGCGAGCAAGCACAAGGTGGTTGGGCATGACGATCGACTGACGCATCATAGGTACTTTGACCGGCTTGTCGCATCGTTCAAACAAAAAGAGGAGAGCATTCAGCGCCTCATCTCGTCCGCCGACGAGTGCGTGCGCAAGCGTGAGGAGGCAGAGGAGGCCATGCTCCAAACAGGGCCCATCCTCAAGCGCCTCGTCGAGGAGTCGCGCGATATGAAAAAGGCACGTCTCGCATTTCTTGATTTTGCGTCATTTGTTTACTGAGACCTTGCAAATGACCACCCATAGCAAATCGAGGCTGCCGTGAGCGAGATGTTGGGCGGCCGAGTGATCAATCTGATGGGAGAAGTTACGGTTCTGTATTGATCACTTGATGTGTCGTCCTGGTCTGTGTATAAATGCGCAATGTTGTGGCCCCGGGTCAGTGCTGAAGCCTTTTTTCAAGGTCCACAAACGATGCAATCAGCGAGTTGAAGTCCTCCTTACCCTCCCCAACCAATCCTGCGACAGAGTTGATAAACTTGCAGCCGAACAACAACCACGCGACGAGGTCCCGCGACTGCCCCGACGCTCGACGGTCCTTGTCGATGTGCTTGAACTGAGCGGTGATGTGCGTCAGAAGCATCGCCGTCAGGCGTAGGATCTCCTCGCAAACTCTCGCAGCCGCCGGGTCATCTTCAATCGGCTTGCAGGACCTGAGCTGATGGCCGCCCTTGCGGACATAGCCGATGCTTTGAAGCAGCGTCATCAAGCGAAGGGCGCCATCAAATGAGGCAGTGACTTCGAGCCTCAACTTTGATTGAAGCGGGCCCTCGAATTGGATTGCGAGGAGGGAGAGGTACTCTCGCGAGCAATCGAGGGCAAATGCGCGAAGGTCATCATTTTCAACCTGAGGACGAACGAATTTGAGGGCGTCGACGATGAGGACCAAGATGGAGTTGCACAACACCTTGAGCTCCTCTGCCTTGACCAAGAGCGTGGCAGGGGAAACGCTGCCTATGCGGCTGTAAAACACCCGCAGCTCCGACCGCAGCGACGGGACAGCCAGCAGAGCGATGCCTTCAAGGCGGGAAGTAGCCTCGGCCAGAAGCTCCTCGTCGAAGCCGAGCCCGAACTCCCTGAACCGTTTCTCGTGGTCACGAATGTCTCCCCAAACTCGACGGCGAGTATCTGCGGGCGTCACAAGCACACAGGGCAGCTGTACCAAACATCTCGCGGATCCTTGGCATTTCAATGACTGCCTTTGCCTCTGCAATCTCGTTCAACGACCGAACAAAGACGCGCATGTCTTCGTCCAAGGCCAGCCACGAGTTGATGGCGTCGAGCTTCCGCTCTGCGGCAGACCACGCTGCGTCGCGGTCCTTCATCTCCTTGTAGCCCCCAGGGAACCATCCGGCAGCCTCGACGACGGCGTGAGAGAGTGCTTCCAGCTCACTTCGTTCGCTTCCCCGATATGAGTTGATGGCAGCAGGGACAGCGGCTGCTACGCGCTGCTTGCTGCTGTACAGCTCTCTGAATTCGTCTACAGTCAGTTTGCGGGCCTTCGCTTGGAGAGCAATCCACTGGAGCAGCTTGGGATTCTCTTCCGATGGGGCATCCTTCTTCGAGAGCAGACGGCGCTGGAGCTTGCGCTGCATGTCAGCCACAAGGTCGACATTAGAAGATGACGTCCTGATGAAGGCCGCTGATGGTGCAGGTGGCGGAGGCGGCGCGCCGAGAGACTTCGGAAGAGAAGGAGGGGGCGGGGGAGGGGGCGGAACCCCAACCGTTTTCGATCCGTCTCTAGTTTCGACAAGAGGGCACGGAGGTGCTGGACCGGTCAAACGTTGGGCCATGCAAGCAGGCAGTGGTGGGGGCGGCGGCGGGGGCGGTGGTGGAGGGGCCGCTTGTGCCGCTTGCGGAGGACCTGTCAGAGGTTGCACCGTCGTCCGAGGGGACTGAACTTTCGGAGGGGACGTGAGGTTTCGCGACAACACGGCTCGACGGAGTGAGGCTGACTGGGTTTTCTGCTGCGGCGATCGAAGGGATGGAGAGGATGGGGGGGTGAAGTACGCTGGGGACGTGGATGCTTCAGCCTTGCGAGGGTCCGGTGCCGTGGGGGAATTAAAGTTTAAGACTTTTGCAGTTTCATCGTGAGGTCGACAGTATGCCTCAAAGGGGCCGTACTCTATCGACGGGTCGGTCCAATCGCGGGCAGGGCGGGGGGAGTTCTTCGGCGAGTAGCCATTCAGGACCTGTCCCGCAAGAGAGCTCACCGCTTCAAGCTCGACACGGAAAGGTGTGCGGATAGCTGACATGGTTGACATTGGAGTTTCTTTGTCTTTCGAGCGAGTCTTCCCAGAATGCGGAGTGCGGAAGACTTGAGAATCAGACTCAGTCAACGTGCTGGCGAGCCGCATCAACGCATTGTAGACCGAGCTCAAAAAACCGGTCTTCGGGGCTTTGTTAGCACCATTTTCTTGGTTTTCGCGATCGTCGGCTGAGTGTTTGAGAAAGAGAAATTGACAAGCGTACGAGACTTTCGCTTCAAAGTCGGCTTCTTCTTGTCCGGAGGGGCTACATCTTGAATGAACAAAAAAGCATGCTTACTTTCGTGTATTTTGGATGATCCTGTGGAAAGAGGAGCTGCTACATGAGTCTGCGCATGGCCAACTCTCTTTCTGAGGCCTGCTGACATTCAAATTGAAGAACTCTAAATTTTCAAGATTTATTGTTTAATTTTAAACTGTCAAAATTTGAACTGGCTATGACTGAGTCCGAGAAAACCGTGAATGTTCGTGTTGTTGTGCGCATAAGGTTCAAGTCTTGGTATTCGGTGTAACAGATGTAGGCCATTTTCAGCCCCTGAGAAGCAAAAGGAGAGATGTCCAGTAGTGCAAGCGACTTCGACGAAGGACATCATCGTTCAGAGCGCAAATGGGCCCAAAAAGATTTCCAAAGCGTTCACGTTCGATGCAGCATTTGATGGAAATACTAGTCAAGAGGAGCTTTTCTCTGCTGTGGGAGCACCTGTTGTCGAGGAAGTGCTCAAGGGGTTCAATTGCACAATCTTCGCGTATGGTCAAACAGGGACAGGCAAAACTTTCACCATGGAAGGACTCAAAGATGGATCCTCTAATGATCCCCATCGACGAGGGGCAGGAGTGATTCCTCGTGCGGTGGAGCAAATATTCGCCCACGTCGACTCGTCGTCGGCTGAATGCCACGTGAGGGTGTCGTGTCTCGAGCTCTACAACGAGGAGCTCACTGACCTCATCTCTTTGGACGGGAACAAAGTCAAGATGCTTGAGGATCCTCGCAAAGGCGTGAATCTCATCGGCGCCGAGGACAGGACCGTGTCGAGCGCTAACGACATCTACACAATCCTTGACCAGTGCCAGGCACGCAGACGGACGGCTGAGACGATGCTCAACCAGCAGTCAAGGTGGTGCTCCCCCCGCTTGACCTCAACCCCACAGCCGCTCACACTCAATCTTCATCATCCGCATTGCCATGAAGGAGATCACACCTGACGGCGAGGAAGTTTTCAAAACGGGAACCCTCAATCTCGTCGACCTCGCCGGGTCCGAAAATGTCGGCCGGTCCGGGGCCACGGACGCGCGCAAGAAGGAGGCCGGGATGATCAACACGTCCCTGCTGACGTTGGGTCGCGTCATATCCGCCCTCGTGGAGAATCAGCCACACGTCCCGTACCGGTGCGTGCATCTACTGGAAATGAGGGGGCGCTGATGTAGCAGAGAATCGAAGCTGACGAGGCTGCTGCAAGAGTCGTTGGGTGGACGCACTAAGACTTGCATCATTGCGACCGTCTCGCCCGCAATTGCGTCGATGGAGGAGACCTTGTCGACGCTTGACTACGCGTACCGCGCCAAGAACATCCGCAACAAGCCTGAGGTGAATCAAGTGGTGTCAAACAAGACGATGTTCAAAGACCTCAACAAGCGGCTGGCTCAGTTAGAAGATGAGCTGCGGGCATGCTAACATGGGGGGGGGCACGTTCTAATCGAGTAGGTTCAGCGCGAGAAAGACCACGGAGTGTTTGTCGATCACGACAAGTACGCTGCAATGCTGGCTGAGTTGGACTCTCAGAGAGAGCTGATTGCCCTCTTCGACAGCCACAAGGCAGAGAGCGAGCAGATCCTTTCCCAGCGCGTCGCTGAGCTTGACGCTGTCCTTCAAGAGTGTATGCGAACCAAAGTTCAGTCGGATCCAACGAGCCTGACGACGCAGGAAAGTCTCAAGGCAACGGAGGTGCAGCTAGGCCAGACGAAGACGGCCCTGTCGGCGACTCAGCAGGCGCTGGAGGAAAAGACAGTCGTTGCGTCAGAGTTTCACTCCACCGGCCATGCCCTCCACGGAGCCGCCAACTGCCTCTTACGGACCTCATTCGAGCTTAAGAGCGACGTTGGTGGCCTCTTTGGTAAAATCGGTAGACCGCCTCTCCTCGTCCGTCAGCTTGATCTGATGGGAGCAGAGAGGCAATCGTCGTTGCTGGTCCAAAACGATCGCGCCGCTGCGGAATTCCTAGTGGACGTGGCTGCTGCTTTGAGCGACGGGCAAGAGCGCCTGAGGGTGCAACGCGACAGCGCCGACGCGGCGTTGAGGGCGCAGGAGGGTCGATTGGCTGAGTTTGTGGCAGCCCGGAAGGAGGTAACTGACTAAGGTCCCGTGAGTTAATTCAGCAAAGGAGCTGCTGCTGCTTCAACGCCAAATCGATGCCATCGCGCAGCAAGTCACCTCCTTTGCTCAATCACAAGCGGACAGTGTTGTCACGCTCTTGGCGGCCATCAACTTGAGCGCAAGAGAAGCCTCCTTGCAAACTCAAGCAAGCGTGGGGGGCCTTCTGCAAGGCCTTTTCGAAGGCGCCAATGCCATCAAGTCTCTGGCAGCCGCCGCCTCAACCGTCGCCGCTGAGTCCGCACAAAAGGTCCAGCGCCGTGCCCCCGCCGCTGACCGTGCGCAGATGGACGCTCTCGTCAAAAAGTCAAGCGCATCCGCCGACGAGTTTGTCGGGCACACCGTGGCCCAACGCGACTCTCAAGCAGAGGCGCTGCTAGCCCTCAATGCAGGGGTGGAGGAGGCTTCAACGCGCACAGTCCGTCCATTATTTGATTGGTCTCTGAGCCCCAAGATCTCCTCCATCGACGCGCACACGACAGCTCTCGCAGCGCTTGCCCGCGACAACTCCGCGAGGGTTGAAGCGGCAGTTGATGCTGCTTTTGCGAGCCTAAAGGCCTCTGTCATTGAAGCGGCCCTACGCGAGTGCTCCGCAACGCAGGCGATGGCGAGCCAAGCTGCAGAACAGCTTGCGCTTTCAAAACAAGGTTTGACCTTCCTTTCCTCATCTCATTTGAATAGAGCAAACCAACTTGGTGCTCCTGTCAAGCACCAAGACTGCCGAGGTCATTCAGACTGGATCCAACATGGCTGAGGCTGCAAAATCATATGCGGCCGCAGCAACCTTTGACGTCGCGGAAGCGTTTGATGTTGGCAACTTGATCTTCCTCCTCACGGCTTAGTCTTTGGGTGCCTTAAGAGTCGCAACGGAGGGGGCTTTGAAGGCTATCGAGGGGAAGGTTGAGAGCGTGTCGCAGCTGTCAGCCGAAAGGACGGAGCGGCTAGGGGAAGCCATTACCGCGCAGTGGGGGGGGACAGTCGCGACGGTCACAGCGGCGGCACAGAGTTCAAGCGACAGCGCCCAGGCGCTGGACAGGACATGCCTTAGCGCAGCCAGTGCAGGCCGCTGCGCAGTCGATGCGGGCATTGAAGCGACGGAATTGTCGGGGGGTCAGCTTGCAGAGGGGGTGAGACATGACACGGCAAGTCTGACTGGGCGCAGATCTACGGGATGAGGGAGGAGGCCCAACAGGCGGCAATTGACTTGCAAGCGAGGCTTCAGGGTTTGCGCGAGCGGGAGCTTGGGCTGAGGGTGAGAGGGAGGGGGTGGAATTAAGACGTCAGCAATATGCAACAACTGGGGAGACGCCCATCAAAAAGAACATCATCTTGCCCGCCGCTCTGCCGCAGCTCCGGGAGGAGGCTGAGATCGTGGAGGAGCTGCGAGGAAAGGGCGAAGTGAAGCAAACTGAGATGGGGGGCACTGAAAAGGAATCCATGCTTCGAAGGCCGAAGCAATTCTTTAAGGGGGGGGGTGAGGACAAAGAAAACGCCGGGAACGGGCAGCTGCCCGCGCAGGAGATCCAGCCGGTGCGAATTTCTTTTTGAGCGCTGGGGTGACTTGTCGTTGCAATGCGCATTGTAAAAACATCAAACGGATTAAAGGGGGGCATGACTGCTCATTTTGACCTTGACGGAGCTCAAGACTTTGAACGAGTTCACAGGTCATATGTATCCCCCCGTCACCTTCGCCCTGTCGGTCCACTTGTTCTATTTTTAGGTTCGACCCCCCTGATGTGCCGCCTGCAAAGGAGCGGCCAATCAAGGTGCCCGTGAGATGGTGCATCCAAGGGGAAGAGGTACAGCCTTGAGACATTCATTTGATAGATTTCTGACAAGTCTCTCGCATAACATCATCACATTAACATGACCCGAACAGCCGCAGCATTGCTGTCGTTGTCCATAACTTCGCGGCGCTGCTCTGGGAGGGGGGAGCTTGGAATTGGCGCCTGGACGTGGGGGGAAGGCTGGCCTGCCGCGGATTCAGGGGGGCGCTTTTATTGCGGAAATCCAATTTTTGAAGTGAAACGGCAGACATCAAAATGATTTGAGGATTTGGAATTGATGCGTTGCATTAAGCACTGTCCTTATTGATGAGGGCGTTTTGAAAGACGGATTAAATGAGGCAAACTGCTTGATGTATGTGGCCTTTGACTTGATGATTACTCATGCGGCTACATTTAAATAATTTGTGGACCTGCCGCCCTCGTCAATGTAAAGCAAGAAAAAGAGGGACAGCGCAGCCTAGAGGCCAGCGCGGCATGGGTCTTTTTTTGAAATGAAATGGATGTGAGGGTTTTGAATTTCTGATGGGATGAAACAATGCTAGCCTGCCCTGACACCCCCTGCAAATCTGGACGCGCCTGGAACCATCGAACTGTCAGTGCTTTCCACATCTGACCGCCCACACAAGAAACACTCACCCCCCCCCCAGTACCTCGGATCAGCTCACCATCTTCGTCCTCGGCGCCGCCAGTGCGGTCGACCTCGACGAGAAGCTCAAACGAGCTGTCCCGCATCCCTGCCGCAGCCGTACCTCCGGCGCCGGTGACGAGGGCTGAGGTGAACATGCGCACGAAGAGGGCGTTTGAGGCGGCGGTGTGGCAGCGGAGGCACGTCGAGATCACGCCGCTGGCGGCTGGGAGAGCCTCGCTAATGCGGACGAGCTCGGCTTCTGCGGCGCCGCTGCCGTAGGCGTTGGTGGCGATGAAAGGCTCGGCAAAGTCTGCAAAGCGAAGGATGTCGGCTGGGGTGATGGATTTGATGGAATTTCTGCGCGGTTGGAGGGAGCGATGCAGGTGGTTGAGGAGCTGCTCTCTGCGGGCGAAAGCGTCGAGGACGAGGGGCATGTCGACGGCGTGGAAAGACATGAAGTCGCCGAGGGAGACATAGAGGGTAATGGCGACATCAACGACGTCGCCGACACTACCCTTTCGAAACTTGTTAGCGACAAGTCTGAAGTCGTCAAAGATGCTGTAGTTCGCCCGTGAAAGAACGCTTTGGAGGAAATTGAAGACCTCGCGCAGGCCTAAGTGCAATTTGTACTCGCCTGGGGCAAGGCCTCTTGAAGCAAGGGAATCCCGCAGGACGTCCATGCGGGCGTAGGCCTTAGCTTCTAAGCATACGACGTTCTGATAGAGGTACAGGGCCTGATCTTCGGCTGTGAGGACAGTCCCGACATGCAGAGACGTGAGGGACCTGATGCGTCGGTCGATTGCCCTGTGGATGAGAGAGAGGGAGGAGCAGTTGATGAATTCGCCATCCCAGCGCGGCAGCTCAGAAAGAACGAGCGACCGGAGGATGCGAACAAAGTTGAACACGTCTGCGACGGCCTGGCTTGAGACGTTAAGGACGCCATTGAAGCCTCGGGAGAGGACGTAGTCTTTGTAGAGGGAGCGCTCAAAGTCAGAGCCCAATTCGTCAAGGCCTGTGGACTCTGCGCCCAAGACGCGCTTGAGGGCCTCATTGAGGCGATCAGCCCTGCCCAAGGCCAAGAGGAGCAATGCACAGAAGTGGTCTGCGCTCGTTGATTGCTCCTCAAGGACGCTGTAGAAGTCCCTCTTGAAGCGATGCGGAATTTCGCCCGTTGCGACGAAGCATGAAAACACTTCGCATTGGACGGGACCCATGGTCTTGACGTCAGCGAGAAAGCTCATAAGCTCGTGGCCAATGTCGCGGCCCCACTGTCGCAGCCGATTGAACCGCTCAAAAGTCTCGGAGCGAAGCCTCTCCATGAGGTTGCGAGCAAGCGGCTTGTTGATTTGAAAAGCGGCTATGTTCGAGCACACCCTCTCAAACTTGTCAGTCTTCAAATAGTACTCCAGCGCAAGAGTCAGCAAGGGATCGCGTGGCCCGCCGAACTCAGCGACGCGCACTTTGTGCAACAACGAGGCGAGGCTTGCCCTCCTCATTTTGATTTGGGCTGCGAGGATCGACGGGGAGACGGCGGAAGGGGTAGCAGCTCCCCGAGGGGATGGGACGTTGGGGAGGATCCTCAAGGCGACAAAATCGGGGAGGAAAACGAGGAACCTCGAGCCGTCCTGAGCAGGATCGATTACGCGCTCCATGGGGACGGCCATTGCAGAGATTACTTGAGGGACTTCGTCCTTCAGCCGGACGAAGTTGGAAATGCAGACGCTGCAGAGCCTCATGGCGAAAGACGTGATGAATTTGTTGCGGGTCTCGGAACCACAGAAAGAGCAACAATTCGACGCAGAGAGGCTCTGCAAGTAGACGAAACTCCGGAAGAAGGAGTACCTTTCTGTCCCAAAGCGCTTGAGAAGACTACTAAGCCGAGATTGCAAGAGAAATCGGGTGAGGCTGTCATGACATGCCAATTGCTGCTTTCTACCTAATGCAGAGCACCAGAACTCATGAAGCAGCACCATGCGCTCTTCAAGTAGCAGCTTAGGCCGCATTGAGTTTGATTGGACAAGAAGAGAATGCAGGGCACGCATCAAGTCTGCATTACAAATGAATTTAAAGGAGGATGAGCACGTGGAAGCCAATTGTACGACCTTTCGTACAGAAACCCTTCCAACCACATCAAACAGAATGTCATGCGGCAGCAGCAAGAGTGCCATTGGAGATCCAAAAAATTCAAATTACCCGCCAGTTGTCAAGTCAAATCAATGTCAAAGGGTTTTTTTTTGTTAGTGGTCAATTGGTTCGCATGGAGCAGCTGTGCCTGCTGACGGATCACGGAGGTTCGCAAGGTAAATTTGCCCCTCATTTTACAGAAGGATCAGTACTCCGAGATTTTCCTATTGCTGTTCGGAAGTCGCTTGCGCTGACTCTCGTTGGCTTGTTGAGTGAGAAACAGGACTCCCTTGTTACGCCTTCGCATGTATTCTGGGTTCTTCAAGTTACAGGGGAGTGCTTCCATTTCCACCCTGCTGAAGAAAGCGAAATTATTCTCAACGTATGGAACCCTTTTCTTCGTTCTGATTGGAAGGTGATTCGGCTGTACAAGGGTTGGCTGCTTGGGCAAAGGCGGGCTTCATCCGTCACGCAATGCATTGACTCTGTTGCACAGGTACAGTGTAGCACGCGCTTCCTCACACCTTGAGATTTGTTTTCAGCAATTTGTTGCTCTCTTTGACGAGAAAAGACTCGCAACCCCATACAATGATCTCTTGGGCAGCCTCTACACCCAGCTCCTCCAAGTTATTGTGTTCATGGGCCGGGAGTCTTGGAAATCGTACTCACCTGAGTGCCGGGCGACCATCCTTCGAGTTTACGTTGTTTACTCTTTGTTTACTTGCACAGGTTCTCGTCAAAATGGCGGATGCCGCTCTGTCTTTCCCATCAGAAGATGATGCCGTTGGCAGTCGAATCTGTACGCAAGTGATCAAGATTCTCTTTGAGCTGTGGGTCCGCAATCCTCCCAATGACTTGTCTCTGTGGAGGGCTTTGTTTCATTTGTTTCAGCGGCGAATCAATCATGTAAGCCTGATCACTCAATGGACAACTGTCACGCTTGCTCTGTCGATGAGGCTGTGCAGAATTCTCTTCGGACCAACTGAGGGATCTGATCTTATAAACCTCGCTAGCATCGATGTCGTCCACATCGATGTTCCTGACGATCAAGTGCTGCATCTCTACTACCGTTTCCTGCAGACCCTTGCGAATCCTAACGTCATCACTGACACGCGAGTTCATGCAATCGCCATCACAGGGGTGGCTGCACTCTCCGACCACATGACGTCAGTGGGACGGCGCCTGCCAGCCTCTCAACGAGGCAAAGCTCCTCCTCAGACACCCAACCCTCCAGACGGTAACTCAGTGTTGGAGCTCTTCGGCGAGTGGCTTTTCGGTTGCATTGAGAAGAAGACCTCAGATTTTATCGATGGCATCAACGTTGCATATGGTGCGCTTTGCCGCATTTTCAGTGCCTGTACGGGCGTTCCGTTCCATGCGTTTCACCTGTCGCGCTTTTACTTCATTGTTTCGAATGTCCTGCAGCAGTCTTCGAGCCACAGCATTGTTGAAGAGATTTTCATGAATTCCCAATACCTCTTTGGCATGGATCACCCAGGACTGCGCGCTCTCATGCCAGTATTCTTGGAGCAGTGCAAGACCATCCTCCTCACCGCGGGCATGTCAGACGCGCTCAAGCGGGCCGCCCTTACCATCGCTGGCTCCGTCATGTGCATGGTGGGCCATTTTGCAAGTGTGGAGTATTCGAAGCACATCAAGACAAAGGATCTCAACTTTAAGTCCGATCCTGTCGAAATCTTACTCAAGTTTGTTCAGTTTGAAAAGAATCAAGAGCTCTTAGAGAAAGCGTTTTGGTGCCTCTACGTTTACGTTGTTGATTCGATGGATCAATCGCCCACCCTCTCCTTTACCGTCATCAAGACCCTCCTTCGCTTCCTCTCCTCTTCTACTTCAACAGTAGTCCGCAACGCAGTATTTGAAGTCTTATCAGAGTTTTCACGCCACAACGCCATCATCCACAAGGCAAACCCAACGACCATTCCGTCCGTCGTGAGAGAGCTCTGCATTTTTGCTCAAATGCAAGCGAAAGTGTTTTCCGAGACGGATGTGTCGGTGCAAGTGTCCTCCGCCCTCTATTGCCTCCTCGACTGGCTTATGCATTGCGACTGGCTTTTTGGCGACCAGGAGATTCTTAATTCGGTTCTTGACGTCGTCGAGATCTGCCGGGGGATGGCCTCGGCATTGCCGCAGCCTCCTCCCGCAGCCGACTCTCAGAAGGACCAACAGGGTCGCAACAGCGCCAATTCAGCGTCGGGGATATTGCGGAGGTCAGTGAAGGCTCCCAATGCACCCAATCAGTCGCCTGTGCCTGAAGAGAAGCCTATCGAGTCCAACCCAAACGTTGAACGAGTAAGAGAGGCCGCCCAGTGTGTTTTCACCCACATGATGGTCCACATGTCGAATTATCCCGTGTCAGCTGCGACATCGAACGTCTCTGCGCTCTTCAGTGAGGAGTCAGAGTTGGCACTGACGTGGTCTGCTGACGCTCTGGACAAGGCAGCTGTGTCGGCGGTGCGCCATTTCATTCTCGACGACGCGGCAATGATTTCGCTATCAGAGAAGCCATCGATGGGCGCAGCAGGTCAATTTGCAGTCAATAATTTGCTGACAATTGAAGGCGGCAGCACCCTGATCTTGAGGGATCAGAGCGGCAAGTTCGCTTGGGACTCTCAAATCAAGTTTGACCCTTCAACCCTACCTCCGCAGTCCCTCATCTCCAAAATGTCTTTGAGCTTGGACGTCGATGACGCTGGCGCTCCAGAACAAGCACGCGAGGCCGACGCGTTCGCCGAGGTCCTCAAGAAGCGGTCCACGCTCGATTCAAGCGACATTCCTCCTGACGGCTCATCTTGGTCAACGACACCGACCTTTCCCGAGCCCTCGATGCGCGAAGTGTGGAGGAATTGCATCGATGCCCAAGCGCTTGAACAAGGCGTCCCTCACGATCCACAAGTTGTGCGGACGAGCTTGGAAGTCCAGAAAACGATGCCAGATGTTGCCGCACCAACGCTCCTTCGCTCGCAGCTATTGGCGTCGCATCTCGGCATCCTCTCGCTTGACCTTTACTCCAAAGTGGCGCCGCTGGAGCAGGGGGTCAAGCTCACTCGCAGCATCAACAGCTTGGATAAGACTCATGAAAGGGAGTGCCACAAGATAGGGGTCATCTACGTTAAGAAGGGTCAGCAAACTCAACGGCTTTTGTTCAGAAACGAAGGAGGCTCCCCTCACTATGAGGCGTTCCTGTCCTCACTTGGCTGGCCAGTTGACCTTGGCAACCATCCTGGTTTCATGGGGGGCCTCGATCCAAATCTCACGACTGGGCGATATGCTCCATTCTACGCGACATACAATCTCGAATGCATCTTCCATGTGCCCACGATGATGCCAAATAACTTGAAGGACGCGCAGCAAATCCACAAGAAACGCCATGTCGGCAATGACCACGTCCATATTGTTTGGAATGAGCATCTTTACGACTATCGCCCCAACACCATCACCTCGCAGTTCAATCACGTTCACATCATTCTCAATCCGATGCCCTGCGGAATGGTCCGCGTGATCGTGTCGACGAAAGAAGGAGAGAAAATTGCACCATTCGGTCCTCTACAAGATGGCATGATCATTCCGCTGTCCCTGGTTGGGCCGCTTTCTCGACACACAGCAATTAACGCGAATCGCCGAGTTCGGTACAAACAGGAAGGGTACAGGAGACCGTACCCGACTCGAAAGACTCTACTCTCTGAAATATGCGGGCGCCACAAGCAAATTTGTACACCAAGCGAGCAGCTTGCTTTTGTAGGAAAGACATGAGGCTCAATTTATTTGTAAGAGTGCAGGAAGAGTATTTTGACTTGACTTGACGTTGACAGGCTCTGTCAAGTTGTGCATGTCGAAGAAGAAACTTGAAGCTTTCTTTGATGATACAGCAGCCCCTCTGAAGAGGTCGAAGACGCTGCTGTCATTTCTAGGTAATTTCTTATTTCATGATGCACACGCATCCATTTCTTTCACCGCCCATGGGTTGGAACGACACCCCTGACGCTGTCAGAAGCTTCATCTGAATCGGAGATTCGTTCGTTTTACCTCGAGAATTACAACGTCATTTACAACATATTCTTGAGCTCCCTTCAGGTTCATGATCAGGCTGCTTCAAAGGGAAAAGCTGTCCCTGTTGCTGAGGTCACTCCATTGTTCCGGATTCTGAAGGGCGTTCTAACTCACTTATCGGACTTGATCAAAAAGAAGTGGCAAATTCGAAGCATCACTGGACTCCTTGAGCAACTTGTGGACATCGGAACCCTCCATTCCTATCGAATCATCGGTGCTGAGTTGCTCATCATATTCATCCAAGACCTCGGCGAGCCCGTTGACCCAAAGATCGTCCAGCTGCTTCTCTATACAATGGAATCCCATCACTCCGGCAGTCGCCGCTCATCCATCTCCATGTCCAAACATGCCTTCCTTCCATCTCTGTCTCAACCAACCGAGGTCGAGTCACTGGAACTGGTCCGCTTCATCCTCAAAACCATATCTTCTGATGATTCTCACTTTGGCTTTTGGTTTGAGGCCTTGCGCACAAACTATTTGCCACTCCTCGTCCCCTCAGCGTTTCCGAAGGAAGGCGGCGATGCGCCCTCATCTTCCGTCATTTCCCAGCCGCCCCCTCTTGTCTTTCAGGTTGTCCTTGAGTACCTCTCCCTCTGGTGCCAACGCCCATCCCGCTCAGACTTCCTTTTCCGCACACCGCAGCATCTTCAGCAGATCATCAGTATTTTCCATGCAGGAGTTTGCCATGGCACTATTGAGCCCGCCGCCGTGTCGTTCATTCTTGACGTCTATCTCCTCTGGGTGCAAGGGACTTGTCGGCCTCTGTACGTCGCGCAAGATCTCAATAAGCACTTCTGCGTGATCCTTGACGACATCAAGCGAATATTCGAACGATCATGGCCAAGCGCAGAGGACAGAGTGGTCGCGGACGTCGTGATCGTGTTCAAAAAATCCTTTGACGTCTTTTCGTTGATGTCCCGCATGGGGACGTTGTTGTCGACGCAGACGTGGGAAGCGCTGCTCCGTCTCACATCCTCTGTGAGTCAGTCGTTTCTATGTCCCGAGCAGTGCCACCGCTACCAGTCCCTTCAGCTTCAACTTGAAGTTCTCATCGACTGCGCAGAGACGTGGCTCGCGACTTGGATGCGTGCCGTCTCGGTGGACCAGGGCCTTTGGACGGAGCTGAAGCGGGCATTTAACAAATGCATCTCCTTCCGGCCTCTTTTTGAGCTCTGGAAGCGCATATCGGTATATCTTACGCGCCTTGCGATCACGCACATCTACGTCGTCAAGAATCGACTCTCCACAAGCGAAGCCGCTGACTTGTCTCTTTTTGCAATCCCTCAGGACGCCATGTTCGACACGTCATTTGAAAAGCGCGACTCGGCGCAAGCGCGCACAGCTGCCGTTCGCATCGTCGACACAAAGTTTTACGACCGCGGCGACATCGTCCCTCTAACCTTTCGCGTCGACCCGGACTGGGCGCCGGACGTTGTCCTCTTCTACTGGGACAGGTTCCTTCATCTGCCGTCGTCGTTGTCGGCGCTCGGAGATCCTCTCTCACACGAGGTGGCGCTTTCGGCCTACAGCATCGTCGCCGACATGCTCTTGGACTCGTTTGCGATCTCAAGCGCAACGGCCGCCAGCGGCAACACCATCCTCTCCATTCTATCCTCCACTCTCCTCATCAATGCCCTTATACAAGACGCCAAGTTCGGTCGGGGAAAAGCGTTTGCCCTTCGTGCACTGTGTCGAATCCTTTGCGTCACAGCGGCGCGAGGGGAGAAGCTGCAGGACGGCTACCTCTGCGCAATATACGAGGCGTTGCATTTCGCCCTCTCATCGGACGACATGCACGTCATCTCGACGATTATAATCCACTCAAAGCCGCTCTTCTTTCTTCGCATCCCAGGCTCTTACTCCATCCTCGCCGACTTCCTCTTTGCCCTTCACAAAGTTGCCTCTAAAGGGCCCAGTGCCGTCGACATGACCGTCCGCTTCTGCGCCGTTGCGATCGCGCTCTCCCTGCTGGCCTTCCCCTCCGTCCTTGGCTTCGTTAAAGTTCTAGACCCAGCGCCCACGTTAGTTGCGGCGTTGAAGTCCCAAACTTCTGACGTTTGCCTTGCCGACACGCGCTCTCTGCAGCAGGCTTTCTTTGAAAAGGTCATCCGAGACGACAATCTCAACAAGGCCCGTATCTCTTGTCTGCATGGCCTGCACGTTTTCCTCGTCGACGCCATTTTGTCCGCACAAGCCGCTCCCGGCTCATTGTCTTCGTCCTTTCGGGTCATCACGGAGAGTTGTACGTCTCCAAACGACGAGTTGGCCCTCGCGGCGCTCGACGTCGTAGCTGCACTCGCGTTGAATGCGGAGCTGGTGGCAAAAGCAGCTGTTGGGTATGGGCGGCAGGTGGTGATGGACTTGTGCCGCAATATCTCAAATTTGTTGAGCACGGGCGCTGAGGAGTCGCCATCAGATGAGTCCAAGCGCGCTAGTTCTGTGATGATGATCCAGCCGAAGAAGCGAAGCGACAAGGTGCGGACCGCCGTGTGTGTTGCGCACGTCCATGCGCTCACCGAGTTCGTCATGAACTTGCCCCCGACCTTTCTCACCGACGCGAGCTTGTACGGCGACATAATGGAGACTGTTATGTTTGCAATCTTCGGCGACAAAATCTCGACCTCGTCCGCTGCGGACGTGTCTGACCTTTGGAAGCGCCTCAACTTCGGCGACGATCCGATCCGTGAGGCGTCGGTGGCGCTCCTTACGCACCTCCTCGCCCATTCGAACCACAGCTTGCCCGTCGTTGAGAGGGTCCAGCAGCCCTCGCAAAGGGACTCGTCAAAAGAAATATTCCTCGTGACTGGAAACGGCGCTCTTATTTCTTTTGAAGACGTTGGCCGCGCGCCGAACCCAACCGATCACGTTGCTATGCTGGTGCGCGATGGGACGGGCTGTCACGCATGGACACTGCGGCTTGTTTATGATCGTCCATCGAGGGAAGATGGGGCGAAAGTTGCGCAGGTTGAAGGAGGCGGTGCGGATGAGGGCGGTACCGGCGGTGGGGAGGATGAGGGCGGGGACGTCGTTTCGTCGCAAGTCTATGCGAGGAGCGGCGATGAGCTGCCATTGTTCTCGCTTCAGAGAAACACGATTGAGGCGGACATGATGAGTGAGGCGCACGCGTACGCGTCCCTCCACACGCCACCGCTTGCGCCACCTGAGCCACAAGGTTTGCGTGCGTTCGAGGCGGCCGGTGTGGCTGTGGAAGACATGATGAAGGCGATTGCGCATGCAGAAGAGTCTTTGATATTGAACGAATCAGACAAGGGCCACATCATCGCTGCCGTGCAGCCGGTGCCCCCCACGTCGCTTGCGTGTGCCCTTCACTCAACGCGCATCCTCCTCCATCACCTCACCGCAGCCGCGTCGTCTGGAAGCGTCGGCTACGAGCTTTTGGAACGAGGTCCTGGGTTCCGCGAAGCTCTGAAGGCCATTGATGACCTTCCTACTCGAGAAAAATATTTGTTTGGCCTATATTCGAGATTTGATTCATGTCAATGCGACTGTCAAGCCGAGTACCTGACTTTCATGGAAGGGCTTGGGTGGGTAGAAGACGGCGGCCGAGCTGGTGTTCGATTCTCGACGGCGTTGGTTGACATGAGCTTCAGCTTTGTGACCGACCTGATGGCAGACGCAAAGAACGCCCCGAAAATTATTGTCGTGTGGTGGGCAAAGAAAAGCAAGTTTTCGTTGCCTCCAGTCTCTGCCGCCATACCTCGAACGTTTATTGTGATATCTCCTCAGATCTCTGGCCTATACAAAATAGAAGTTGTGTCCGAATTGAAGCAGGTTCCCGCAACAGGGCCGCTGCTGGATGGCTCCAGCGTCACCTTATCGTCTCTGGCCCTGCTAGTCCGGAGTACTTGCTTTTCATTGACAAGGTAGTAGATACCAACTCCTATTTCTAATTCCACAGATATTATTTCCGCAGTGTCGAAAAATCTGAGAATTTCCGACCATACTTTGCAAGATCGAGATTCATCAAGGAATTCACAGTTAAGTTCAAGGCGGGGCCTATTTCTAAAAAACAACTGTCCAAGCTGCTTCTGAAAGAAACGGCAAAAGAAGCCTCCACCGGCATTGGTGTGGCGTGATGACTGTAAATGTATAATGAAGAAAGCTTTGAAAGAATTTAGAGATGATGCTATGACAGCTCCCATTTTTGCGATCATCGTGTCCGTGCTCTTTGGAATGTTAGCAGCAGCCAGTCTCACATTGTTCATCCAGCTTGCTGGTATGAAATGGAAGTCGCTGGCTCTTGAGATTCGGTCCTACTTTGCTGCAGTGTTCCTCGCCTCTTCTCTTCGAGTGTTTGTCTTTTTCTTCTTCTCTACTACATCGGACTCCTACCAACTCGTCAACTATGCTGCTTATTGCATTTTTGACCTCTCTAAATGGCTACTCATCATAGGCTTCTTTCGACTGGCTCTCTCTATTAAATATTTTTCGCAGTTCTCGTTTGAGGAGCTCTCTGGTAAGGACTTAAAACTGGAGCGGATGCTCCAAATCTTCATATTCTCTGCTCTTCTCGTTTGTGCTTTGGCATTTGTATTATTCGCTATTTTTCTTTCCAGGAGAGAAGTCACTCCTATTCAGTACGAGTATTGGTCATACATCGGATTTTCTTCGCTGTCTGCAGTCGCCTGTGCAATCTTAGGATGCTTGTTCCGCGAACATATTGCGCTCTGTGTGAAGTCATCCAACGCCAAGTCGATTCGACTGTACGGGATAGCAGTGTTGGTTGTAATAGCTTCGTTTCTTCTTCGCATCAGCATTGTGGCCCCTCTTCTCGCCACAGACATCAGCTCCACAGAGCACTTCAAAGCAGAGATTCTTCTGTCTGTTCTGTGCGAGCTCGTTCCTTCTTTTGTTGCGGTCACTATTACATACTCGAGGATCCGTACATCAATGAAGACATTAGACTCGTCCATGATGCTGATGTCCTCAACGATTTAGTACGTTAGCTCTAGTAAATTATGAACTGCTGAAACTGTACGATCTGCTGTAACTCTACGATCTCGTAGCTTCTTACTCCGAGAGACTCCATCGCAGGTGTCCACTTGAGACGGAACGGTGACTACTCAGATTCCCAAACAGCAATTCTCAGTTCATCTGAACGGGCACAGCATGTGTTGCAAAAAAGGCAAGAACTCACAGCGTCCACTCACTCTTGATTTACTACTCCAACAAATTTAATACTTTGGCGGGAACACAGTTTCGGGTTCTCCTCTTGGTTGGACCGAGTGGAGAAAGTATGAAACGAGCCCATTCAACTATGGCTACACTAATTGATGATGATGGACTGTTGTGTGACGAAGTTCCTGAGAAAGAGATAGCAAAGTGTGTGTTTGGACCAGTTTCTTCGGATCCTTTAGCTCTCTTGCCAGAAGAGTTGTCTTGCTACTCAATCCAGGAGTTACTGGAATCAGAGAGTAGACAAAGGAGCGTAACCCTCCGCATGCACTCATCATCGTTAGCCATTCGTGGAGAAGCTGTTGGTGAGCTTGTTGCGGTATGTTTGTTTCTTGAGTTTTCTCATTTGTCAGTATTGCCAAGTGTTCCGCCTCTCTTCCATGATATTTTCGTATTCGCTTCATTTTTTTGATGCGTTTCTTGCAAAGTCGCCTGTAGCAGGGCTTCGCGAAGCTATGAGGGTATTGCGAGTTTGTGTTATCTTGGCCACGAAGTCGTTCGGACCTGAGCTGCATGAATCACACTACCGAAAATTTATTCTGGACGTTATGACAGTGTCTGAATATTTTGCCCTTGAGAAAGTAGTTCTTGTCGCTCTGGATTGGAGCTTACGTCCCGTGACTGCACTTGATTTCATCGCTCGTATTTTGTGGACATCTCTTCCTGGCGATGTTGCTCTGTCAACGTGGAAGTGCTGTGAAGATTCCTACATTAGTTCTTGCTCAGGTTTCCCTATCGCCGGTGTGTCTTATCAGTCAGAGATTGATACGCTCCGACATCGCCCATCTATCCTTGGAATGGCGATTCTTGCGATTGTGGCTCCGTCGTGGTGCTCTCTTCGGGTTGAAGATATTTTGTCATCGAGCCGAGCAGAGTTCTCTGAGTGCGTTTTAGCCGTGTCCAGATGTGAAGACAGAGTTGATAGTCCCGTTCAAAGTGTAGTCCGCCGGGTATGAATGTGATAAAGAAGTGTGGGTTTTGTCGATCAGCCTTTGCTTGGCTAATTTCTGAAGTTCACTGTGAAAAGGGGTGAGATCAGTACTGATCACTAATCCTTTGCATATGTGCTTCCGCAAACGAAGTTCGGCCATCTTATCTTGTGCCGAGGACCTGAAATTTGGATCCATGTCCAAAAAAGTGGGTCAAAATTTGTAGGGCCATTTCCAAAAATAACACTTTCTGTTTTCGGAAGGGCCATGGGCTGTTGCGAGAGTAAACAGTCAAATTCTGCTGCGACTAGTTCGAGTTCCGGGAATCCGGTATTGTCAGCATGTGGTTTAGCTTGTGGCACATCTATGAAGCGAGAATTCCAATCTGAAACCAGAAAATTGAAGGTGGAGAGGTCAAAGTTCACTTCTCATACCATAGTTGTCGGATACCAGCAATGGAAGTGGAATGGTTTAATTGAAAACTTAACTCTTCTTATTATTCAGGTTACGGTAAGGGTTCCGCAAGACTGTAGCTCGATTTCGGACGGAATTGATAAAGTCGTTGACGGAGGCCGTGTTATCGTGTCTCCTGGCATTTATCGCGAGTCCATCATTCTTTCTAAGAGGGTAGAGATTGTTGGCAATGGCCCTGTTCAGAAGATTGTGGTAGAAAGCCGTGAGGGTCCTGCTGTTACAGTTCAAACGTCCGAGGCATGCCTTACAAACCTCACTTTGATGTGTGGTCGTTCCATGAAGGTCAGTCCAGTGGTTCTGAACGGCTGCGGTAGCCTTAATCTTGATTTTTGCGACATCATCGGTGGAGACTATTGTGTTCAGACAACTAACAGCTCGTTTACAAGCATTTTTTTCAGCGATCTCCATGAATCTCGCAAGGAATGCATTTCTGTGTCAGGCCAGGCCCGCACCATCATTGAGAGATGTCGAATCCACAATGGCCTCAATGGCGTTGTCCTTCAAGATGTGGGATCCTTTTGTAGCATTCGACAGACGGCTGTGTACCACTGTCGCCAATCCGGTGTTTGCATCATGCGCGGCGGCCGAATAGTTGGGGAAGGGAGCTATTTCTTTTCCAACGGCCAGCTTGGTGTGTGCGTGAGTGGGCCTGGCTCGAACGCAGTTTTGACTCACAACAAGTTTGACAAGAACAACTACATTGGCCTTGCCGTATTGGACGGGGCGTCTGCTGTTGTTGAAGAGAACGTGTTCAGCTCAAACGTTTTTGGTGGTTGTTTTGTTGCCAAGCCGTCGTCGGCCAAAGTTGTTCTATCTCGAAATACCGACGACAGCCCGGCTCCTTGTGTCGTTAATGCAAATGAAGGCAATCAAAGCGTGCAGGCTGCTGTGTAATCTATATCGCAAAACGCATATCTATATGTAGATATTCGTACAAATGTACAATACACTATTTCAGTTCCTTCTTGCGCCCTGAAGTGCAGCGCTCAGCCCGTTAAGAGCCTCAATCTCCTTCTCCTCAAGCTCTTTCAGCTGCTCACGTCAGCCTCAACAAAAGGTTCGCTCCACTCGTTGGCGCGCCGCACGTTGCTCCTCGAGATAAGACAGGCGTTCGAGACGTTTCGACGCAACAATGGACTCACGAGCATTTTTTTTCTTCTCATCGGCAGCTGAGATTGCTTGCTTTCGCAGTGACGAGGCCTTCTCGCACTGCTCTTTCATCCTCTGCAATTGCAGATCTCGCATATGCTCAATTGCAGCAGCGTTCGCCTGGCTGATTATGCAAACGACAGCCGCAACACACACCCTTTTCTCTTGCCGCATCTCCTCCGCTGCTCTCAATTTTGCAGCGCCCTGACCCTGTCGAACTGCCTCGCCAACGTGAGACAAACGTACGTAAATTGGTGTCACTGCCAGAGATGCTTGGATAGTTTGCTGCCTATCCTTTGCGTCGTTCACAAGAATGAGGGCATCACGCCCCGCCAGCGTCGTGACGGCACCCTGCTTGGCCTGTTCGGTGAGACGAATGGCCACAGCATCCGAGACTCTGTCTGTTGCCCTCATCTCGCAGGCAATCTGCTTTTTCATTTGAAAGATTTCAAGGCGTCTGTCCTGTCGGGTCAGCCGCAGCACCAGCGATCCCACTCTAAACGTCTGCGCTGATTGAAGTCTGCTCACCCGGCTGTGAGTGCGGAAAGAAGATATTCTGCCAGATATAGAATCAAAGTCGCTTGCATCCGCCCCCCCTTTCGAACTAAGCGCCGGGGAATCCCGGCCAACGCGGGGATTGGAAATCGAATGTCCAAACGGACTCTCCCGCAGAGCAACTTCGTCCTGCCAACGTTACCACGACAAAGCGCGCCCTGCTTTGAGTTTATTTATTCTCGTTATCAGCCGCATTCCGAGCGCTTCAGGCAGCTCGTCCTCCTGTTTCGTTCAGTCCCGAACCATGCTGCTCACGCATCGCTCCACTTGAATAACCAACCGCTCTGCTAACGCATAGGATCGCTCCAAAGCATCTCGATGACTTGCTGCCGAAAGCGGCCTTCGAGAGAGTGCAGAATGTGGCCGAGACGAAGAGTTCATCACTCAGGTTCAGTTACAAGAAATTTGAGCAGTCAGAAGTACACAATTATCGCAACAACACAGGCTGACCGTCGGATCGCTTCTTGAGCTCCAGGTCTTTCCGATACTCTACAGCCTTCGTGAAAGCCCTCACTGCGGCCGAGTTGGGATCCAGTGGCTTTCCTGAGAGAGTGTAACCGTCCCCTGTTTCGAGCACCTACGGCGTTACGACGCATGGGCAGGGAGCTACCTTTGAAGGCAGCAGATGCCCCTTTTGATACAACCGGATGAAATATTGCTGCGCATGGCTCTTCACAGAAGACTTCTCCCGAGTTCCAATGTGCTCCACAATCTGCGCAAGAATCAGACACCCAACTAAAATCTGCACCACCTTGTCCCAATCCCTTCCAAACATCTCAAGCCCATGCTTGAAAGCACGTTCTTCCTCTTCCGTCCACAAACCCTGATGCGACCCTTTCTTATTCTGCCGGCGCTTTGGCGTCTCCTCTTTCATGACAGGAATCATCGTTGCAGTGTCCCCAATCTCCTCATAGAAGTCTGGCCGGCGTTTTCCGCATGAGGAACAAAATTGCTCATCGTCGGGAAGTGACCGATGACATGTTGAGCACTCGAACACTCTCACAGCGATGCAGGACATGGGGGGGTTGCAGAATGCAGGTTGCGAAGCAAACGATTGTCCAGAAAGCATCACCGTCGGAAGACTGTCAACATCTCCTGGGTGGTGCAAAAGGTCTGGTCGCGTCTGGTCCATCCATGACTGATGAGGGCTCTGTTGAATCTGCAGAAGTGAGCTTGTCACTGACACGGTGTCCCACTGAGAGTCTCCTTGAAACTCTTCGCGCAGCTTTGTCATCCGACTGAACGATCCCAGCAAGCGCATCCGCACTGACTGCATCTGGTTCTAAGTTCATTGTCTGATTCGTTGTGTCCATGAACCAATGTTTCGCCTTGTTCATCAAAGGTTCCAGCTTCGGGGTCGAGAAAGAAAAGAGATTGCCATTATCAGCAGCTACAACGAGCAATAGCTCATTTCCAGTCAACGTACTTAGCTCCTGCGCCTGTTGCGTCAATGTATCCAAGGGGCAAGTGCTACTTTCTTAAAAATTCCGGCCTTGCGTTTACAAAACATGCTGTGCCGTCGGCTTCTGTCTTGGATGAACTCGATATCCACTTTTCTGCGGCCTGGTCGCTTCACTCTCGCCACGTCCTCCTCCACGACTGGTTCCTCAGCCATTTGTACTTGCATTCTGTCACAGATAAAATTCACAGAAATTAGAGTTATATCTGTTAACTGATGGGCTTATCTTATCGACATTTTTTGCTTTTTCTGTTCTTTTCAATATGTCACGGTAGTATTGACCCTCACTGCATTGAATTTGCAAGGCACGTTTGTCTTCAATGAGTTCAAGTCCCGTGAAGATCTCTTCCTCGTTGGCGCTACTCATTTTCAAACTTGTTCGCCCGATCCTGCACTGCCCACAGTGACGCAAATCCTTGGTGAAGACGCTACTCTCATCAATCAAATTACCGTGGTTGACTATCCCAATCCAAGACAGATGGTGACAACAAATTTCACCAGGTATCCCTCAGCCCCGACAATTTGATTAGAAACAGGTCGATTTTTGAAGAAACCATTCGGCGAAGAGACGAAGTGCAGCGCCAGCTGCAAGAAAAGCAGAATCGTGTCGATTTACTACAAGAAAATTTAAAGAAGGGGCTAGAGCCGGACTCTAGTGGCCAAGTGCGATCTTGACCCTCTCTTTTTCACTACTCAGGTGTGGCTTCAGCTTTCTGTTGCAACTTCTGAAAGGGACGAACTCAAAGACGTGTTCAATACACTGGAAGGACTAACATTGCAGCAATACGACGCTATTATTGCTGAGGACCGAGGTCTGTACACAAACCGAACGACGGAGTACCGCGCGATCTTCCCAAACAATAACTACGACCCAACGTATATATGCGACAACAGAATCAGGCTCAACCCGCCTGCGCCTCATCGGTAAGGCGTGGCAAGGCCGCACTGACTGCTCAGTTCGAGTGCATTTTACTACAAAGCGCCGCAATCCGTTGCAAGAGGATTCAATACGACCTTTCGATTTCAAATAACTGCTCGAAATAGAGTCCTGAAGCGCAGCGTCATTTCTCATGACCCAGGTTTGCGTCATTAAAGCGGAGGCGCATGCGTCCCAGCAGAAGGGCACCGTCATCACGGAGCACTACAGGTCCGCCGCCGCACCGCCCCTCTCATCTCGCAGCTTCTGCGGTGAGGACGGAGCAGATGGTTTTGCTTTCGTCGTTCAATCAGCGTTGGCCCGAGGTCGTTTTTATTAATCGTCCAGCGGTCCTTCAGCAGTAGGGGAGCGAGGGGGGGGGGTCGGTTATGCAGGCATCAAAGACCTCTTGGCTGTTGAATTTGACCTCGGAACTAATTTTGAGAATGGTTGGATAGATCATTTGCAAGCGCTGAGCGTGCAAGGAGATCCAAACGGGATGCATGTCGCCGTCCACGTGGGCGGCATCGGCGTGCCAACGAGGCCGGACGAGTCCTCGAGGTTCCGTTCCTTGTTCAGTCTTACCTTCTCAGAATAGGGCTGTACGCGTACTTAAAAGAGACTGGGCGCAACCTGAAGGACGGGCTAGTCCACACGGGTCGCGTTGAATACACTCAAGTCAGTGGCTGCTGTCCCCCCTGAATGGGCAGGGCCTGTCGTTTGACACCTCCGTGCAAAAGGAGTGGAAGGCTACGACGCATCTTGCAAAATTCTTAAAAAGTGATGGCATGGGCACCCTCAGGTCTCCATCCTCCTTCCATTTCATTTTGATAGAGTTTACGTCGACGACATGATCTTTGCCGTCGTGAACGTGCCGATCAGCTTGAAATCAGCCATTCGACTGCAGGACCAATCGTTTCCCTCCACCGTGCTTGCTCACACGCGCAGGGCATACGTCGGATTCACGGCCGCAACGGGGAGCTCGTGGCAGAACCACGACATGCTCTATTGGTCCTTTACTGAATTATAATTGAGGAATATGCGCCGTGTTGATTATTGTACATGTTGACGTAGTGCCCAGTCTGTGTAGCGCTCCAATAAGTCAACGGTGACGTTGCGATTTGTCTTGAAGAAAACAACTTCAACAGGGCTGATGGAGACGCCAAAGTACGCATCTTCGTGGTACGGGTCTTGAAATTTATCATGGTTCGGAAAGCACATGGGGTCGTCAGGCGAGAGTTTTCGGAAGTCGACGTCCTTGTAGGCGAGCATCATCGGCTTGATGTTGAACCCCGCAGCAAGGAGGTCTTGAGAGATCATGACCTCCCCCTCGAAGATCATTTGGGTTTTCGTCTCGTAGCAGCGGAAACGGTTGTAAAAGTGAGACAGCCCAACGATGTCAGTGACAAGAAACATGGATTGAAGGTGAATCCGATAGAAGCAATTCACCGTTGTTCCAACAAGTTTGACGTCGTCGGTGAGTTGGGTTGTGAAGAGTGTGACCCAATCTTGACCTGAGAGATACGACGGCAGAAAGGGTCCTCGGACAGAGGAGTTGATGAAAACGAAGTATTTGTAGTCATTGGGATCAACGTTCGCGAGAGCAATTGCAAAAGAGTCGAAGTCGTGACACTGCGCAGAATTCACCGCTTGTACTACAAGGAGGTTGGAATAGTTGGGAAATTCTATGCTACATGGACCTAGTCCTTTAGGGATCCATGCTGAGAAAGTACCTTTGACAACAAAGATGAAAACAACATCTTCTCTTTCCTTCACCCCAACTGTCAAAAAGAATTTAAGATTTTTTGCGTTTAAAGCAGATCCTTCAAAGTAGGCATAGGATACAAGGGTTCTTGAACAATAGGAAGACTGCAATAGTAAAACCACTACTGCAAAAACGGACAATTTCATTGTCGTTAAACAAAGTCTTCAGTACCTCTTTTTTATGTTTGGTCAGGATGTTAGTCAAAGTGGAAGGCAATAAACCTGTTTCAAACATCTCTAAACTCGCAGTGAAGGGGATTCGATCGATGTCAACGGATCTTGATGACAAGGAATGTTTCGGATCGTTTAGCATATGTGGGCAACAGCACCGAACTCGCGTGTTTCGGATGCAGCCTACTGTGACTTCGTTTACGGACTCTTTCACGATGTTGTTTGTGTTTTCTGCCTTCTCATATTTCAGACAGCTCATGTCTGAGTGCTCCATGTTCATTGGAATCCACAAAATCGATCCACTTACAGGCAACGATTCTCTCGACAGTTACAAGTCTCTGGTCATTCCAAGCGCATTCTCTGGGAAGCAGGACATAATTTCAGAAACCGTTCAAGCGTCTGATGGAAAAACTTTGATGTCATCGGTATCCCTGCGTCTCCTGGAGCTCACCGTTTCCGTTCCATTTCGCCCATGACCCACGCCAGGATGCTCCCGTGGATGTCAACGCTTTCGCTTCTGTTGCACAGGTGCGAACCCTCAGAACTGTCTCTGCTCCGATCCGCCAAATTCGAACCTTATCACGGGGGAAAAACGTTGTGAGATCGTTTCAGGACTACGCACAAACTGCTGAAGTGAGAAAACTCTTGAAATGCGGGGTAACCAGCTACTTGCTTGACTAAGTTCTTGGAGATGCCAGAGGAAGTTTACGCAAGTGCTGCCCTGACGGCGCTTGTGCCCATCATCGAAAAGGCTGACATGCCATCGGTCGACAAGCTTGGACACCTTCTGGGCGTGCGGCGGCCGGTTCAATTCGAATCTGACCGTCTCCGTCTGCTTGACGTTGAAATGGTTAGGTTTTGCTCTGACTACTTGCAGACAGTGTTCGAGGACCTTCACACGAGGTGCACGATGTTGGAAGAAAAGAAGCAGGGAAGTGAGGATGTCCTCCTTAAGGAAGCCGTGGCCACTCAGCAGCTCCTTTTGACCCTTTAGATGGACGTGGAGATCTCGGATTTGCAGAGACTAAAGAGGAAGATCATCAAGGTTGACAACCTCGATGAGGTCCCTGGAGCTCACAGCGTAGATGACGGATGAGGCCGGCCACCTCCTTCGTGTGCGAGGTTTTGGATTGCGTTTTGCAAACTGAGGAAGTAGTTGTGGAGTTGAAGGGTGCAGCTGAGACGCATCAACACAAGTCGTTTGTTGTCGTGTCGACGGAGAATCCTCGCACAGAGCACAGAGTTCGCTCATGCCATCAACCCTAACGTTGCAGACGAAGGAGGCTGCTGCGTCCTCGACCCCCCGCTACGACGAGGTTTTCACTTTGTTGGGGAGAATATGCGCGGTCTTACGGCGGCAGCTCCCTCGGGACGGTGTCGCAGATTCTGACCTTCCACGTCTTTGTCGATGAGGGTGGGCTGTCGCGTCCGTCTCCCCTCTGCTCAACTCACGTTGACTTGTCCCGCATTGCGGATGGGTCGGAGCGGCACGGCTGGTACGAGGCGAAGTGTCGGCGGGGTGAGACCAAAGCAAGTCTTCGCGTCAGCGTTCGCCTTATCCCCACGATCGCTCCAGTGCCGGCACATTCCTTCCATTTCTCATCGCACAGCGCGAACTAAATGCGCTTAAGGACACTTCAGTTCATATCGAACTCATGCCGGAAATGGTGGAAGACGTCGTGAAGGGCGCATTAGCCGCCTCCAACCCCTTTGGGGAGATCGACGACTCGATCCATGCGCTGCTTCGTGAGTACTCGTACAGATGCGGAATTGGTCTTTTCGGGAAGGAGCTTCTGTAGAGTTTGATTCGGCTCGCTGTTGACCTCCCGCAGAATCCTCCACGTCGTAGCCCTTGTTGCGTCGAGAGTACCCGTCGATCCCCATGTCGTCGTGAGGTGCATCGCAGCATTCAACGCCCAAGCCGCCGAAGGGGTTGGAAAAGTTCGCGCAACGTTGCGCGTTTGGGTGGGACCATTCATTCAATTGAGCTGACCCCGCAGCGGGACAAAATCGCTGATGCGAAGCGGCTTCTGGACATCTTCGCGTCGCGGGACATTGCGAGGCCGCAGTACGCTCAATACGCACCGCAGTTCGTCTCAATTTTGATGTTCTGTCGCGATGGCGCAATGCCGATGTTGAACGCAGCAATGAGCGACAGGAGTCTCTCCCCAACTGCGACGGTCGATGAGATTATCGAATTTTTCGACGGGGTCACGGAGTATGCACATCAAACTCGACAAGTCCTCTCTGATATGGGGTCAATCATTCTTGGGGTCTTCTAATGTATTAGCCAGGACGACAAATACACTGGCATCCTGACTGCGGCGGTTGATTCCACGCTGATGGCCGTTGCTTCCCTCTCCTCGCGGGACGGAATCGATTGTGCGGACGTCCTGCAGCCGCTGACGGAATGCCTGTTTGAGCTTGCGGAGCTAGGTGATGGGGCTGTGAAGGACCGCATTGGTAATGCCGTCGACCATGGGCTGTTGAAGAAGTTTGTCAACGACGCGATGCGGCAGGCAATCAAGTGCCTCTTGGATTGGTGTGGCGAGGCCATCAACTCGGACAAGGTAAGCTCGCTGATGTATCTGTATTCGACTTGGAATTGGCTTTGCAGAGGCTGACGCCGTGCAGTGGGACATCCCCGACGGGAACTTCTTTGTAAGTTCGTCGCTCGTGGACGTGTGTCGGATGATTGCTGAAAACGTGGCCAGTTTCGCCAACTTCAAGTTCAAGGCTTTCAATTCGTCAAAAGTCGGTGAGATTGCTTGTGCTGTGTTGGAGCAGTACTCCACGTTGCTGCAAACGAGCTCGTGTGAGTACATGCAGCGGCTCAACACAATCAAGGGAACGGCAACAGATTCGATGTCATGGTTGACGGAGGAGGTCAAGCCCCTTGCTCTCTTCCCTCATCATCTCAGACCATTGTCCGCATGAACTCGGCGCATTCCGTGCGGCTGCAACTTGATGTCCTCTTGAGCTACATCGCTGACCATTTCCCTGATGATCCCCATGCTACAGCAAGGTTCCGCCGTCGGGTTGAACAGGCCGTCGAGGTCATGCGCAAAGTGGAGCAAGTTGTTGTGGCTAAGTTTATGACGTTGGTAACCAACATCAGCCTTCTTCGCTGACCGTCCCCCCCCAGATTGACCTCTACATCATCGGTCCTGGTATTAACATGGCCCTCCAAACAGACGACATCGACTTCGCTGTGCGCCTCATTGGCGACTCCTTTGCCCAACTTGTCGACGTCGTCGACGAGTACCTTCGGCGCAAGTTTCAAATCGAGTCCCTCCGCCTGCTTTCAGCCGTCAGCCGCCAGTTGGAAACGTCTCACGTTTGCAGAGGTTGCGGATGCTCCTCTTCCCCGACAAACTGACACTTGCGCTTGAGAGCGCCCATTTGAGAGCCCTGCGCAAGTTCCTCTCAGTCAGTTAAGTCAGTCACCGCACCTGACGTATCCGCAGCCTGAAGGTCATGACACCATCTGTGGCGCATTGCCCCTTGTAAAGCGCGACATCGTCGAGCGCACGTTGAGGCCCCTGCGCGAGGGCGAGGGGTTGCTCGACATGCAGGGCCCTGCCCTCGTCCAACTTTGGAAATCCAAAATTTCCGACCCGGCGTCCGTCCCTTACAGCTTGGTCGACGTTGCTGGCGCGCTGATGCATCGCGCGGCCGACGAGACTCTCCGCAGCTTCGTCGAGCTCTCCGTCCAACCCCACCTCGCCAGCGAGGCCGTCGCAAGCGCCTTCAGCGTCAAGCCTCCACGCGTTCTTAAAAGTAGTCCACCCCCTCGTTCCTCTCGATAACCCCCCCCTCTCAGCGTGGACTGCTCTTTCCTCAACTCTCTTGCCTGTCCGCGCTATCCTGACGCCCTCGGCGCTCTTTGTTGAGCCTCTTCCCCCCACAGCGGCCGAAGACCGCAGCCAGTTGCCGCTCCCCTCCATCACTTCGGTGACGACCACCTCCTCCCAACTCGTCCAAGGGGCCATCGTCGTCAAGTCGGACTCGCACACCCCTCCCCTGCGCCTATTTTATGTGAGCAACGCCCCAGACGCTGCAAAAGCCATTCGAAAGGCTGCTCGCGGCGTGGGGGCTGCCCTTGTCAAAGCTGCAAATGACGATCGTTATTGGGAGCTCCGCGTGACTGTCCTACGCGCGTGGAACCTCCGCGCCATGGACTCCAACGGACTCTCGGACCCGTACGTCCGCGTGACTGTCGGGGAGGAGACATATCAAACTTCAACGATCAAAAAGAGCCTCGACGTGACTTTTAATGAGACGTTTCGATTCCGCGTCGCTCACGAGACTTGTCTCGTGCGCGTGGTTGTGTTCGACGAGGACTTCCTCGGCCAGGATGACTACCTCGGCGGCGCTTCGTCGCCTATTTCTTTTGCAACCCTCCGGCGCATGGGACGCGACGTTGAATTGGAGCTGCATGACGAGCGCGACCCTTCCGCAGTTTGCGGTCGCATTTCCGTCCGTTTCGATCGACGCAGGAAACAACCCCCCGCTGCGCAGCTTTCCTCTCCATCCCCAAGCCCAGCCACAGTTTCTTTTGACCCGAGCCGCGACCTGCTCGACGCAGTTCACCGCGACGTGCCCACCCTCACCTCCAGCGTCGTCCGCGAGGATGCTGCTGCAGCCGCAGCGGACAGACTCCTTGCGGAGATCGTCGCGCCGAAAGTTGTGGAGGTTCCTCCCACAGCCGCCGCCTCGGACGCCCTCTCGGCGATCCGAGAGGAGGATGAAGAGTCGAGCCTCATCGCAGAGGAGGACACACCCCTCACTCCCTCCGCGACCAGCCCGCGCGCCACATCACCCGGAGTCGCCTCTCCTCCGCAGGTTGCTTCTCCGGCTGGCCTTGCGTCGCCGTCTCGCACGTCGCCATGCCCACCCAAGATGGAGCCGGACGAGGAGGCGGTGGTGCTTGGTTTTGCGGGCAAGGCGAAGGGGCTGCTTGCCCGTGCCGCAAGTGCGGTCAAAGAGGTTGTCGGCGTTCGAAGAGAGAAGGTGGTGGAAGACACCCCGCCCTCCGCTGACGATGTCACCAACTTCAAGGGCATCCTCGTCGTCCAAGTCGTCAGCGCGGATGGCCTATCCAAGTCCCTCCTATCCCGCTTCAGTGAGTATTTCGTCTCGTTGGCCGTCGAAAACGCAGCCGAAGCTGTCGGCCCCTCCGTCGCGGCGTCGTCTTGCGTCGCCGCATTCCATCAAAGCTTTGAGATCCCCGTTCGCTTCAAACCCGACGAGTGTCGCGCAGAAATAGCCGTCAGGCTTTTTCAAAAGGCCAAGATCGGCTCGCACCGCCTCCTTGGGGAAAGTGTCGTCAAATTGCGAAAGGAGTGGGCGACAACGCCTTGGGCGGGGTGCGTCGCTTTGGGAGATGCTGGCTTAAAGCTCAACTTGGAAGTATTTTTAGCTCAGAGCCTCGACGCGAGTGTGACGCGTGAGGCGCTGCAGGGGCGCGACGGTGGCGATGACGCTGGCGCCTTGGCGGGTGCGGCTGATGCAGCAGGCGAGCTTCCTTGATGTATTTGAAATATTTGTAAACCGTGAGTGACGTCTATTTTCCAGCTTTAAAAATATTAACGACCAAACCGCACATCACGCGCCGTTGACGTGAATCTTCACCAGCGCCATCAACTCCCTCGGGTCCAGAAACGTCACGTCAACCCCCCGCGCCTGCAGCTTCGCGACGACGTCCGAGTGGAACTGCCGCGTCCGAAGGATGGAGCGGAACATCAAGAACTTAACCCCCCCCCCTTGCACCGAGTTTGCGATTATTTCGACGGCTCCGTCGACGTCGTTCTGATGGGTCAGCTCAACGGGAGGGAACGAGCGTGCGGGTAGGTCTGATGCCTCCTCGATGATGGGCATATCCGCCACAACACGAGGCCCCCCCCCCGTGGTGTGCTCGACGATGCCCCCAGACGAAAACGTCGCGTAGATGCCCTCAACGCCTGGGGCGGTCCTCTCAGCGCCGTTGATGACAAATCCCGTGACGTCGAGGTCGAACTTTGCGAACCAGTCGCGGTTCCAGCGGACCCACTTGTCAATGACACCCTCCCCCCCTTTTGCTAAATACGTCGGGAAAACGTATCCGGCGCCAGAGTCCCCTGAGATGACAACGTCTTGCTCCCGCAAGTTATTAAACATATAATCAAACGCAAGGGGAAACCGCAGCGACAACTCCGGGTCAATCGCCCAGCCGAGCGGGACGGAGCTGTCCCCCCCTCCGAAATTGGCGCGAATTTCGCGGTAAAGCCACGCCGCACTGTCGTAGTCGCCAACGTAGAAAAAAGCGTACGGGCGTGCAACGACTTCAAGGCCACCCGATGAGTTGCGTCGGACGTGTCCCTTTGAGATCATGTCGTCGATTGAAGGGGGGGGGTGCTGGCGGTAAGAGTTGCGGAGTGGAAAATGCGCGAAGAAGGCCGCGTTAGCCATGCCCTGGACGCAGCAGGCGTCAGCGTCCAAAAACGCGCCGTAAGGCGAGAGCTCCTGCGCAGGGGGTGAGTGGATGAGGGGGGGGGGGGTACGCGAACGGTCTGCCACTCCGTAGCAACGCCGCCGTGATGGTCGTTGACGTATTTGAACGCCCATGGGGTGAAGCCCCCAACATGCACAAGGGAGTCGGCTCGATTCGACAGCGCGCCCAACAGCGCGCGAAGGGTCGTTAGGTCCGTCCCAAGCGGCTGCGTAGGGTCGTCATTTGGCGCCTCGTCGGCCCAAACGCTGAGGTCCCAAAAGAAAGCGCGCCGAGCGACGAAGTAGTCGTGGTTGAAGACAGTGGAGACGGAGAAGGGGAGCCCACGGGTGTTGCGGGTCCAAAAATAGTCTACGAAGTAGCCGCTTGTGTTGGCGGAGCTTCTGTCAGAGTGAATGTTGAGGGGGGGGGGGGCGACCGGTTCGTGTCGACGTACTCTCTGATCGCCCATCGGTACGCGTCATTCTTCGAGCTCCCAGTCTCTGAGCCGTTAAATCGGCCGGTCAAGTCAATCGCGGTGCGCCAGCGGCCGGTTGAGACGAATCTGGAGGGGGGGGGTGAGATTGTTGCGATCGAAGCGGACAACCGGTCGTAGAGGGTGGGGGAGAGGGCATTGGAGCGTTTTGCAACGGGGATGAGATCCTCGACGCCGCTGATTGTTGCAGCGACGTTGGAGGTGGACGGCACGGACGTGTCGAAGACGACGGCTCCGTGGAAGGACTCCCTCATGACTTCAAAAGCCTCGTCAACGGAAGAAAGGGTCACAATTTCGCTCGAGTTCACATATGGCCAGTGTTGCTGACAGTACTGAAGCCAAGACTGGTCCACGTCTGTGTAGAAAACAAACATCTGCGGGGCGTCTCGATTTACGATCCCGAGAAGTGAGGACAACGCGAGCCCAGTCTCAAACGAATCTTGTGGGCTCATGTTGTCGATAGCGCTGATGTCCAGGACATAGAGCTTTGAGGAGAACGCTGTACCGACAAACGCAAAGAAAGCCAACAAACTCACGCTCATATTGAGTACCCTAAAAGCATCAGTAATTGTTCTTTATCTTTGATGGATGCAGAGAGATGTCGTCTGGCTGTGTCTTCTCATCGTTGGCTCCATCGCCGAAGAAAACGTGACCCTCTACCACCCCTTTTATCGGCTCTCTGAAATCAGCTGGCCAACATTTCACGGCGACGTCGAACTCTCCTGCCGCTTGCGAGGAGTGCCCACGGCCAAGGCCGTCGTCATCGTCGTGAAAGACGCAAACGTGGAGCTGTCTGAGCGGCTGGCCAACAGCAATGTAAGGCCGCCTTCCGCTCTGCAGACATCACCGCATACATCAACGTTAAGCTCACGTCTCTAGCTCTCGGCCGCTGCGCTTCCCGTGCGCCAGGTCAACGCCGACATTCTCTTTGTATCCTCTCTGCCAACTCCCCAACTCCGCCGTGCAGAGCTTTTGGCCACGCAGGCATATTTCGACGCTCAAATCCGCTTGTTGTCGTCTTCGGCCGCATCCTCCTTCTGGTCCGCCCACCTCCGCTTCTCCGACGCCGACTTCAGCCCTCTCAACCCCGCCGCGAGGGCGCCATGGTATCGTGCCGTTATGAGGGACTGGGCTGTGTCAGAGCGTGCGGTCTTTGTCGGTCACCCCCCGCGCTGCCTGTCTTAAAGCTGCAGAGTTTCTCAACCGCTCGATCGAGATCATCGCATTCGGAGATGGCTCCGCGCTGTTGCCCACCCCTCCCCTGTTGGTGGTTGCTTTCGGGGGCGACGCTTGCAACGCGAGTGAAGCCCCTCGCCACAACATCGGCGGCGGCGTCGCTCTAATTCCCCGCGGCAATTGCTCCTTCGCAACCAAAATGACGGTCGCAAAGTTCTTTGACGCCGCAGCCGTCCTCATTTACAACATCAACGACCAGCCCATTTCCCGAATGGGCGGCATAACAGACCCCCCACCCCTACCCTCGGCGCTCATTTCACGCCGGGACGGGCAGACCCTCTTAAGCCTCCTTGCGTCAAACGTCTCCTTTTCGGCTGAGATTCGCGCGCGCCTGCAGCCACCCGTCATGTTTGCGGTCGACAGATTCTGTCGCTTAAGGGAGGTTGGCGTTCTGCTGGAGCCGTCGCTGGCGGCGCTTCTGCTAGAGGCTGAGGCCTTTGACGTTGAGGCGGCTGACGTGACCGCCCTTTCATCGCAGCGAATGGTCCCGCTGCTGACCGGCCAACGCGTCGATTCGCTCGTGCGCCTCCCCTACCCGTCTGCGCTTCCGCACATATGCGACGCCAGTGCATTCAGCCGCGTTTCTCTTGTCATGGATCTCCGATGTCCTCACGACTTTCAATCAAGTTGCAGCGATTGGGATTATGTTCTTGATTTGATGGTTTGTCCAGGCCGACCCGAACTCATGTCTCCTGCGGGCTCATGTAGTGCCGTTGCGAGATGGGTCACGCCATACGGGCGTCCTGGCGCTTGGGTCACAGACGTCACGTCGCTGTGGCCATTGTTGGTAGCAGCTCTGGAGGGAGGAAGCGTGTTCCTCCAGGGCGAATTTGTCTCTGCCGTCGTGTCTTTGACGCTGGCTTTGTCGCAGCCCATCCACAAGCTCTACCCCTCCCGCGTCGACTTGCTGTGGTCCGGTTATTTTGCATTTGACAAGCATTTCAACTCCAACTTTGCGCCCAAGCAGTCCCAGAAGTTGCAACGAAACGAGAGCGCCGTCTCTTTGGTTGCCCTTGTCACCGGCCATGGATGGGGTCGGGACTCAGCGGACTGCGCTGAGTTCTGTCCGACTCTGCACTCGTTTTGCATCGACACTCACTGCCACCTCGTAAATTTTTCCACAGCGGGCAGCAGCGGCGGCTGCTATGAGCGCGTTTCGAGTGGCGTTGTTCCGAATCAATTTGGGAACTGGCCCGTAGGAAGGGCTGGCTGGTGCCCTGGCGAAGCAGTTGGGCTCATTCAAACACCGCCTGACGACGTGTCGACGAAGTCGCCATTCAACTTGAGCTACTTCGCAATGTTCAACAAGTCGTCCGATATGCCCCTCCCTTCTCAGCATCCGAACCCTGCAGGCTTCAATGCCGCGTTTCGCCTCACCGTTTACGCTGTCACGTGGTCAAAGACGCCTGCTGGCCCGGATGTTTGTTTCGATCGCTGTGGGGTCCTCAACGGCGACAATTCCACCTGCGGAGAGACGTCACAGCTGCAGAGGGGAGCGGAAAACCCTGTCTCCTTGTCCTTTATAGCATTTATGACTGCTTTGATTGTCACCGTCATTGTCATGAACGCTCGGGAATATTTTCGCGGAACCCAGAGGCGTGGAGGATTTTTAAAGTTGTCTCAGGCTGAGCCGCTCGAGCGCGAGCTGCCTGAGTTGCGACTTGAAGACATGTGATGTTATTTACTAAAGGACAGTGGATGGGCTCTCCGACACGTCGGCAAGTTTGAACAGGCCATGCGCATGTGACGGACGGTGCTAATACTCGTTCGACGGAATCAAAGTCAAAAAAAAGAGGATAGACGCAGAGAGGACATCCCTCAGACGAACGATGATAGGAACGTGGCCGTTTCTGGCGGGTGAGAGACTGATTTATCGCAAGGGCAAGGGTTCGCGACGGTGTGCTTACTCGTAGACACCTACGGTTGTGAGGGAAGTACTCGCGGCGGGTGGCGTACTCTCTTGCTGCTCGGGGAAGAACCTTTTGATGACGTTAAACCGGTCGAATCGTTGTCTGAGGGTTTAGAATTGACGGGGAGGGGGCTTGGTACGAGTAAAGAAACGCGACGAAGACGAGAATGACTGTGATCGAAAAGACGCTGACCTGCTGCGACTTGAAAATCATCGCCAGGACAGCTAATTTGACGAGGACGCCAACGAGCATGCCCAAGTCGATTCGAAAATGAAACTGGGCACGAACAACTTGAGGCTGCTCGGCAGGGACTGCCTGCTCGAATGGGCCAGGATGGGCAGGCAGGGGGATCTCTTGAGGGGGCTGCGCAGGTTGGGCCGGAGGTGCGGGCTGCTGTCGTTGACGAAGTTCAGTGGTGCCATCTTGCTGTTCTCTCAACACGTGGGCCCGGAGTGCTTACCGTCGGCGTCGCTGGACTTGTGTTGATGGCTTGGCGATAACGGGCCATGAGGTCTGTGGCATGAGTCTCAAGAAGGTGACGGAAACCGTGGATGGCCTGATTCTGTGGTGTCAGCGCGTTCTGTGTGAACAACATACTCTCCGAGCTGGAGAATTTCTCGGCTCTTCTACAGGCGTGGATCTAGCTCCGGATGAAGCTGGTGGAGCGGAAGGGCTCGCTGGTCCTACGGATACGAACCTGGCGTTCTGAACGGGGCTACCTGCGGCCCCTGCCTTCACAACGAGGTGGATCACCATCACGTCGTTTGATGTGACCTGTTTGGATCAGTTGCAAAGACGGAGACAAACAGAGGGGAAAATCGAGGCAATTGTCTGTTCCTCAGTCAGCAGTTTTCCAGCAAAGATGAGTCGCTGCGAATCTGGAGAAGGCAAACTCGGATGTTGAACTGAGATCATCTGCTTCAACTCAGCCACAGTAGTTAGTCTCGTCGCTGGCACAGCAATCTCGAACTTCTCCTGAGCTGCTTTGATGACGACAACCAAACTGTCATCCATGGTGTCAATAAAAGCGACGATCCACAACCTTTTAGCTTGGGATGTACGATGAAGGGATTGTACGTTCTGGAGAACGCGTGTCCGATCGTCCAGATGGGCTCACATTCTGAGATGGGATTTGGACGACGGTGCGGGCTGAGTGTGCTCACAGGCGTGAAGCTCAGTTGACCGCATGATAAAGGTGTACAATGCCTCAACAGTCACATACAGAATGAGAACCTCATGATTCAGAGCCAATATTCAATTTGAATCATTCTCACTACATCTGGTCATTGCCTGGACTTGAACTAACAACCAGAGTTCCGAAATCTTCGGACCTTAGCACTCTGCGAAAATTGTCATCCTCCTCTGCCAACGTCTTCGTTCCTTCAGGAACAAAAGCAATCGTCACCAAACCCCCCAGCAACGAGACCGCACCACACACCAGAAAAACTGTCGACATCCCAGCTCTCGACTTGATCGGCTCCATCATCGCAACTCCAATCGCA
>JAIYDP010000461.1 GCA_027487435.1 Verrucomicrobiaceae bacterium | reverse complement strand
GTGGAGTTTTGTAGAGCAAGCTTACGGGAGGTTCCGGTCTGAATAATATCTCCGGTGAATTGTCCCGTCCCTAGGCGGATATCGCTCGTAGGGCTGGCCAAAGTAATCGTGCCGCTGATCACGGAAGTAGCAGTGCCGCTGATGGCAGCGTTGAAACCGCCACCCGTGCCACCTGTGGTCTGACCTGTGATGGTGAAGTTTTCCGCTGTGGTGATACCGGCACCGATTGACACACGCACACTCGAACCGTTGGTGTCGATGGTGGTATGATTGCCGACTCCTGTAGCACCTAGGGCGTTGGCATGGGATACCGTAACTGTGCCACTGGTGATTGCTGTCACTCCGGAGTAGGAATTGTTGCCGGATAAGGTAAGATTACCTGTTCCGTTTTTTGTCATACCTGCGTTTCCTGTGATGCTCGCGCTGATGGTTGCAGCAAGGGCGCCAGTATCGATCGTCGGCGTGGTGCCGGCTAAATTGAGAGTAGCCGAGCCGCTAGCTGGGCCTGCAATGGTGTAACCTGTCGTGCCGAAAGTGATTCGATTAACATTAATGGTAACGGACGAAGTGTTCAATGTAATCGTGCCAGCGGTGCCCGCAAGTCGCGCGTGGTCAACATTGGTGGCGATGTTTGGCCACAGGGAGAGTGTTCCCGTGTCGGTTCCGCTACGCCAAAGTGACGAAGAGGCATTCCATGTGCCATCGCCGCCAGTGCCAGTAGTGCCACCATTGGCATCCCAGAAGAAGTCAACCGCCGAAGCGGATGAGATGGTTAGCAGCGAGCTGGCGGCGGCGATGAGGAGGGAGTGTCGTAGTTTCGATTTTCGTTTCATGAGTATGTGGTATTTTTTGTAGTCGATGTTTTACTGGGAGAAGGGAATATTATCAGAGATGGATGAACAAATTGATAGAGATTGGGAGTCTTTTTTCACGGAATGGGTGATCGTAAGATGTGTAGAAAAACAGACTTACGAGATCGCGTAAGAACAAATATTCGAAAAGTTGCATGCCTTGCAAACTTTTTTTTTCTGATTACTCGTTCTAACAATAAACGAGTGTCGGATTCCATGGTTTTACAAGGATTTTTTCGAATTCTGTAAAAATGCGAAGCATGAAAAAAACATCTTCTACGATGCCAGAACCGTTTTTTTATGCATAAAATTGCCTAATCGAACTAAACAACTGTCATATACAGAGATTCGTAATATGCTCTCGCACCGTCAAAAATGGTTCACATCTGCCAACTGATCTTTCTTCACACAGGTGCCTGGATCGATTGGAGGAACATGACATGACAGCCTTATGAAACGCTACCTAGGAAGACTTACTTCTAATGGAAGATGTCCTTCGCACAAAAATAATTAAATTTTCAGAAAATAGTGAAAATAAGTTTGACGGTGATGAAAACGAGGCTAGCCTGCTGTGGCGAACGGAATTTCGGACAACGCGCCGAAACCTCGCAAGAATCACCCCAACAAGAAAAAATACTACCATGAAACCTATTGCAGTCATATTTGGAGCCAATGGAATGATCGGGCGCTACGCAACGCGCCATTTTTCACGCAAAGGATATGAGGTCGTGGCGGTTGCTCGTAAACAAGAGGGATGCAGTGGCGATGGTATGTTTGTGCCATGGAATGGCCGCGATATTGATTCATGGGCCCTCGCGCTGGAGGGCGCCGATGTTGTGCTCAACTTGGCGGGGCGCACGGTGAATTGCCGTTACAATGAAACCAACCGCAGGGAAATCCTCAACTCACGGGTGGATAGCACACGGGTCATCGGCGAGGCCATTGCTGGGTGCAAAGTCGCACCTCGTTTATGGATGAATATGAGCACGGCTACGATTTATCGTCACTCGGAAGATCGTCCGCAAGATGAATGGACAGGAGAACCAGGCGACGATTTTTCCATGAACGTTGCACGCAGTTGGGAGGAAACATTTTTCCGCTGCAATACCCCAGCGGTAACGCGGAAAGTGGCATTGCGCACGGGGATCGTGCTAGCCAACGAGCCGGGTTCTGCGTTTGATGTATTGCTGCGACTGGTGCGCACGGGACTCGGTGGCAGTGTGGGCGGTGGAAAGCAGAAGTTTTCGTGGATTCACATGGCAGACTTCCTCGCAGCGATGGACCACTTGATTGCTGATCCTTTGATCGATGGAGTGATCAATCTTACCAGCCCAGGCATTAGCGACAATCAGCAGTTGATGCAAATCCTGCGAGAAAAATGCGCCATGCCGATTGGTCTTCCAGCAACGCGTTGGATGGTGGAAATTGGTGCGTGGTTCCTGAAAACAGAAAGCGAATTGGTATTGAAAAGCCGCTATGTTGAACCAGCGCGTTTGCGCGATGAGGGCTTCCGTTGGGGATTCAATACTCTCGATGCAGCCGTGAGCGACTTGATGGAACGTCGTGGCATGGAGTCTTTCTTCCATGTGCCGCAACGTCGTCACTTAGGCGTTAAAGTCTGGGCGTAGCACCTACGACAGCGAAAACGCTCATTGTTGTGCAAGGGCAACGAGGATGGCCTTTTGCGCGTGGAGTCGGTTTTCCGCTTGTTGGAAGATCGTCTCGGCGTGGGCTTCCAACACTTGTTCGGTGATTTCTTTTTCCCGATAGGCAGGGAGGCAATGCAGCACGATGTGATCCGTAGCTGCCTTTGCGAGCAGTGCATCGTTGACTTGATAGGGGCCGAAGGCGAGTTCTTTTTCCTTTTGATCCTCTTGCCCCATGGAAATCCAGACATCGGTGTTGATGACATGCGCTCCGTTTACAGCTTCAGCGGGTTCCTGGGTGATGGTGACGTTAGGAGCGTCCAAAGTGGCGAGGAACGATGCTGGTGGTGCATAGGCAGCTGGGCAGCCGATGTGCAGCGCGAAGCCGAGATGTTTCGCGGCCCACATCCAGGAAATGGTCATGTTCGAAAAGCCATCACCAATGAAGGCGATTTTCTTTTGTTCCCAGCTACCGAGTTTTTCTTGAATGGTGAGAAGATCGGCTAGGATTTGGCAAGGGTGCTCTTCATCGGTAAGTGCGTTGATGGTGGGAATGCCGGAGTACTGCGCGAATTCCACAACATCTTGCTGCGCAAAGGTGCGGATGATGCAACCGTGGGTCATGCGACCGAGGACGCGCGCGGTATCGCGTATAGGCTCACCACGTCCGAGTTGGATGTCGTTTTTGGAAAGAAACATCGGAAAACCGCCGAGTTCGCGGATGCCGACTTCAAACGAAACGCGGGTGCGAGTCGAGGATTTGGTAAAAATCAGCGACCATGTCTGCCCGGCGAGTGGTTTTTCATGGTGACCGCGACGCGCTTTGAGGTCGGCAGCGTTGTGGATCAGGTTGTGGATGGTGCCAGCGTCGAGTTCTTCGATGGAAAGCAAATGTTTCATGGAGTGTATTGGAGGAGGGGAACGTGAGGTTACGCCATGGCCGCAAGGGCTTGGCTCATGGCGATAAATGCGGCATCAATTTCCGCAGCGGTAATGGTGAGAGGCGGCAGCAAACGCACGACATTCGGACCTGCTGGGACGGTGAGTAGTCCTTGTTCCATGAATGCTGCGACGATAACTTGCGCGGGCGTTTTTCCATCGATTTGCGGCACAGAATCTGGCCTGATGGCTAGCCCGAGCAGTAGCCCGATGCCTTTGACTTCTTGGAAAATCGATTGATCCCAGTTGGAGAAAATCTTGCGGATGTAGTGCTCCATCGCGATAGCGTGGGCACCTAGATTTTCGCTAGAGATGACATCGAGCACCGCTTGCGATGCGGCGCAGGCGAGTGGTGTGCCGCCATAGGTAGAACCATGAGAGCCTGGGCCCATCAGTGAGGAAAGCGGCTTCTGCTCAGCAATGGCGCGGTCAGACACCCAAAAGGAACCGATGGGAAAACCTCCGCCCATACCCTTTGCCCAGGAAATACAGTCTGGTTCGATCTCATCGGCGATGGCGCGCCAAGCCATGGCGTGACCACAACGTCCGAAGCCAGCTTGAACTTCGTCCATCATCAGCAGCAGGTCGTGCTGTTTCGCTAACGCTGCGGCTCCACGGAGGAACTCAGCGGTGGCGACGTTGACACCGCCTTCGCCTTGAATGGGTTCGAGCATGATGGCAGCAGTGGCGGGAGTAATGGCAGCAACTAGCGCTTCAAGATCATTGAAGGGCGCGTAGCGAAATCCTGGTAGCAAAGGCGAAAAACCTTCCTGGATCTTGGCTTGCGCGGTAGCGGCCATCGAGCCTAGCGTCCGGCCATGGAACGATTGCGAAAAAGTGATGATTTCAAAACGAGGTGTCCCATCGGCTTGTGGGCGTGCGTGGCCGAAGCGGCGAGCCGTTTTGATCATGCCGTCATTTGCCTCGGCTCCAGAGTTCGAAAAAAAGACTTTGCCGGGGATTTTTACATGCTCTTCGACGATGGTGCGCGCCAGTTTCGCTTGTTGTGGAATCTGAAAAAGATTGGAGACATGCATCAATGTGCCCGCTTGCTGGCAGATGGCAGTCGTTAGAGCTGGATGGCAATGGCCTATCGAACACACTGCGATACCCGTGCAGAAATCGAGATATTTCCTGCCCGTATCATCCCACAAGTAGGCACCTTCGCCGCGCACAGGAATCAGCGGAAAGCGTGCGTAGGTGGGCAGGACGTAGGTTTCGAAATCGGCGGCGACATTCATAGCAAAGGGACGGAATGGGTGGGGAAGGGGAGACATTAGGGGGGCGAGGGTGTTTTTGCAAGAAAGTACAGCGAGGGATCGGTGATTTTTTCTCTGTGCGATTGTCACAAAGCCAAGAGGCTGATAGATTGGCGGAGATGCAAAAACGAATTGTGGTTTTGTTTGGCGATGGTGTCGAGGAGATCGAGTTGGTCGCTCCCGTGGATCTATTGCGCCGAGCTGGCGTGGATGTTGTCTTGGCGAGCCTGATGGATCGCAAGAAAGTGAAGACGCGCGGGGGGCTGATGTTGGAAGCCGATGTGTTGGCAAATGAAGTAGCGTGGATCGATTTTGATGCCCTCATGCTGCCCGGCGGCCCAGGAGTCGCAGCCATGCGCGCAAGTGGAGTGGCAGCATCTGTAGCGATTGATTTTTTTCAGGCAGGCAAATGCATCGCGGCAATTTGCGCAGCTCCTTTGATCTTAAAAGATGCAGGCATACTACAAACCGTTCGCCATACGGCACATGCCAGCACCATCGCTGAGCTACCCGATGCCGAGTTGGGAGAAAAAGTCATTGTTGCAGATCAGATCATCACCTCACGCGGTGCAGGCACAGCCCTAGATTTTGGCTTTGCCATCGTCGAGCACCTTTGTGGGAAAGCCGTGCGGCAGCGAATCGAAACTGACGTGATGTTTGTGTAATGCGACAGTGCGCGGTTTTCGGTTTTACTTACACGTAGTTCCCTTTCGGCTCAGAAGAGTTCCTATCGGATTACGTAATACGATGGAGCTTGGAAGAAATCCAATCGCATCGAGTGACCAGTGTAGTTGGTGAGAATCGAAATCCATTTTCCTGGTCTGAACGTTGTTGTTAGAAATGCATCATGCTGCCTTGCTCAAGTCGCCTAGAACGATAAAATCTTCGATCATTCAAAAATCCAGCTTTTCCCATTTACCTGTAAGAATTGAGCTTCATTCTGGGTATCTGCAACACTTGGTTCAATCATATTCGGCAAACATGACCACCGATCCAGTAACCCAACGAAGTATGAACGTTTTCCATAATACAATCATCGTATGGCTCGTAGCCGTTTTCGCTTTCACCTCGCCTTTTCATGCCGCCGAGGTGCAACCAAACATCCTATGGATCACCAGTGAGGACAATTCATCGCACTGGATTGGCTGCTACGGCAACAAGCAATCCCAAACGCCGCGGATCGACAAGCTCGCCAAAGATGGAATTCTTTTCGAAAATGCTTACTCAAACGCCCCCGTCTGCGCCGTCGCCCGCGCTACGATCCTTATGGGAGCCTATTCTCCGACGATGGGCACGCAACACATGCGCTCCCGCCATGCCATTCCTACCAAGTATCGGCCTAACGTCGAATACCTCCGCGCCGCCGGATACTTCTGCACCAACAACAACAAAACCGACTACAACTTCAAGGGCAATGACAATTCCTACTGGAACATTTCCTCTGGTCAAGCCCACTACAAAAAACGGCCAGCAGGCAAGCCTTTCTTCGCCATTTTCAATCTAACGCAAACTCACGAAAGTTCTTTGTTCAACAAAGAAGCCGCCGAACCGAGTCGCGTAAAACCGCAAGATGTTACTCTGCCGCCTTATCTCCCCGACCTGCCTGAAATTCGCAAAGACTACGCCCGCTACCTCGACCGCGTCCAAGCCATGGATACCGCTGTGGGAAAAGTGCTCGATGATCTGGAAGCCTCAGGCCTAGCCGAAAACACCATCGTGTTTTATTACGCAGACCACGGCGGTGTTTTGCCACGCGGCAAACGCTACCTCGAACAAACTGGAGTCAAGGTCCCGATGATCGTCCGCATTCCCGAAAAATTTCGACATCTCTCCCCGTTCAAGGTCGGCGACCGCATTTCAGAGCCTGTCTCCTTCGTCGATCTCTCGCCCACATTGTTGTCCTTAGCGGGCATCAACATTCCCGCGCCAATGCAAGGACGCCCCTTCCTCGGTAGCAAACGCGTCGAACCCGCCGCCGATGAAATGGAATTCCTCTTCGCCGACCGCTTCGATGAACTGTTCGGCATGCGCCGTGGCCTCACTGATGGCAAATGGAAATACATCCGCAACTTCAATCCCGATTTCCCCACGGCGCCTTACTCGTTCTATCAGTTTGGCCAACCTGGCTGGACCGCCTTTCAGCAGGCCTTCGAACAAGGAAAACTTAGCGGCTACCACAAAGCGCTTTGGGAAGCTCCGGGGCAATCCGAACAACTTTACGACCTTTCCGCCGATCCCTGGGAAATGAACAACCTTGCCGCAAATCCCGCACATCAAGAAAAACTCACCACCTTGCGTGAACGCCTCAAGTCCACCATGAAACAAGTGCATGACACAGGTCTCGTGCCCGAGCCCTTGTTTCCAAGTCTCGCCAAGAAATCAACGCTTGCCGATCATGTCCAGAGCGATCCATTCCGCATCGAGGCCATCACGGATCTCGCCTTCATTGCTACCGAGATCGATGCAAAAAACACACCTCGCCTCAAAGCCGCGATTGCTTCGTCCGATCTAACAGAACGCTACTGGGGCATCGTCGGCATGCGTTTGCTCGGCCAAAAAGTCGCCAACGAATCGGACATCCTATTGCCACTCCTCAAAGACCCGGAAGCCGCCATTCGTACCACCGCTGCGCAGGCTCTTTACGCGATGGGAAAAAAAGAAGTCGCCAGCGATGCCCTAATCGCGGATGTTGCCACGACAATGAACTCTTCGGCGTTGCTCAATCTCCTCAACACGCTCCGTCGCTATGACCTTCTCGACCGCCTCCCTCAAGGTTGGGAAATAGGAAAAAACATGATCGAAGGCAGCCAAGATTACATCCAACGCTTTACCAAGCAGATGAAAGAAAAATAAATCCGAGATCCGAAGTGGAGCGACAGAAAGTCTCTAACAGGCTTTGATGCGCAAGCAGTCTCCTTGGAACATCTTGGCTTGTCAGCATCACGTTTTGTGAGAGGAAAACAGCGCTTCTAGCCTGTTTCTTTCGTTCTAGTTGTAAAAAACCATCTTTTCTCGTCGAAAACCACAAAACGTCATGCGTGGCGGTATAGTAAAGCGGATGGATCAAATGACCTATTGACGAAAACCGTAAATAGCATAATCTTAGCTGCGTGATTCAAAGCTTTTCAGACCGAGAAACCGAGAAAATCTGGAACCGCCAGCGATCACGCAAGCTACCACCCGAGATTCAGGACCGAGCACTGCGCAAGCTCCGCGAACTTGCCGCCGCGCCCACCCTTGAAACTCTCCGCTTTCCGCCTTCCAACCGACTTCACCCCTTGCTGGGAGACCGCAAGAACAGCCATGCCATTCGCATCAACGACCAATGGCGCATCACCTTCATCTGGGGCACGCAAGGCCCGGAAAACGTCAGCATCGAAGACTACCATTGAACCTCATGAAAACCGACCCACTCCTTCACAATCCCCATCCCGGCGAGACGCTCAAGGAAGCGCTCGACGACTTGAGCATCACCCAATACCGTCTCGCCCAAGACACTGGCCTGCCCCACAGCAGGATTACCGCCATCATCAAGGGCCGACAAGGCATCAGTGCCGCCACCGCGCTACGCTTCGGCAAATACTTCGGCACCCCACCCGAATATTGGCTCAACCTCCAGCACATGCACGACCTCGCAGCCGCCCGCGAGGAGCAGGCTGATGCTCTGGCACGCATCACACCTTTGCTTGCGTGACAGGCATGTAAAAATACGCCAAGTCCTCCGCCGCAGTCGTATCGGAATACCGAGAGCAAGGAGTTAGTGAAGCGCATAACTTGATCCTGTAACGGAAACGTTAGGCAGCTTTCTGTGAATCGGAGAGACCTGTTACCATGCTGATTGATATGGTTACCATGCCCGGCCCGACCCCATCAAACTGCTAGACGCATCCGCTGCATTTATATGGCTCAAGGATCACCATAAACGGCTTGACCAATCAAGGGGTTCCTTTACACATAACGCATGACGGAGGAGGAAAACGTTTACCTTGCAGACGAATCGGAATTCCCTAGAAAAACGACAGGCCGAAAGAACATGGGCATGGGATCCATCGTTTTAGTCGTTTTCCTAGTCATTTTCTTGATGTTAATTTCTACACCAATGTTGCTGAAAGCACGTAAGGCCGCAGGTAGCGTTAAAGCCATAGGCCAAACCAAGCAAATCTATCTTTGCCTGCTAGATTTTGAACAAGATTTTGGATCTTTTCCCGACGATTTTACCGCAATGAAGGATGGAAAATTAGAGAGATTTCAAGACGCACACGCGAATGCTTATTTAGGCCAGCTCTTAGCCGGTGAATATAGTAATTCTGAAGAGATCTTTCGCCCCCATGATCGAACGAAATCAATGCGTCCTCCCGATAATGTCATTACCCCTCCAAGCAAAATTCTGACGTGTGGCGAGAACGGCTTTTCTTATGTGTTAGTGGAAGAAAATGGTGTCAAACGCGGTCTGACTTCCAGAGAAACGACAGCGCTACCCTTACTGCTCGTGCCCTTAGTGGACGCCTATGGCACATTTGAGCCTACCAGCTTTAAAAAGCGTGGGGTCTATTTGCTGACCGACGGCTCGGCAAAATGTGAACCGCTGCGCTCATCAGACCATAAAATCGTAGTTCCCCATTCGAACAAAACCTTATTCGATCACGGTGCGGATACGGCTTGGGGCACTCGCGTTCCTAGGGTGCTCTTGCCCCATTAATTACGTATAAAATCCTTCCGGTAGATTGGCGCCAGTCGCGCACCATGAAACCATTAACTCCGAAGTGGATCTCCGCCTAGCACACCAGCAACGGATTGACATGGAAATGAGGAAGACTTGGGTTTTGATTTTGTTAGGTTTCGATACTCCGTTCTTATCCGTGCTGGTCGTGAAATTTGAGGTTGATATTTCTTTGGCAGGAAGAGTTATTTTAAACCACGGATGGGCACGGATTGACACGGATAAGAAAAAATGGGGAAAGGGGGTATTTTTTAAACGTTTGTTTAATTTCTTGGTGTTGTGGAGTAGGAAACTTGGGGGATTTTCTGAAATATCAAAGGCTTTTTGGCTTTACTAGGAATCTTTTTGAGTCCGCTAAGAACAATTTTATGGCTGCTAGGAACAATTCTACGGCTGCTAGGAACAATTCTGCGGCTGCTAGGAACAATTCTGCGGCTGCTAGGAACAATTCTGAGGCTGCTAAGAACAATTCTGCGGCTGCTAGGAACAATTCTGAGGCTGCTAAGAACAATTTTGCGGCTGCTAGGAACAATTCTACGGCTGCTAGGAACAATTCTACGGCTGCTAGGAACAATTCTGCGGCTGCTAGGAACAATTCTGCGGCTGCTAGGAACAAT
>JAIYDP010000021.1 GCA_027487435.1 Verrucomicrobiaceae bacterium | reverse complement strand
GGTGGTGGGCGGGGCGGGCGGGGGGGGGGGGACGTGGCGTTGATGAACGAGCCGATTGGGCAGGGGCTGCAGGGCTGCAGGCCCGTGGAGGAGAAGAACCCTCTCTGGCAGGGCACTGAAGGGCAGTGAGTGTGTGCGGGGGGGGGGGCGCTAACAGATGCATTGGGAACTCGCTGTTGCGCCGGTCCCGACGGTGCTGAGACCGTTGCCGCACCGCACGCACGAGGACTGTCGGCTAACAGGCTGGTAGGTCCCGACGGGACAAGGCGCGCAGGGCATCAGTCCAGTCGGGGAAATCGTGCCGGAGCCGCACGCGCCTGAGAAAGTCAAGGAGGGAGCGAGGGGGGGGGGATGTACTTGTGCAGTTGAGGGGGGTAAACGCGCCAGTGGAGGTGGTGGTGAGTCCGGTCGGGCAGGCTGCGCACGTCGTCGAGCGCGTGGCATTGGCGTCTGAAGAATAAATAGAAGAAGGGGGGGGGGGGTGACAGAAGCCGACGGGGCAAGGCGTGCAGGGCCCCATGCCAGAGGATGAGTACTGGCCGAGCGGGCAAAACCCTTTGCGGAGTAAGAAGAAAGCGCAAGGGTGGGGGGTGTACCGACACACCCGGACAGCGCGGCGGTGCCGCGGTTGCGCGTCGTCGTGTCGGCAGGGCAGGCGCGGCAGGACGTCTGGCGCGAGGCGGTGCTGTAGTTTCCGATCGGGCAGAGCGTACAGGGCCCAAGGCCGGTTGCTGAGTACTGACCAGGCAGACAAACGGCTGAACTTGTGAATTCTTTCGTGTTTCTTTTGGGGGGGGGGGTACAGAGGCAGTCGAAGTACGTTGTCGAGGCGTTGAAGAGGGTTGTCGTCGTGCCGGGGCAGGCCACGCAGGTTGTACCCCCTCTCTCCCCCTGGAACGTCCCGACGGCACAAGCCGTGCAGGGCTCAAATCCCGTCGCGGAGAAGTTACCCGCACCGCAAGTCACTGTGGGGGGAGGGGGTTAAATCTCGCCTTTCTGTGGCGTACTCATGCACTGCGATGCCGAGGTTGAGGCCGCGAAGAGAGTCTGTGCAAACGGGGGGCAGTCGGTGCATTGTGTAACACCCGTCGCAGCTGCGAAAGTGTCGCGCGGGCAGTCGTCGCAGGGTTCAACAGCCGTGGACGAGAAAGTCCCCGCCGCGCACAAGTCTGGTGGATCAATAAAATAGTCGAAGATTGGGGCGTACTCAAACAGGCGTCAGAGGAAACAGACCCCATCCCAGCGGTCGACTGGCCGCTTGGACAAGCGATGCACGACGTGGCGTGGGTGCCGTTTTGGAAACTGCCCTTGGGGCACTGAGTGCAGGGTTCCATGCCGTTGGAGGAGAAGCTGCCAAGGTGGCAAGGGGATTGGCAGGAGGAGAGGGCGGTTGCGCCGGGGGAGAGAGTTGTTGTGGAGGCGGGGCAGGGGCTGCAGGAGGTTGACTGTGCGCGGGGCTGGAAGGAGCCGATGGGACAGAGCGCGCAGGGTAAGAGGCCGTTGGAGGAGAATGACCCTGCAGAGCAGACGGCTGGAGCGTTAGCCCGAGGGGGAGGGGGTGGTACATGTGCAAGCGGAGGACGAGGTGGCGCCTGTGGACGAGGTGTTCGTGGAGGGAGGACAGAGAGTGCAGGACGTTGCGCCAGCGGCGGCAGCGAAGCTACCATGCGCGCAGAGCGTGCACGGGGCGAGGCCCGTTGAGGAGGACGACCCAACGGCGCAGACGTCTTAGAGGACACGTGAGCGAGGGGCGGCTGTGGTGTGTACCAAGACAACTTGAGACAGCTGTTGAACCCGTGGAAGAAGTCGACGTGCCCGAGGGGCAGACGACGCAGGACGTGGAGCCGCTGGCGGGCTGGTAGGCGCCGACGCCGCAGGGGGTGCAGGGATTGGCGCCGGTGGAGGAGGATGACCCTGCTCCGCAGAGGGCTGTCGGGTAAGTTGGGACTGGGAACAAGCCACCAATGCACTGGGCAGGAGTTGTCGAGCCGCTGGAGAGGGTCGTAAAGCCGACGCCGCAGGAGGTGCAGGTGGTGCTGCGGGTGGCGTTGGAGAACGACCCGACGGCGCACACAGCGCAAGGGGCAAGTCCGTCTGACGAAGACGTGCCTTCCGCGCATATTTCTGTTGAGCTCAGCCTACAGTGAAGGCGCTGCCACCTCGGCACTGCGACGAAGAGGTCGACGCAGCCGACACAGTGGAAAGGCCAGATGGGCAGATCGCGCATTGGACGGCCTCGGCGTCGGGGTTGTACGTGCCAACTGGACACTCCGTGCACGGGCTGAGGCCGTCGGCGGAAGAAAAGCCTGCTGGGCAAATCGCTGCAATGGTCAGGAGCGCGCACAGCTAAATGATACCCCTGCACTGGGAAGAGGACACGGCGCCAGGGTGTGCTGTCGTGGTGCCGTACGGGCATGGGTGGCAAAATGAGTGAGTCGTCTCATTTTGGAATGAGCCGCGTGCACAGGGACTGCATGGGGTGTAGCCTGTAGGGGAGAACGAGCCTGTTGCGCAAGGCTCTGAGAGACGGGTCAGGATTTGCTGGTAGCGAGAGTACCAAGGCAGGCATCTGCTGACGCTGCGCCGGTGGAAAGGGTGCTGGTCCCTGAGGGGCACAGAAGGCATGAGGTTGACGAGGACGTTGGGGCGAAGGAGCCGACGGGGCAGAGGGCGCATGGAGTGAGACCTGTGGCTGAGGATGAGCCCATCGGGCAGACTTCTACAGGGAGTCAGAGCGCTCACAGAGGCGGGGCATACCAACGCAATCAGCTGCTGAAGATGAGCCAGCGACAGCGGTGCTGAAGCCGCTGGGGCAGATCGTACATGTCGTTGCGCTACTGGCCGGTTGAAAGTAGCCGATGGGGCACAGCTGGCAGGGGCTCATTCCGCTTGAGGAGAAGGAGCCCGCTGCGCAAGTTGCTGCACGAGTCAGCCATGTCCATGGTCAGGGCATTACAAACACAAGCGGCGGCAGAGGTGCTGCCAGCGGCGGTCGTTGTGTGGCCAGCGGGGCAGTTTTGGCACAACGTTGCAGCGGTGCCGGAGGCGAAGGAGCCGACAGGGCAGGCGTCGCATGGCTCAAAGCCATTGAAGGACATGTGCCCTCCTGCACAGACCGCTGTAGGGGTCAGCCTAAAGAGGAAGCCACGAACGGAGGCAGCTCGATTCAGACGTTGACCCTGCCGAGGCGGTGGTGCGTCCTGCGGCGCAAGCGAAGCACGTCGTGGCCTGAGGATTCGGCTGGTAGAACCCAACAGCGCAGGCGGAGCATGGGGCCAAGCCGTCGGCTGATGACTCGCCCGCAGAACAAACGGCTACAGGGTCAGGAAACGGAGGAAAAGCCAGGCAGCTACGTCGACACTGGCTGTTGGAAGTAGAGCCAAACGTGGCGGTTGTGGTTCCGTCAGGGCAGGGTATGCAACTCGTGGCGGCGATGTCAACGGAGAAGGAGCCAGCGGGGCAGGACTCGCAGGGGGCATATCCAGTGCTCGAGTACGACCCAGGCCGACATTCAGCTTGAGGATGAGCGAAAGAAGGCTTGAGAGCGACGAACCAACACAAAGAGACTCATCATGCGCGCCGTCAAAGACAGTTTGCTTCCCGTCGGGGCATTGTACGCAGGCGGAGGCAGCAGTGAGGTTTTGGTAAGTGCCATATGGGCAAGCATCGCAAGGAGTCAAGCCTGATGCCGAAAAAGAACCTTGCGGGCACATTTCTAGAGAGTTATGTAAACAGAACAAAACGAATGTACCCAAGCACTCGCTGCTTGACGCTGCCCCTTCGCTCGCCGTCCAAAACCCGCTTTGACACGCAGAGCATGACATGGCGCCGCCGACGTCGGAGAAAGACCCGCGAGGACATGAAGAGCAGGGCATCATTCCGGAGGACGAGAAGCTACCCGCAGAGCAGAACCCTGTTGGGTAAGATCTGGCCTTTTTGCTGCGCCACCAATGCACTCCGAGGGTGATGCTGCTCCGGTCGTCAGGGTGGTCGTCAGGGCGGGGCAGTCGGTGCAAGACGTGAGGCCAACGCCATCGCAGAACTGTCCGACTGGTGCTGGCTCGCAAGGCTCCAGCCCCGTCGCTGACTTGAAGCCTCGCTTGCATTGGGCTACGACAGTGTGAGGGCAGAGGCGTGGCCAGGAGTTACCCTTGCAGTCTGATGCCGACGTGCTGGCTGTACCAATGGTGAAGGTCTCCGCAGGGCAGGACATGCAGGAGGCGGAGCCAGGGGTATTTTGGAAGTGGTTGAAGTCGCAAGCAATGCAAGGGGCGAGGCCTCCAACGCCGAATGAACCCGCGTCGCAGAGGCCTTTTAAGTCAGTGGCCAAATGCATTGAAGAAACGGAGGCAGTCTTGGGAACTGTTTGAGGCGGGATAAAGGGTTGAAAACCCGCTGGCACAGCTGATGCAAGCAGTCGAGAAGGCAGCTTCATTAAACGAACCAAGCCCACATTTAGCGCAGGGTTCAAGTCCACTGAGTGAGAATGAGCCTGCGGCGCAGGATGCGGCGCAGGACTGGACTGACGATGCGCCAGGTAGAGCTGTGTAAGTTCCAGCAGGACATGGCGAGCAGGAGGTGGCAGCAGGATTGGGAGAGAAGTGACTGATCGGGCAGGGAGTGCATGGCGCAAGCCCGTCAACTGAGAAGAAACCCTCCGAACAAACAGCTAGACGAGGTGAGGAGGGAAGATGGTAGAAGTGCACCCCTACAATCTGAAGTCGACGTGGAACCACTGGGACTCGAGAAACCTGATTGGCAGTGCTCGCAAGTGGTTGCGCCGGTGAGGGGCTGGAAAGTGCCACTGCCGCAAGCTGCGCACGGGGCAAGGCCGTTGAGAGAAAACGAGCCAGGGCTGCAGGGGCCTTAGGGGTCATGCTGGAGGACGGATGCAAGGAAGGCACTTATGCAATCGGCTTCGGCTGTCGCACCAACTGTGTTGGTGGACAGAGGTGAAAGGCACGACTGGCAGGAAGTTGCGCGAGAGGCGTTCTGGAAGCTGCCGACAGAGCAGAGGTCGCACGGGGCGAATCCAGAGGATGAGAACGAGCCTGGGCTGCACAGTGCTGCCACGTCAGGTTGAGAACGGGGGCAGCATTGTCTCACTAGAGCACGACGTTGCGCCTGTCGACGAAGTACCGAACCCTGAGTCGCAGGGAGTGCAAGAAGTGGAGGAGGGTTGGGCAGCAAAAGAATTCATTGGGCAAGGGTTGCATTGTGGGAAGGCCAAGCCTGACGACGAGAAGCTGCCAGCGGGGCAGATGACTGTGACGGTGAGTGCGGGAGGGAGGGTGGTTGAGTACTAAGACACGACGCTGAAGACGATGACGACAGACCAAGGGTTGAACTACCTACGGGACAAGTCTCACAGGTGGTGGCCCCAGATGAAGAGGTGAAGGAGCCAATGGGACAAGAAGCGCAGGGGGCGACAGAGTTTGAAGAGTGCGAGCCAGCGGGACAAAGTTCTCATCGGGTCATGAACGAGGGGAATGGAGCAAACCAAGACACAGTGACTCGGCTGTGGCACCGGAGGACAAGGTGATGGTGCCAGAAGGGCAAGCCGTGCAAGAGGTTGAGCTGGTAGTTGTTGAGAATGAGTTGGCCGGGCATGCTGAGCATGGAGAGAGGCCGGAGGCGCTGAAACTTCCTGCCAAGCACGATTCTGCTGGGTTAGTGTTGCCTCTATAGCAACATCAGTACGAAGGCATTGCGATATTGATGTTGACGACGAGCTGAGAGTAGAAGTGCCGTCCGGACATGGCGAACAGCTAGTCGAAGAAGGAGAACTCGAGAAAGTCCCGACGGGGCACGAGTCGCAAGGAGCAAGACCGTCGGAGGAGTAGCTTCCGGAGGGACAGGCAGAACGGCAATCTGAAGATGACGTCGACGCGGTTGATGCCGTGGTCGTTCCATCGGGGCATGGCGAGCAGGCAATCGATCGAGGGGATGGTTGAAACTGCCCGATGGGACATGGAGAGCAGGGGCCGACTCCTGAAGGCGACGAAAAGCCAGGCCTGCAGAACTCTGTCAAGGTCAGATGGTATGAAACTCTTCAAGAATGATGCCTGTGCAATTGACAGACGAAGTCGATCCAGTTGATGACGTTGAGGTGCCCGCAGGACAAACGTCGCACGCAGTCGCGGCAGAAGACGGGGCGTACCCACCTGCAGCACATGGGGCGCACGGCTGGACAGCCGTGGTGCTGAAAGATCCTGGTGTGCAAACATCTGATGGGTGAGGGTGCGAAACAGAAAGAAAACCTGTGCAAGCAGCAGCAGAAGTGGCCCCATCGGAAGCAGTGCTCTGACCCGGAGGACATGACACGAAGGACGTGGAGCCCTTGGCAGATACGAACGACCCCTTTGGCGCAGGTGTGCATGGGGAGTACCCAGACGACGAGAATGTGCCGACATCGCAAATGGCTGCAGCTGTGAGTGACGAGGTAGGGCACAACAAACGGATGCAATCAGACTCCTCATCAGCGCCAGCGCCAAATGAAAATGAGTCTGTCGGGCACAGGCTGCATGACGTCGCACCGTGGCCGGCCTGGAAAGTGCCCTCACCGCAAAGGGCGCAAGTCTCGAGGCCAGAGGAGCTGAACGACCCCGGTGCACAAGGATCTAAGCAGACTCAACGTGGAGGGGGAGAACGGTTACATCTGCAGTCTGACGAGGATTGTGAGCCTCCCGCAGATGTCGACATGCCGGGAGGACATGCGAGGCAAGAGGTACCTCTCGGGCTGTCGGAGTAGGAGCCAACAGGGCAAGAAGCACAGGGCACAAGCCCTGAATCAGAAAACGTGCCTGCAGCACAGGGGCCCATGCATGAGGATGCTGCGGACGAACCTGTCGAGGGGGTGAAGGTACCCGACGGACAGGCAGCGCAGGAGGTCATCCCGGCGTACGGTTGGTAAGAGTTGAGCGCGCATGGGGCACAAGGTGCAAGGCCCGTCAATGAAAATGTGCCAGCTGCACATTCGGCTGGGGTTGATTAGAACGAGATAAGGAGGTGGGGATCACTTGAGCAGTTGGAGATGGAGGTAGATCCAGCGGATGCAGTGAATTGCGATGGGGGACACGACGTGCACGAGGTCGACGAGGCGGATGCGGAATAGCTGCCAATTGCACAGAGCTCGCAAGGCTCAAGTCCATCAAATGATGCTGAGCCAGCCGAGCATGGAACTGGTGCCATCAGAAAAGGATAATTCCTGAGGACCCCTGCATGCTGCCAATGAGGACGACCCAGCCAGAGACGTTGTTTTGCCGACAGGACAAGGCGAGCATCCTAAGGACCCCGCTGAGCTCTGGAATGAACCAATAGCACAAGGACTGCAAGGATCGTAGCCTGTGGGTGAAAATGATCCAGCAGCGCATGGGGCTGAGGAAGTCAGATTGGAGGTGACAACAACAGCGTACCAACACACTGAGTTGAGGAACTGGCTCCCGTAACCAGAGTCGTAGACCCGGACGAGCACGCTTGACAAGAAGACTGACCGAGTTCCTCAGTGTACGATCCAGCGGGGCATTGAAGGCATGGGACTCGTCCGTCCCCGCCGAAGGTTCCAGCAGGGCACAATGCTGGGAATGGTCAAACAGGGGTCGAATGGGGAGGGTACGGCGAAGGATGCAACTGAGGGGGGAGTTCGAAGCTGGTGATGACGTTGTGTAGTTGGCGCCACACGGGACACAGCTGCCGGCACCTGGTTGCTCGTTGTAACTTCCAACTGCGCAGGGAGCGCAAGGAGCGACGCCATTTGAGGAGAAATAGCCTGCAGCACACAGAGCTGTTGTTGTGAGAAGAGAAAAATATGTTGAGGACGTTGGCAGGAATTTGAGGACGTAGACCCGACGAATAGAGTTGTTGTCAGGGATGGGCAGGGGAGGCAAGAGGCGGAGCGGGCTTGCTCATTGAAGGAGCCAATGGGGCAAGGTCCACATGGCTCGAGGCCATCAATGGAGTAGTGACCAATGGCGCAGAAGAAGGAGCAGTTGGCCGCTGAAGTGGAGCGGTCGGTGCGGGTGAGGGAGGCGAATGGGCAAGCCTCGCAGGACGTGGAGTGAGTCATGTTAGCAAAAGTTCCAGCAGGACAATTCAAGCAGGGGGCCAAGCCGCCAGGTGAAAATGTTCCTTGTGGGCATATGACTGAACCAATGTGAGAATCAAAAGGGAGTCCAGCTGCTCACGCGTGCAGTCCGTTATGCTTGGGCGTCCTGGCAAATTTGTTGAGAATCCCGCTGGGCAATTAAAGCACGAGGATTGGCCTATCAAAGTCATAGAGGAGGTGCTGACCCATACCGTAGCCAGGTTGGTAAGAACCGATTGGACAACTAGTGCAGTTGGGCCACAAGTGAGGTGCACCCGTTGAGAAGGAACCAGGCGGACAACGAGCTGGAAAGTAAGGTTGTCACGCGGGCAAGCAAACAGATGCAGCCTAGCTCTGAGGACGTTCCCGTATCGACAGTGCTGTGGGTAGAAGGACAGCCCTCGCAAGTGGTTGCTCCGAAATTGGACGAATAATGGCCTACAGGACAAGGCGTGCAGGGTACGAAGCCGTCTTGCGACGACGAGCCGGGCCAGCAAATTTCTGCAAATATAAGCGAGGGCACAAAGAGGACGAATCACGGCGGCAATCATCGAAACTAGAGGCCCCAGGCCCTGAAGTGGATGTGCCGCTGGGGCACGCTGTGCAAGCGTCTGATTGAGGTGCTGACGAGAAAGTGCCCGATACGCATTGAGAACACGGCGCAAGGCCAAACGTGCCTGATGTGCCACGAGGACACACAGCTACGGAGTCAGGACTTGACTGAGCGTGACCAACCTCTGCAATTTGCAGCTGACGAGGACCCTGCAGCCGTCGTATTCATACCGCTGCTGCAGAGAGTGCAAGCAGTCGACCCTGCCTCCGTGGAAAACGAGCCTACTTGGCAGACTGCGCAAGGCTGCACTCGAGAAGCAGAAAAAGATCCAGCAGGGCAAAGTTCTGAAATATCAGTTGAGCGAGCGGCCAGATACCTCTGCAATCGCCGAACGAAGTAGAAGCCACGGTGACTGTTGAGAATCCAGAAGGACAAGTCTGACAAGAAGTGCTCTGCGAGCTTGCGGCATATGAACCCACGTCGCAAGAGAAGCAAGGGGCCAAGCCAGACGGTGAGTACGACCCAGCAACACACGGTGCTTGCAAGTCAGCAAGCCTGACAAGGGAAAACACAACCTCGGCAGCTCGACGGGTCTGATGTTCCAATCGTTGCGGTGGTCGTTGACTCAGGACAAGAACTGCACGATGTGGATCGGGAGTCAACCGAAAAGGTGCCCAACGGACAAGCAGTGCAGGGAGCCAGTCCACTCGTGGAAAATGAGCCAGGCCCACAAATCTGAGTGCACTGGCTCGCGGCTATCGCGCCGAGAGATGACGTGCTCAAACCTGGGGTGCAAGATTCACAGGATGACGACTCAGAAGATGGCTGGAAAGAGCCAAGCGGACAAGGTGAGCAAGGAGTGTAGCCTGTTGGCGAATACATGCCAGGATCACAACGTGCTGGTGGAGGTCAGCGTTGGCTCGACAATCCCATACAAACGCAAAAATCAAAGGCTCTGGAACCTGGCGCCAACGTCGTCGTGGACGAAGGGCAGCTGAAACAAGCCGAGGAACCCCTCATCGGCTGGAAAGTACCGATCGGACATAGCATGCAGGGAATGGTTCCAGTTGACGAATTAGATCCTTCGATGCACAACGCTGAGACATCAGATTCATAAACCGGACGGCCGAACCTCTGCAATCCGAGACTGATGACGCACCGTCACTCAGGGTCGTGGTGTTGCTTGGGCACTGTAGGCAAGACGTTCGAGCTGCATCGCTGTAGAAACCACGGCCACACACAGCGCACGGTGCGTAGGCTGTGTAGGACACAGAGCCAGCAGGGCAGCGTTCTTAGACTCCTTAGGAAAGATTGGATGCAAGGTACCTCTGCATTGATTGAGGCAGGAGGCCCCAAGAATGAGGGTGGCTTGTCCGCTAGGACATGGCTTACAAGCAGTCTGACTGGACTCGTCCTGGTATTGAGTAGTGTTGCACAGGGAGCATGGCTCCAGGCCAGTGGAGGAGAATGAACCTGGTGGGCACACACCTGAAGGGTCATGGAGGACAAGCGTGCAATGTACTGGCGCATTGAGAAATGGTCGTAGCTCCAGGAGCGGCTGTCGTCTTTCCGCAAGGGCAGTGGCTGCAAAACGTGCTCTGAGGGTTGCTCTGGAAGTGGCCAACTGGACATAGGTTGCAAGGCTGCAGTCCTGTCGTTGAAAAGGACCCCGCAGAGCAGGGCGCTGCAGAAAATTAATGTTGTGCAGACGCATCCAAGACATACGTTCGCAGTCCTGAGGAGAGTCTGATCCCGCTGCTAGAGTGAACGTTCCGTTCGGGCAGGCTGTGCATGAACTCGCAGCCAGCGAGGAGCTAAAAGTGTGACGCGGACAGTTTGAGCAAGGTTGCAGTCCGGTTGCAGAGAACTTTCCAGGACGGCATTGCACTTCGCTGTCAGCGCACTGACGAGAGAGAGAGCAATATTACAGACGCAGTGTGAGGGGCTCGATGACGCAATCATCACAGTCGTCGTATTGGTCGGACATGTTGTGCAGCTGGTGCTTCCTCGACGACGTGCATAGCTACCAATGGGGCAAGGCGCACAAGGTACAAGTCCTGAGCCTGGAGAGAAATAGCCAACGTTGCAGCGCTCTGTCCGATTAGATTTGCACGTGGTTGAACGAACCCAGACATTGTGATGCCGAAGAGGATCCTTGACTAACTGTAGAGGTGCCCGGTGGGCACGTAAGGCATCGTGTCGACGACGACGAGTTGGAGAAGCTGCCTACAGCACAAAGGCGACAGGGCGCAAGACCAGTGGAGGAGAATGACCCTAGGGCGCATGGCACTGATGAAGGTTACGCGGCAACAGAAGACGATACTCTTGCAATCATCAAGGCTGTCTGAGCCGGTCCGAATAGTTGACATAGGAGAAGGGCAGTCCGTGCATGTAGTCGATTGCCATGAGTCCGCATACGTTGCAATCGGACATTTCGTGCAGGGAGCGAAGCCACGGTCGGTGTTGTTGTAAAAGCCACGAGGACAGACGTCTTTAGGTTTAAGTCGGCAACAACGATGACCTTACCAACACACAGAGAGGAGTTTGCAGACGCCACCGATCGGGTAGACGTGCCGACGCGGCAGCGATGGCATCGAGTGGAACCGTCTCTTGAACTGTACGAACCGATTGGGCAAGCCTCACAAGGAAGATATCCAGAGGTGGAGAAGAAGCCTTTCTCGCACTTTGCTGCGCTGTGAGAGAGAGCCTATGCCGCCGAAAACCTGTGCAAGCTGACGCATTCGTTGCACCTCGATACCTGGTTACAAGTCCTACAGGACACGAAGTGCAGGAAGTCGAAAAAGGTCCGGAGGAGTAAGTATGCAGCGGGCACTTGTGGCAGTGCTCGAGGCCCGTGGGGGAGAACTCGCCCGCGTCGCAAGGAGCTGAAGGAGATCAGACTTGATACTCAAGATATGACCTCGGCAGTCACAATACGACCTGGCAGCAGTGTTGGCTGTGTATTTGCCAGCTGGGCATGCTTTGCACGAAGTCTGGCTTCTGTGGTCTTGGTAAGTGTTGAGGGGACATTCAGTGCAAGGATGACTCCCGGAGGATGAGAAGAAACCTTCCCTGCATCGCACTACTCTGTTATAGGGGTCTGGCACAGAAAGCTCACGTCTGCAGTCAAAGGAGGAGTTGCAAGGAGAACAAACAACGGCACCCGATGAGAGGGACACGAAACCTCGAGGGCAGCGCTGGCAAGGCGAAAGGCCATCGACTGAAAATTGTCCAATTGCGCAATGGCTGCGGCAAGCAGAGGCGTTAATGGCACCATATGCAGCTGTGGTTAAGCCTGCAGAGCAATTGCTGCAGCTTGTGGCACCAGAAGAGGGCTGGAACTTCCCAATCGAACACGGATTACAGGGTTCTGTTCCATCGGGCGAAAAATGGCCAGCGCCGCAAGGTCGCTTGCAGGCCGAAGAGGAGGACGAGCCGGCAGCCAGAGTCACAAGACCAGCAGGGCACTGGCTGCAAGTGGAGGAACCGGAGCCCTCCTGAAAATAACCAAACGGACACAAGGCGCAAGGAGCCAACCCAGTTGGCGAGAATTGGCCCGCAGGACATGGGACTGAGAGCGTCAGCTGCGAGCGACGAGAGAATACCTCCGCATGAAGCGTTCGACACAGCGCCAGTGTGCAGAGTTGTCAGCCCTGAAGCGCATTCGTCGCAGGACGTTGCGCGGGGATAGGATTGGAAGGACCCTTGGGCACAAGGAAGGCATGGAGCAAGACCATCAGCAGAAGAACTTCCTGGTGGGCAAATATCTAATACTGTCAGCCGCTTGGACACTTGCACCAACCGCGGCAAGCGGCGTAAGAATCTGCTGAATTCGAAGCAGTGGACGTTCCAAGCGGGCACGAAATACAAGCTCTCGAGCCCTCAGATGGTTGGAACTGTCCTATTGCACAGGGTGTGCAAGGGACAAGTCCGTCATTGGTGTTAAATGACCCTCCTGGACATGGTCCTGAAGATTAAGCATAGAAAGTGAGTTTGAATACTGCGGCATTGGGACAACAGAGTAGAAGCGATCGAGGGCGTTGTGCTTCCTTCGGGACATGAATCGCACGACCTCGAGCCACTGTGGCCCTGGTACAACCCCACCGCACACGCCGAGCAAGGGATAACGCCTGTGGGGGAAGAGTACCCAGCCGAGCAGAGGGCTGCAACACTTAGTAGCGAAACTACGAGAAGATAGCATACCCAAACAATCAGATTCCTCATCAGCGCCAACGACCAGCGTTGTTGTCCCAGCAGGACACGACAAGCATGAGGTGGGGCGTTCACCCCCTGAGTATTGCCCTGTTGGACAAGGAGAGCAGGGAGCAAGACCGTCATCTGAAAAAGTGCCTGCCCTGCAGAGAGCTGCAAAAGTCAATGAATTGGAAATGGACAAGGGATCACTTCTGCACTGAGACAGCTGCGAAGCCCCAGATGTCGCAGTCGTCGTAGACGACGGACAAGAAAGACACGTCGTGGCAACGGCACCAGGCTGGTACTGACCGGCAGGGCATGGCGAACATGGCGCAAGCCCGTTCGCTGAGTATGTTCCAGGACTGCATTGAGCTTGGCTGTGTGAGCAGTATCAAAGGCTGAATCACCAATGCAAGCATCCGACGATCGCGCCCCTACGCCTGCTGTGGAGGTACCAGCCGGGCAAGCGACGCAAGCAGATGACGCCGCAGAAGTGGAATATGAACCGACTGGGCATTGTGCACAAGGTTCGAGTCCGTTGGGAAAGGAGAAGCTGCCAGCGTCGCACATCACTTTCACGTCAGAGACAAATCAAGGGATGCGACTACCAAGACATTCAGACTCCGCTCGGGCACCCTCAGACGCTGTCGAGGTGCCGTCGGTGCACTTGACGCAGGAAGTTGAATGATTGAATGATTGGTAGTATCCAGCGGGGCAAGAGTAGCACGGGGAGAACCCGTTGTTGGAGAAAGTCCCTGCAGTGCAAATAGCTACAGCGTCAGACTCACGCTCAAGCCCCCAACTCACGAATACACGAAGCAAGCCCGTCACTGCCAGATCCAACTGTAGAAGTCCCAGGCGAGCAGTGGGAGCACCCAGTCGACTCCATGCCCTCGGCAAACGTGCCCGGCGGACAGGCAAAGCAAGGATCGAGACCATCTACAGAGTACCATCCTCGCTGGCACGGAACTGAGGCTATCAGCGATACGATCAACAGAAACAGAGACGTTTGCACTGGGATACGTAGAGGGACCCTGCTGTAAGGGTTGTACGATTGCCAGGGCATTGAGTGCAAGAGCGAAGACCTCGACCAGCGCCGAAGGACCCCTTCGGACAAGGGCTACATGGGATGAAGCCATCAGTGGAGAACTCGCCGTCACCACAGAATGCTGGGGGTTAAGTTAAGCGTCATCCGAACGGTGGCGTACCGACGCAGAGATCGCTGGAATTTGCTCCAGTGGCCCTCGTTGATGTGAGGGGTGGGCATCCATCACATATCCTCGTGAAGGGAGCCTCAGAGTACGAACCCAAGGGGCAGAGGTCGCAAGGCTCAGTGCCGAAGGACGAAAATTGGCCGGCGGGACAGGCATCTGCGAAGTTATTGCAGCAAAAAGGACGGCACTTCTGCAAGCGGACACAAGGACAGCGCCGGTGTTTATCGTCGTCGTGCCAGCGGGACATTGTGTGCATGATGTCGCCAGAGGAGAGGGGGCATAAGATCCGATTGGGCAAGGCGTGCACGGGCTGTAGCCAGTTGAGGAGGAAGATCCTTGGGGACACTCGTCTTTGGCGGTGAGATTCGATAGGAGCGTGGGTCGCACCAACGCAATCAGCCAAAGACGAAGCGCCAACCGTGATGGTCGTTTTGGGGGACGGACAGGCTGAACAAGACAAGGAGCCAGACGCAGAAGCAAACGTCGCGCGAGGACACTGAGCACACGGGACTAATCCTGTTGACGAGAAAGACCCAAGGCCGCATGGATCTACGGTTTCAGAGCGATGCATATCACCTCCGCACCAAGGCAACTGGCGCCGGACACGCTCCCCTCCGAGACAGTCGACTGGCCAGCGGGGCAGGCAGTGCACGAAGTCGACGACACCGCCGATGCGAACGTCCCCCTCGGGCATGTTGCGCAGGGGGCGACCCCTGCGGCCGAGAAAGAGCCCAGCGCGCAGCGTTGAAGGCACACAGTAGACCCTGCGGAACTTGTCCAGAAGCCGTCGGCGCAAGAGGCACAGGAGGTAGCCTTAGGCGCAACGGAAATGGAGCCGATCGGACAAAGGGTGCAGGGGGCGAGGCCTGCCGGGGAGAAGCTGCCAGCGTCACACGGACGGCGGCATGCCGCCTGGGTTGAGGCGCCAGGGGCTTCCGTTTCCAATCCAGAACCGCAGGATATGCACGTGAGGGAGCCATTGAGGGGGGAGAATGTGTTGAAGGGGCACGGGCTGCAGGGCGAAAGGCCGTTTTCTGAAAATGAGCCCATTGGGCAAAACTCTGTCATCATCAGGGCTGTCGTAACAAAAGGGACGGACCCTTGCAGGCGGATAGGGACGTTGACCCTCCAGAAGCCGTCGTTAAGCCGGCGGGACAGAGCGTGCAAGAAGTTTGGCGGGGGAGGGACTGGAATGTGCCGTTGGCGCAAAGTGAGCACGGCGCCAGTCCGTTTGAGGAAAAGGACCCAGCGGTACATGGGGCTATTCAAATCAATGGTGCACTTCCAAACTGGCTACCGCGGCACGACGATGCTTCGACAGAACCAGAACTGGGCGTTGTTGTGCCCGAGGGACAAGCCGTGCAGTGGAGGGAAGCAGCGCTCGGCGCGAAAGTGCCTGTTGGACAAGCAGAGCAAGGCGAGAGGCCGTCCTCGGAGAACTCGCCAGCTCTACAGCGTCCTGAGGGGTCAGGAAATAAGTTAAGGTGGAACAACTTCTGCATCGCTCTTGACTGATGGCACCTTCCTCAGATGTGGTGAGGTTGACAGCACATGAGAAGCAAAACGTCCGCCTCGTCTCGTTCTGGAAGAGGCCGATACTACAAATATCGCAAGGGGCCAGCCCGTCTGAAGAGAAGTGTCCCCGTGGGCAAATCGCTGCGGACAGTCAGTGAAAGAATGCAAGTGGGTGAGGAACCTCTGCAGAGAGACGACGAGTTGGAGCCGGGAGCAAAAGTAGACATGCCCTCGTTGCAATCCACGCAGACAGTTTGGCGAGGGCCCGTGCTGAACCTTCCGATGGCGCAGAGAGTGCATGGGGAGAGGCCATCTGCAGAGAAGGTGCCCGCAGGACATTCAGAGCGGCACTGGACAATGCTGGACGACCCGTTGGCGATAGTCGTGCGGCCGATGGGACAGGATGCGCATGATGTGGAGCCGTTGAAATTTTGGTACGACCCAATGGAACAGGGGTCGCAAGGCTGTAGACCTGAGGAGGAGAACGAGCCTGCCAGGCAGAGAGCTGGAACGTCAGTTATGCTCAATGATACTCAGGACCTCGACAAGCATCTGCCGAGACAGCTCCAGTCCCCGCTGTGGTCAAGCCAGCCGAACAGCGTAGACACAGCGTCGATGATGGCGCTGGCTGGTACGTGCCGTTAGCACATCGCTCGCATGGCGCTAAGCCTGTGCCTGATATCGATCCAGCAGCACAGGGCTCTGAGCAGCATTAGATAAGATTAAACGGAAGGCAAGTACCGCGACATGCAGACGACGAACTGCTGCCAGTCGAGGACGTGGTCGTGCCCTCAGGGCATGGCCTACATGACGAGCTTGCTGGGGAATCCTGGAACTGCCCGAGAGGGCAGGGGGCACAAGGGGCCAGGCCGTCGGGGGATGAAGAGCCTGTTGGGCAGGGCGTTCGACATGAGGATGGGGACTGGGACCCGACAACAGCCGTCGTGGACCCGGCAGGGCAAGCGGTGCAGAAGGTTGCAGCAGAAGCGGCGGAGTACGTGCCAACAGGGCAGAGTGCACAAGGGGCGAGGCCTGTTGCAGAAAAGGAGCCAGCAGAGCAGCGGCCTGGTGGACGTTAGTTCAGAGGACCATGAGGCTGACTCCGGCAAACAGCAGAAGATGTGGAGCCGACGTCTGATGTCGTTGTACCGGCCGGGCAGGACGTGCAAGCCGTGGAGGAGGGGGACGAAGCGAATTCGCCAAGGGGGCAGGGGGTGCAGGTCTCGAGGCCCGTGGGGGAGGAGGATCCTGCGGTGCAATGGCCTTGCAAGGATAAGTTCGGTCAAGGGGATGGGGTGTACGGAGGCAAGAAGTCGCAAAGGAGGAACCCTCCATGAGAGTTGTCGAGCCCTCGGCACATGGGAAACAAAAGGTCGACCCGTTGGACGAGGCGAATGCCCCAATAGGGCAACTTGAACACGGTTGGAGGCCAGAGGCCGAGAAAAATCCGACCGGGCAGAGAGCTTGGCAGTGAGGGCAGTGACGGACGGGATACCTATGCAGCTGTTGGGTAACGTTGCTCCAGGATGGAGGGTCGAGAGACCGATGGGGCAGGATGTGCAGGAAGTTGCGCTGGAGGACGAAGAGAAGGTGCCGTTGGGGCACAGCGCGCAGGGGCTGAGACCAGTTGAAGAGAAAGACCCCGCCGGGCAAAAGCCTGTACATTTAAGCAAGGGCCCATCTCTGTTTGATACCCAGGCAGTGCACAGATGCTGTTGACCCGACCGTCACGGTGCTGCTGCCGGAGGGGCATCCATCACAGAAGGTTGCCCCACCTTCACTGGAGAAACTCCCAATGGGGCAATCGCTGCAAGGCCGCACACCATTTGCTGAAAACGTTCCCGCTGCGCACAAGACTGGAAGGGAAGGCGAAGTTAGACAAAGCGTTTCGAAAACATAAAATCATGAAAGCTGGAAACGAATGGGGAGGGCAGGTACTTCTGCAACTTTCGGCTGAGGTGGATGCCGGCGCGAGCGTGGTCGAGCCTGCCGGGCAGGGTGCACACGAAGTTGAACGGGGGGCGGCAGAAAACGACCCCCTTGGGCACTCCGCGCAAGGGGCCAGGCCATCGGGGGAAAAGCTTCCTTGCGGACAAATCGCTGCAAGAAATGAGCACGCGCCCATGAAAAGCAGTACCCCTGCAGCTGCTGGCTGACGATGCACCGGGAGCTTCAGTGGTTGAACCCTCGGAGCAGGTGGCACAAGAGGTTGCGCCGGGGGAGGCGGAAAACGAGCCCGCGAGGCACTCACTGCAGGGGGAGAGGCCAGAGGCGGAGGAGGAACCGGCAGGGCAGAAGGCTGCAGGGTGATGTGATGGAGAGGGGGGGAGACTTCTGCAAGCGGACAAGGATGTTGAGCCTGCGCCTTCGGTGGTGGTGGCAGCGGGGCAGGGCACGCAAGATACGGCACGGGATGCATTCTGATAAGAGCCAACGCCGCAGCGCACACAAGGGGAGAGGCCATCTGCAGAGGAGGTGCCAGGCTCACAAACGGCTGTGCTGTGAGTGACGAATGAGCTGGAAATATTTCACCTCTACAATCTGATCCGAAGCGAGAGCCAGCCGTGAGGGTGGTTAGGCCGGATGGACAGGCATTGCAAGAAGTTGACGACGGCGCGGTGGAGTACGTCCCGGGAGGGCAGCCAGAGCAGGGGGCCAAGCCAGTGGGGGAGAAAGAACCCGCTTCGCACGCAGCTGTTGGGAGATGAGAAAGGAAGGGTTTGCAAGTCGCACCGACACACTGTGCAGCAGATGACGCGCCCGTGGAGGCGGTGGAGAGGGTGGGAAGGCAGCTAATGCAGGATGTGCGGCGCACGTCGGGTTGATAGGTCGCTCTGGGACAGGGAATGCATGGAAAGACGCCGTTTTCACTGAAAGACCCAGCGGGGCAAGGTACTTTGGGATCAGACAATCAAGTCAACGTCATGTGCGTACTTCTGCAAGAGGAAGAAGAGATGGCACCAGGGGCAGCGGTGGTGTAACCGGCGGGGCAGGGGCTGCAGGAAGTTGAGTGCGGTGATTCCTGGTAGCTCCCAAGCGGGCATTCATTGCACGGCTCAACCCCTGTCGTCGAGTGGCTTCCAATCGGACAATACGCTGAGTCTGTCAGCACAATCCCCTCGACAAGCCTCAACCTCGGCACTCAGATAGCGCTGTGGCACCGGTGCGCAGCGTGACCTTGGCATCTGGGCAGGCGATACAGGAAGTCGAGCCATTGCCAGGCTGGTAAGTCCCGTAGAAGCACTCAGTGCATGGACTAAGGCCGTTGTTGGAGAAAGACCCAGGTGGACAGAACGCTGAAGCCAATCAGAGTTCAAGAAATTGAAGCCAAGTACCCCTGCACTCAAGCGAAGTCGTGGCGCCCATGATGAGAGTTGTATGGCCCGGCGGACAGGCAATACATGCGGTCGCTGACCCGCTCGCTTGGAAAGTGCCAATAGGGCAGGCGCTGCAAGGCTGAAGACCTGTCGACGAGAAGGAGCCCCATGCACAGGGCACTGGAGACAGGATTAGCTGCAGAGGGGGGGGGTGTACATCCACATTGTGATGGGCTTGTTGAGCCAACAGATGGGGTCGTCTGACCGACGGGACACGCCGAGCACCACGTCGCCTGCGGCGCTGTTGCATAGCGGCCGATGGCGCATGGACTGCAGGGCTGGAAGCCACTCGAAGAGGCATAACCAGGCCTGCAAATAGCTGGAAGGTGAGGGAACGAAGGTTTGCTTGCACCAAGGCATTGGGATGAGGCTGTGGAACCAATGGCAAGTGTGGAGGTGCCATTCTCGCAGGCAGTGCAGGTGGTGGAGCGGGTGGAGGGTTGGAAAGTGCCAAGGGGGCAGGGGTTGCATGGTTCAAGTCCTGAGGGCGAGTAGCTGCCCATGGAACAGGGGGGGCTGCAAATGGACGATGAGTTTGCTCCTGTTGAGGCTGTGGACGTGCCGGAGGGGCAGGACGCGCATGCGGTTGTGCCTGCGGCCGAGGCGAATGTCCCCAAGGGGCAGTCCATGCAAGGGACGAAGCCGCTGGAGGAGAATTGGCCGGGACGGCAAGTTGCTGCGAGGTCATCGGCTGAACTGCAGAGGGGGGGTGGGCTTACGAATGCATGCAGACGAAGAAGAAGAGCCTTGCCCAGCAGTTGAGGCGCCGGACGGGCATGGTGAGCAAGTGGAAGGGCTTGAGCCGTTCGAAAAGGACCCTTGAGGACAAGGGCTGCACGGCACAAACCCGCTGGAAGAGAATAGTCCGGCCGCGCAGCGATTGGCGCAGCTGCTCAGTGACGTGGAGCCTGTCGATGCGGTGGTTTGATTGGCAGGGCATGCCATGCACTGCGTGGCGCCTGTTGAGGTCGCATAGGTGCCAACGGGGCAGGCGGAGCAGGGCTCAAGACCTGTGGCTGAAAAACGGCCTTGCGTGCAGCGGGTGCGGCAGAGGGAGGAGGAGTTTGAACCCACAACGGCCGTGGTTTGGCCAGTCGGGCAGGCCGAGCAGGAGCGGGCGAGGGAGGCGGTGGAGTACTGCCCAATCGGGCACGGAGTGCAGGGGGAATAACCGTTTGTGGAGTAAGTTCCGGCAGGGCATTCGCCTTAGCGAGTCAAGGGAATGGAAGTAGACTGGGGGGGGGGTACTTCTGCAGTCCGAGGCCGAGAGTGAGCCGAGGCCAACTGTTGTGGTGCCACTGGGGCAGGGCGAGCAAGTCCTCGACCCCGGCGCGGTGGAGAAGGACCCGATAGGACAGGACGTGCAGGGGGCGAGACCCGTTGACGAGAACGACCCGGCGGCGCATATGCTGACACAAGCGGAGGACGACGTGGCGCCCGTGGAGGAGGTGTTTGTATTTGAGGGGCACGGCATGCACGAGGTGGCGCGGGAGAAGGAGGTAAAACTCGCGAAGCGGCACGCCGTGCACGGCGAGAGCCCGTCGGCGGAAAACGTCCCTGGGCTGCACATTTCTAAAATGGGTGAGGAGAGGGGGGGGGGGTGAGAACGTCTGCACAAGGAGGAGGAGTTGGCCCCTGTTGAGGCGGTTGTGAAGCCGCTCGTGCAGGCGATGCAAGTCGTTTCGGCAGCAGCGGGCTGATAGCGGCCCGCCGCGCACGGGGTGCAGGGGCTGCGGCCGGTAGAAGAAGACGAGCCGGGGAGGCAGAGAGCTTCAAGTCAAGGAGGGGGGGGGGGAGGGCGCACTCTCGCAGCGGGACAGCCCGTC
>JAIYDP010000050.1 GCA_027487435.1 Verrucomicrobiaceae bacterium | reverse complement strand
TTTCATGCCGCCCTCAACCAGCACGCAGTTGACGAAGATGTCATGTTCCAGGATCTCGATAAAAGGGCCGCCTTTTGCGGTCTCGGCCATGTCCCAGAGTGTTAGATTTTCCGATGGCACATCGAGCTTCCTGAAAAGATCCAGCGCACCTGACCCACAGCGGCCACCGGCACCGATGACGATGGCCCGTGGCGCACGACCCTTGGCTTTCGTGGCGGTCAGCAAGCGCTCGCGGAGACCGACCAGCAGTTCGGTTTCATCCCGCACCATCCGCACGGCGGGAAATGCTGCAGTGCCGTGAACTTGTTGATGCGCCCAGATATCGACGGCAAGAGCGGCACCGGAAAACCCCGCCCAGCGCCCGAAGGCGGCGACCCGGCGACCCCGGTCATCGACCAGGAATTCCAGATCGAGCAGGCTCCCTCCCCCATCCTTGAAACGGCGGACAGTGGACTCCCAGCCCGCCTGACCCTTGTAGGCATGGGCGAAAAAAATGTGGCGATGGATCAATGCCGCCGGCTCATCGGGAAGCTCCTTGATTCCCATAATGATGGCTTCACGCGGGGCATCGATCCACGATCCGGCAGGCTGCATTTCCGCGCCGATCGCGATGTAATCCGCATCCGCGAAACATCGTAGCGTCGAGTGTTCCACCGTGACCTTGAAGCCTGCGTCCAGAAGGATCTTGGCATGGTTCGGCGTGAGCGCCGTGCGTCGTTCGTGCGGCTTGGTTTCATCGCGCAGCCAGAGGTGGGGTTTTGTCATGTTTCGTAAAGGTGTTGGTTCAAGCTTGGGCGGCATCCTCGTGCAAGATCCGGTCGAGGATTGTCAAAAATTCTTCCACGTCGGATTTTGTTAGAACCATCGGGCCGCGCAGTTTGATGACATTGTGATGGGGGCCATCGGTTCCGGTGAGGATGCGGAAATCGCGCAAGCGGTTCACCACGTAGGCGGCCTGTTGCGGCGCGGGTTTCCGCGTTTCGCGATCCAGCACGAGTTCGATGCCGTTGAACAACCCAAGGCCGCGCACATCGCCGATCACGGAATGTTGCGCTTGGAGTTCACGCAAGCCATCCATCAGAAACTTGCCGAGTTCCCACGCATGAGCCTGTAAGTTTTCCTCCTCGACGATATCCATCACGGCCATGCCCGCCGCACAGGAAACCGGATTTCCGCCAAAGGTGGCGAAAAACTCCATGCCATTGTCAAACGATGCCGCGATTTCCGGCGTTGTGACGACGGCAGCCAGCGGATGGCCGTTGCCCATCGGCTTGCCCATGGCCACGATGTCGGGGATCACGCCCTGCTGCTCGAAGCCCCAGTAATGCGAACCGATGCGACCAAAGCCGGTCTGCACTTCATCGGCGATGCAGACACCACCAGCCGCCCGCACCTTTTGATAGACGGCCTTGAGATACCCCTCCGGCAGCACGATTTGCCCGCCGACGCTTTGGATTGATTCGATGATGAAACCCCGCAGGCCGCGCCCCTGTGCGTGAAGGCTTTCAAGGATACCATCGAGCTCCGCCGCGTAACGTTCACCGATGTTGGCTTCGCCGCGTTTGAAAATGCCTTGGTAATCGTCCGGCACCTGCGCCTTGTGAACCCAGCCGGGAAGACCGCGTCCACCGGGGCCCTCGGCTTTGTAGGGCGAAATATCGATCAAGGTGCTGGAGTGGCCGTGGTAGGCATGGTCGCTGACGATCAAGTCGCGCTGCCCGGTGTGTGCCTCGGCGAGGCGCAACGCCAGCTCTGTAGCCTCGCTGCCGGAACAGACGAAGTAACAGACCGAGAGCGGTGAAGGCAGTTTTGCGGTGAGCCGCTCGGCATAGCGCACCAGGTTTTCATGCAGGTAACGGGTGTTGGTGTTCAATACCGCCATCTGTCGCTGAACGGCACGCACCACCCGTGGATGGCTGTGTCCGACATGCGGCACGTTGTTGTAGCAGTCCAGATAGCGCTGGCCTTTTTCGTCATACAGGTATTGCGCCTCGCCCCGAACGATGTTGACCGGACGGCGGTAGGAAATCGCGAGATTCCTGCCAATGCGCGCCCGCCTTTGCATCCAGATTTCCGTGCCACTTAGCGGCGCACTCGGAAAATACCGTGACGGAATCCGGGTGATTTGATTCGGATCCGGTGAGAGGCTTTGCCAAACCTCTTGATCGCTCGGCCGTGCGACGCCGGGGAAAGTTCCCTGCATGCCCAGCAGATCCGCGATGATCTGGAAGTGCAGGTGCGGCGGCCAGTCGCCATTTTCACAGGCTTCTCCCAGTTCGCCGATGACCTCGCCCTTTTCGATGATTTGCCCAATTTTCAAACGCTCCAGCGATGCGCCGCTCAGATGGCCGTAAAGCGTGAAGAAGGTGAGCGGTTGGCCGTCATCCACATGATGTTCAAGGATGACACAAGGCCCATAATCCAGCCGCGCTTGGCTGTTGGAAATGCCATGAACCACTCCTGCCAGCGGAGCTCTCACTACCGATCCCGCCGCCATGAACACGTCCAAGCCGAGGTGCACCGTGCGATCCTCCGGACCGTTTTCACCGAGCGTCTTGAAATCGTCCGATTGATAGAACAACCTTGCCTCGCCATAGCGGCCAATGCCCACGACATTTCCCGCCCGTTCCAGACGATCATTGATCCACGAGGAAAATTTTTCCGTCGTGTCAGTTTCATCCGCCAGCCCTAGATCGAGGCTGCCGACACTGAGATCGAGCACCTCCAAGGGCACGCTACGCAAGTCCGCTTCCACCACAGAGCCAATCGCTTCCTGATGAAGCGCCAACCAATGACGAATGCGCGTGCTGTGAGGAACGGGTTCGAGCCCGCAGGCGGCGCGAAAGACGTAATGGGGATAATTGACGTGAACGGTCTCGAATTTTTCTAACAAATTCCATGCCGGTGCTTCCGAGATGATGATGTAAGGATCGTCCGGACGCAGGCGTTGTTCCGTCGCGCTGTTGGTCACGCTCACGGTGAGGCGGGTGAGGGCGAGCGGATAGAGCAGCTCAAGTTCGAGATCGCTCAGGGGGCGCACGGCGTGGTAACCGCGCACCACATGGGCGGCGGACGCGATGGGATCGGACTTTCCTAACATCGCGTAGGCTAGAGCGATCGCCAGATCGCAGACCAAGGGCGATTCCATCGCATCGCCAAAGTCGATCAAGCCGGCCACGCGCGCCTCGCGACCGGAGCCGGTGACCACGATGTTGTAATCATTCGCATCGCCATGGATGACACCGCTGGGAAGCTCCGCCAAACGAGGCTTCAGAGCAGTGACGAATGTTTCAAAATGTCGTGCGGCGATGGCGCGTCGTGCGGGGTTCGCGATGTTTTCCAGCTTCGGTATCATGCCATCGCTTTGCGTGAGATTCCATTTGAACTCACGCTCCGCCATGGGGTGGGAAAAACCTTCCAGCGCCCGATCCACCCGAGCCACCGTGGCACCGAGGCTCTCCAGCAATTCCGGGAAATGCGGTGTCACAGACGCCAGCATCCGCCCTTCCAGATAGGAAAGCACCCGCGCCAGCCGCACACCGGAATCCGTGGCAAGCTCAACAATCTGCCGTCCAGATTGATCCGGCAACACCCGCTGCACCGGCAGCGACTCGCCATCGAGATGGGCGGCCACATGTTCCAGAACCAAGTTTTGAAACTCCACCTCCCCGCGCTCCGCTTCGACCCAGGCGATCTTCAGCAGCCATCGTTGATCGCCCGCCGTGATGGCGAAGTTGAGATCATACTCGCCAGCCAGTTGTTTCGCCTGGCCTTCGATTCCGTATGCCTCACGCATCACGCGTTCGGCGGCTTGGGTGTCAAATGAGGCAGTGAACATCAGGTGCTAGTGAATCGTAGATTGGGGAATCAAACCAACACTTTTTTACAGTTTGAGCAAGTTGATGGACATCCTGAAATGGATTCCTATCATCTGCTGAATCGCCATCTTCCAGCACGACTTCATGCAAGAATCCCCTTCACGACATGTGCTGGTTCGACACCTGTGAGCTTCTGGTCGAGCCCCTGAAAACGGTAAGTGAAACGATTGTGATCCATGCCGAGACAATGCAGGATCGTCGCGTTGAGGTCGCGAATGTGGACCGGGTTTTCGACGATGTTGTAGGAGTAATCATCGGTAACACCGTAGCTTACGCCGCCTTTCACGCCGCCGCCAGCGACCCACGTGCTGAAGCAGCGCCCGTGGTGATCGCGACCGGCACCAAGTTTTCCCTGACTGTAAACGGTGCGCCCAAACTCACCACCCCAGATGATGAGCGTATCTTCTAACATGCCGCGTTGCTGAAGATCGGTGATGAGCGCCGCGGTGGGCTGATCGGTGTCGCGGCACTGATTGGAGAGATGCGATTGAAGCTCGATATGTTGATCCCAGCCACGGTGGAAAAGTTGAGTAAATCGAACGCCGCGCTCGGCCATGCGGCGCGCAAGGAGGCAGTTGTAGGCATAGGTGCCGGGTTTTCGCGAATCCGGACCATAGAGATCGAAGACCCAGTCCGGTTCATCGGACAGATCCGCCAGTTCTGGTGCCGAGGTCTGCATGCGGAAGGCCATTTCGTATTGGCTGATACGGGTTAGGATTTCGGGATCCGACATCTCGTCGTGGCGGATGTGGTTGAGCAAGGAGAGATCGTCGAGCATCGCGCGACGGTCAGTGCGGTTGATCCCAGCGGGATCGTTAAGGTAAAGGACAGGGTCGGCACTGCTGCGGAATTGAACACCCTGGTGGTTCGATGGCAAGAAACCGCTACCCCAGAGTCGAGAAAAGATCGGCTGATCAGGATTTTTGCCAGTACCTTGAGATACCAGGACGACATACGAAGGCAGATTCTCGTTCATACTGCCGAGTCCGTAGGATACCCAAGAACCCATGCTCGCGTTGCCGGGGAATTGCGAACCAGTGTTGATAAATGTGATACCAGGATCGTGGTTGATCGATTCGGTGTGCATTGAGCGGATCACCGCCATGTGGTCTGCCACTTTGCACGTGTAAGGCAGAAGGTCGCTGATCCATTGACCACTCTGGCCACGCTGCTCGAAGCGTGCGAGGCTTTTGCAGACGGGGAAATTTTTCTGCCCAGAAGTCATACCAGTAAGGCGCTGGCCTTTTCGTATCGAGTCTGGCAAATCCTCACCGTGAACTTTTTCCAGGTGCGGTTTGTAATCGAAAAGGTCGATGTGCGATGGGCCGCCAGATTGGAAAAGGTAAATGACACGCTTTGCACTAGGCGCGAAATGGGAGGAGCCAGTGACACCGCCGCCAACCATTGATTTCGTATCAGCGGCGAGCAGCGATCGGGCTGCCATAGTGCCGATGCCGAGTCCGGTGAGACCGAGGAAGCTGCGGCGGGAAAGGGCGTTGCAGTATTGTTCGATAGGGTTCATGGTCGGTTGATGAATTCGTCGAGGTTAATGAGGGTGGAGCCGAGAATGGCGTAGGCGGCTTGTTCGGGGGTGCCAGCGAGGGCTTTCGCATCGGCATCGTTTTTCGCGTAACGTTCCAGATGGCGGGTCAGGGATTTTTCCAGCAGTGCCATTTCTTCTGGCTTAGGATCGCGACCTGTGGTGAGGCTGAAACCGAAAGTAAGCCGCGATGTTGCGGATGGACCGCCCTCGTTGATCATGCGCTGTCCGAGGGCAATACCTGCCTCTACGAACTGTTTTTCGTTCATCACGACCAATGCCTGCAAAGGCGTGTTGGTTGCGCCGCGCACAACGGCACAAGTCTCGCGGGTAGGAGCATCGAAAAGCGCGAGTAATGGCGGCGGAGAGGTGCGTTTCCAGAAGGTGTAAAGGCTGCGGCGGTAGATCGATTCCCCGAGTCCTGGGACGAACATCTGCGCGGTGAATGGATGTCCTTCGTAGCCGAAGTGGCTGATTTCACGCCAGAGATCCGGTTGCGGTGGGTGGACACCAGGGCCGCCGATAGCGAGATTGAGCAAGCCGCTGACGGCGAGTGCTTGGTCGCGGATGACTTCAGCAGGCAGGCGGGTGCGTGGTGAGCGGGCGAGCAGTTCATTGCGTGGATCTTTCTCCAGATGCTCTGGCGAGGAAACTGCGGAGCGACGGTACGTTTCCGAGGTTAGGATGGTTTTTAGTAAATGGCGCATGTCCCAGCCGTGCTCCACGAAATCGACAGCCAACCAATCCAACAACTCTGGATGTGTGGGCCATGAGCCTTGATTGCCGAAATCGCCAGCAGTCTCGACAATGCCGCGCCCGAAGACCATTTGCCACATCCGGTTCACGGCGACGCGCGCGGTGAGCGGATGATCCGGACGGGTCATCCAACGCGCAAGTTCGAGGCGTGTCGGGTTTGCTATGGGCTCCAGCGTAGGCAAAACGGCAGGGACTCCAGCCGTCACTTCGTCGCCAGGTTGGTCATAAGCGCCACGCGTAAGGATGTGAGTTTTGCGCAGTTTGGGCTGGTGATTCATTACCATCACCGAAGTGTGTCCGCGATTCAGATCGCGTTTTAGCACTTTGATCTCCTCATTGACTGTTTTATGGAGTTCTTTTTCGAGGGATTTCCCTTGTTGCTTCACAAAATCCGCAAGATCTGCTGGTGGATTTGCCTTGAAATGCTCTAGCTCGGCGATGCGTGCTTTGAGCCGTTCCATTCCTCCATCGCCAAGCGGAGATTTGTAATTCATCACCGGTGGAGAACTTGCATTAGTCGCTCCTTTGCCTGCTTCCGAGGAGGTATTAAAAAAGGCATACATCTGGAAAAATTCCTTCTGGGAAATTGGATCGAATTTGTGGTCGTGGCACTGGGCACACTTCATCGTGAGGCCGAGCATGGCCGTGGAAACAGCATCGACCTTATCGACCGTGTAATTCACGCGATATTCTTCGGCAATGGTTCCGCCCTCATGGGTGTTCATGCTATTGCGCAGGAATCCGGTAGCTGCAATTTGATCGGGCGTGGCATTTGGGATGAGATCACCTGCGACTTGCTCGATCAGGAACTGGTCGTAACGTTGGTTATTCTTGAAGGCGTGGATGACCCAATCACGCCAAGCCCACATATCACGGTGGTCGTCGATAGAATATCCATGAGTGTCCGAATAACGCGCCGCATCGAGCCATGGCATAGCCATACGCTCGGAGAAATGCGGGGAATCCATAAGAGTATCGATCACTTTCTGCCAGCGATCGGTGGAAGTGTCCGCAAGAAAGGCGTCGATCTGCTTGTGTGACGGGGGCAGTCCTGTGAGATCTAGATAGAGCCTACGAATGAGCGCTTCCTGGGTAGCGGTAGGACTCGGAGTGAGCCCCGCTTTGGCGAGACGTTGATCTACGAAATGATCCACCGGATGAACACCCGCAGGAACGGCAGATTTTTTTTGTGGCACAAAAGCCCAGTGAATCTGATACTCAGCCCCTTGGACGATCCACATCTTCAATTTTTCGATCTGCTCACGGGTCAGCACTTTGTGCGAATTGGCCGGCGGCATGAGATCGTCCATGTCATCGGTCAGAATCCTGCGAATGATATCACTCTTTTCTGGATGCCCTGGCACGATGGGGAACTGGCCCGATTCTGACTCCTTTACGGCCTCCTCACGAAGATCGAGCCGTAGTCCCGCCTCGCGTGTGTTTTTGTCCGGCCCATGACAATGAAAACATGCATCCGAGAGAATCGGTCGTATGTCGCGATTGAACTCGATCTTTGCGGCACTAGTTGACTCGGTCACTTCAGCTTGAAGCACCGCGAAGGTCAGAGACAGGAAAATAGCGATAAATCGAGAAGAATTCATACTTTACTTGCTGAAAAGGGAATTTTGCATCACCCAAGGATTCGAAGAAGCATCATGATCGTATGATACGGTTTTTCGACCAGCACAATTTCACTGAGATTGGTCATATTGTCAATATGCTCCTGAGCCGGTGCAAAAGATTGAATCCGAATGCCGAAGAATATCGCCCCCATCATTTGACTCGCAGTGATTTTTCAGACCTTGGGATAGCATCTTTCGATGTATCCCACTGTAGCCATGAAACTCCTTGCCATTCAAAGCCTGACTGCAACTTCCTGGCACTCAACTTCGGCTCGGGATGAACGCCGGAAAAACTCAAACCATGCGAGAGAATTTGATCAAAAATGGGAAATCCCATGCTTTCTGGGGAAAAATGATTCATCACCAACCATGCCGACAGTTCATCCATGCGAAGTATTTACATGTCTAGACCCGCCGCGAACTGAGAAAATTGCGCCTTCAAGGAATCATTCCACATGTTTTTCTGTTTCGCAGCGGCCTGCCATGCATTGGCCGCCGACTTGCATTGTTCTAACAATTTTTCGGCACCGGGCTTATCTTTCCAAAGCGCTGGCGGATATTTTTTCATAAATCCGATCAATAACTCGTTTGAAATTTTTTCAGTGTCAGCTTTTTTGAAAGCAGCAGCAATGATTTTATCAACGTCTGCTCGATTGACGACATTCGCAGCTTTAGTCTTGGTGTTTGTCGATTGATTTTTTTTAGCCATCGGTTTCAAATTTTTCCAGGCATCGCTGATAACTACTTCTTCTGTGGCTGATTGACCAGAAAGTCCCGTGGCGACTTGGAAACATTGTTTGGCGAGATCCCAAGCAGGAGCAGATATGTTGTGCCCGACACCTGGCCATGTGCCTCCGATGTAACAGAACTTACCATCCGCCATCTCTTTCTCAAATCGATGATACCATTCGAGCCGGTTGAATGGAGCGTCGGGGAAAGATTTGGCAACATCTTTTTCACCACAGGATATCGCAAAAGGAATCTCTTTCGCTTTTGCGCTCATCTGTCCGTAGTTATCCGTCGCCCAAGATCCCCCAGAATGAGATGAAACACCACAGACGACTTGGGGATTCAGCATGGTAAACCGATGGGTAAACTGGCTACCGCCAGAAAATCCGTGGAGAAACATTTTATCCCGCAGTTTATAGGTTTTCTTCAACGTCTCAAACAAGCCGATGAGTTTCTCGGCATGGATTCCATCGCCGCTTTGGTAAGGACGATCACCTTGAGTCACAAACGACGGACCGATCACGACCACATCTCCCCGTTCTGCCCAAGGTTTCATACCAGCTGCGCCATTTCCTTTGCCACCTGCTCCGTGAACACCGACAACAAGTTGATAGGTGACAGCAGGGTCGATCTTATCTGGAGCATAAACAAAACAGTCCATGTTTTGTTGATCCTTGATGATGATCTCAGCTGCCCACGAAGGATTGCAAGAAATCACAACGAAAATAACGAACCAGAACAGGAATTTCGTGTTAGAAAAAAAGAAAGGATTGCCTCTGTATTGCATGGGTTCTGGTCGTCTACGCTGGGAATAGAACAATTCTGTCATTGAGCACAAACCTCATTCGCTCCGTTCGATTGTTACCACGGAAGAGACTCATTCAATCACTAGATTGACGATTTTCAAATACTAAAAATGGATAACCACCTTTTTTAGAAATTAACTTTATAGATCCACCTTTTCTATCAATCATCGTTATGCCAAATCAATGATTTGTTAGGTTAACAGAAATTCAAAATGTTACCATGCGCGGACTGCCCCCAGAGATGATTCATGTGAAAAAGGTCTTCCAATAATAAATTACTACACAAAAAATACCCATACAAAAAAAATAAAGACCTGTGGTTACTACATTTAAAACGGGGAAACGTTGAAAACCCGAAAGTATCAACTTAATAGATTTGACTTGGTTTTTCGAAAATATAAGCAAAAGTATATAAGAAAATAGTGCCATGTAAAAAAATATTATCATCATAGGTATTAAATCATCTTTACCATGAGATGAAAAAAACATTAATAAAAAGATTGAAATTAAAATAAATGAATTAAAGACTGTACAAAATTTTTTCATTATCTCACCAAGTTATAATCGTCACAAGCTTCTCCATTTTTTCGCCACCAGAGCCACCTATAATGGATTTATCAGGAATGTTGATAAGCCATTTTTCATCCAGTTTAGAAGCCCCCCTCAACTTGTAATACCATCTAACACCAACTTGTGCTCTAACTCGGATATCGCCCGTCGCTTCGCCATACAAGTCGGCATATCCATCGCCGATGCAAACTAACTGTCCCTCTGTATAGGAGACTTGGCCTAGGGCATCGTAGCCCCGCGTGGTGCTGTTCGTAGCAACTCCGCTGCGAGTGGCGTTGGTTCTTTGACCGATGTTGTTGACGGTGTAGTTCACAGAGCTGATGATGCTGTCATCATTACCTCGGGTGTTGGATTTTGTCAATAATGCATCTCGATTGGTTTGGTAGGTGTTGGTGACTTGTTGGATACCTGTGCCGCTCTTGCTGCTGAAGTTGTTGTTGGTGAAAGATTGGGTGGTTTTGAGGAGATTGCTGTTGGTTTCGTAACCGTAGATGAAGTCTTGGGTATCTGCAGAACCGATGGTCTGGGAACTGACGACTCCGAGGCGTCCGTTGGTGGCGGAATAAGTGTATAGTGTGGAGTGATCAGTGATCAGGACTGAAGCAGTATCTGATGTCGGACTGCTGCCCGACATGATTGATATAGACTACAACAGAATCGCGATACAACGCACATGGTGGAAATTGCCTATTCCCTTAGGACCTCGCTGCAAGATGGCTGCACGTCAAGCTTCATGGGAGAGTGAAGCGATGAATTGCCTCTGACGACGAATCCTCTTACGGCTTTGGCAGACACGCCAGCGTTTTCAAAAGTGTTGTTGATGATGCGAATATTCTGGTGCACGGGCTCGGCTTGCTTTGGCTCCCGCACCGTGGTCGAGATCTCTATCCCGCAGTCGATAAAACGATTGCTGTTGATCATCAGATCTCGGATCGGAGACGACTCGAACCACTTGACGGCATCGCCCTCCACCAAGATCCCAGACATGTTGCAACGATCAAAAACATTTTTTTCCACGATGATTTTCCCTCGTGTGCCCAGTAGAAACCCACGAACTGGATTATGACTGACGTGATTGTTACGCGCGATGAGATTGGGGTTCCAAGTGATGTTGTCGAAGACATCGTGCTCTTGAAAATCAGGGATCGAGCCATTCAGGGTGATCCGCCAGTCTTTGTCGTTGACTCGTTCCACCTCTTTTACCTGTGCGCCTGGATTTCCGGGATATTCTCGCATCGTCTGAGCATTCATCACCGCGATTTCATCTCCTGCCACATAGGGCGCAAAACCATACGTTTGCGGATGCATATAGCGGACTAACAATTGTAGATCATTGACTTTTTCAACAATGCGAAGGTAGGTTCCGTGACAATTGAGTGCATCATCCTGCATGCCGGAAAGTCGGCAAGAATCGACGAGGATCTCGCCCTTGCAATTGGAGAACTGAAAAATATCGGCCCAAGCAGGACAGGTTCGTATTGTATTGGCAGGAGGGATGACATTCACGCGTTGAAACGTCATGGTTTCAGTGAACTGGCTCACAAACCCCATCGAGGGTAAGGCATTGACCTCACAATCGCGAAACGTAATCCGCGCACTTCGGGTGCTGTGCATACTGCACATGGTTCGGCTCACGTTACGAAAATGGTATTGGTGTCCCGAAATCAAACCACTGGTGCCAGAGGGAAATTCGAGTTTCACCTTGCGACCGCCCAGATCCGTGGCCTTGGCTTCGGTCTGCCCCGCTGACGTCCAACCGCGTGGCTTCCCTCTTCTCTGGCACGCACCAGTTTTTAGATCGAGTTGCTGCGTTAGTAAGACACCGCCTAGCCAGTCACCCCGCCAGAGAAATTTGCCATCCTCGAGCTGATAGTCGGAACCCTCGGCAACTTGCACCACCACTGTCGATTCCTGCGCCTCCAGCACTCGGATTTCGGAAACCGCGGTGCGTTTCATATCGATGACCAGTCCACTGTATTCGATGTCCTGAGCGTTCTCGTTGAGAATTTGCATCATTCTACCATCGTAAAGCAGAGTGGTTTTGCCCGCACCATCGACGCCTCCGCCTTGCAAGTGAAAATGTTTGACTTGGCTCAACATGATCCCGATCGGTATCGGTTCGGTAGAATCAATCGAATTCGAAATGAAGAGTTGTTTTCTTGTTACCTTGTTCATGCCAATGGTATGCACGCCCGGCAGGAATTTGATAACAACGGGATTTTCCACCGATCCCTCGCCCGTAGGTTTGAGGGTTTCTTGCTGCACACCAGGTGAAATCAACACCATGTCACCCGGCACCAATGTTACGGCATTCAATCGGCCAAAGGTTTTCCAGGGCTTGCCCGCAGGATTCGTGTCATCTCCGGCCACTGGATCCACCAAGTATGTAGTGTTTCCGAAAGCACACCAACTGAACAGATAGATCAGCAGAATAAGGCGGGTATTCATTTTCCCTTGGTATGATTGATCATTTGGATCGACCCGTCATGAATCACCGCTTGATACTCCGCAATTTCGGCTGTGTGGTCGCCGTTTCGATCGCACGAATGGTTTCTTCTATCGCGCCAACGCGCACAAGATTCAACGATCCAGGAAAATCTCCACGTTCCGTATCTGCATTGAAATTCGCGATGACTTTTCGGAGTGCGGGAATTTGCGATTTGCCAGCAGATCCATAACTCGCGATGATTTTCATAATCTCACCAGTGCGGCTTTCGCTGCCGTGACCACCTTGACTGAACGCTAGATCAGCTGCGGCGGGGAGGCATTCCTTGAAATGGTATTTGGCCAATGCGTTCAAGCCTGCCATGCGAATTTCATTGTTGAACATGGTGTCCGCAGGGCTCGGATTCTCGACTGCGGCAATGATGGCAGGGGCAAGCGCGATCACGTCTTCCTCGCTGAGTTGATTTTCGAAGAAATTCCGCAGCGTCGCACGCGCCATACCATCGGGATTTGTCGTGATCGAGCGGATCGCTGCGTAGCGAAGATCGGCATCCATTTGATTGACCTCATCCTTGAGCGGTCCGCTGAAAACAGCAGCGGCAAGTTGGCCTTGAGCAAACTGCACAGGATCCTCCCAGCGAATCGGCCACAATGGTTCTGCTGTGAGCACGAGTGCCTTGAGAATTCCTTCCAGCGCAGGCTTGGCAGTGCCACCCATATTGCGGATGGCTTGAGCTGCCTTGTAGCGAACCCAGCGATCTGAGTGAGAAAGGTTTTTGACCAAAATGGGCAAAGCATCGGGGGTATTGATTAGACCGAGTGTTTCGCAGGCGCCTTGGATTTTGTGCACATCATTTCCCTCGGCAAGTTTGATCAACTCGGCGACCATGCTTGTTGCTTCTGGTCGTTTTGCTAGTTCATCTGCCGCCCAACTACGGACGATGGGCGACCAATCGCTGAATGCCGCCACTAATTCTTTGGGAGTCATTTGCCGACGATCCAGATCAAAATTCCCAGAAGCAACGGTGCGAGTTGCTTGTTCCTTATCGAGCCAAGATTTTGCATTTGCATCTCGCCCGGTGATGACCAGTTTCCTCAAGGGCAATGCATAAGTGAGAACATAGGTCGCAGCTGGGCTTAGGCCACTGTAGCTGCTATTTCCAAAATACGTATTGTCATCGGTTTTTCCTGGGCTGTATTGCTCGCCGCCATCATAGGTAAAGGAACCGTCTGAGCGACGAACCAGATCGAAATGCCATGAGGCCTTACGGAAAAAGGCCGAAGCTGTTTCTGGTCCGCCAACGGCAGCACCCAAGGCACTCCATAGGTAGCTGAAACCCTGACCGGTGTGGCCATACTCGCGGTTAGCATAACCTGCGGTGGCCATTCGGGCGAAAAATTCTGTCTCCTCCGGCTTATTACCCATCGCGCCAAACATCAATGCGCAGAGAGCATTTTTCCCATTGTTTTCATGATACGGCCACGGTTCATGCTCGCCATAAGGAATGGCGCCCTTGCCAGAAAAGTAACCGAAAAAGCCAGCAGCACGGAGAATGGCTTGATCCACTTCAGGGCTTTTCACCCCGCATTTTTTCCCTAAAACGATGGCAAGGTTGGCTGGCAAGCCGGCCATGTTTACGGGACCGTAGGGCGGCACGGAACCATTGAACTTTCCGTGCTTGGTGAGAGCGGCAAAACCGTGACCAAAGGTGCCATACATGCTTTGTCCTCGGGCCAACATCAAGGTATTTTTGCTGATCGCAGGGACAACCGCCTTGTCGCGAGTCAAGAGGTAGTATTCGCAGAGGAATAGACTGCGATTGCTCAATGCCCAAGTATCTCCCCAAACGAATCCTTCAGGTTTCTTGTCTGGATCCACAGCAATCGCGGCTAGTTTGTAGGCGAATTCCTTCACTTTTGGCAGGTATTCTGGCTTACCCGTTGCCAGCAGAGCGAGGCCTTGAATCGGACCAGCCCAATCAGCTTTCATCTCTTCTTTTTCGAGAACCTTGCAGGCGTCTTCAAGGATGCGTTTGGACTTGGGGCAGTCCCACGGAGCGGTAGCGCTGTAAGTTCCCAACACCGCGAGTTTGAGTTCGAGTTGAAGCACTTGCCCGCCGCGTGACACTGTGAGTTTCATTACACCCCCTTTCGCCTCCGTCTCTGCTGCCTGAATGGCCGATGCGAAGCTTTTTCGAGCATCGTTCTTAAAAAGTCCACCCTCCACTCCAAGGATCACGTCATCCACTTTGATGACTCCATCGGCTGGAGTCCCCGCCCCGACGTGAGTTACTAAAATTTGCCGACTGGCCAATGTGGTGCGGCCTTGCGCTGCATCGAGGTTGTTTGCGGCCTTCGTGTAAATCCAACCACGCAGTCCAGTAGCTCCTAGATTGTAGGTAAGTTCGCGATCAATCGATGCTGCCTCCTTGGTGAGATCGGGGATTTGGCCAAACAGCGGGCTGGCCATGGCGAATGCCATGACAGTGATCAGGGTTCTTGTTTTGATGAATGATCTCATAGGTTATGTGGTTCAATTGATTCTTACAGGTGGTAGTTCATTTCCTCATCCAGTGCAAGCCTGAGGTGATCCCTGTTGCCTGATAACGTATCGCCGATCGTAAAAAAAATCTGCACATCGTACCGCATCACCCACTCAGCCTTGTCATTACTTTCCTTAACCGCGATTTGTTTCATCGATCGTTCTCTTTTGATCAATCGGGATTATGGTCAGCCTGCGTTGATTCCGCCTTCGATCTTTTGCGCTCATAAGCAGCCAAGAAAAAATTGGGACATTTTGTTAGGGAATCAGGCCAGCTTCGCGAAATGAGAAATAAGGTGAAGTTGTCGAGTTGTGCCGACCGATGATCACGTGGTCGGCGATATTGATTTGCAGCAGTTCACAGGCGGAAACAACGCGACGGGTCAGTGCTTCATCGGCTCTACTCGGTGTGGTGTCGCCAGAAGGATGATTGTGAATGAGCAGAAAGCTATGCGCATTGTGGCTCACGACCGGATGAAGGATTTCCCGAACATGGGCAAGGGTTTGATTCACGGTACCGCTGCTGATTTCCACCACGGATTCGAGGCGAAGGCGGGTATTGAGCAGGACGACAAGCAATTTTTCTTTGGGCAAATGGGCTAGCATCGGAGCAAAATGCTCATACACAAGATCGGGGCGATCTAACGCGATCGACGAAGCTCGTTCCATGGCGACGCGGCGGCCCAGTTCGAATGCGGCGACCAACTGCGATGCTTTGCCGAGGCCGAGACCGTGGGATTTTTTCAGTTCAGCAAGGCCTGCACTGCCCATGCGCGAGAGAGATCCGCCGAATTTTTGTAGCATGTCGCCACCGATTTGAATCGCATTGCGCCCCTTGACACCAGTGCGGAGAAATACAGCGAGAAGCTCTTCATTTGAGAGTGCTGCGGCACCTAACATCTGCATCTTTTCCCGTGGGCGGTTTTCCACTGCCATGTCGCGGATTTTTGATTCCATGGCGGATTCTTTAGCAAAGAATGGTGTCTGAGGCAACTTGCTTCTGTGGCAAATTGGCCCAGACGTAAAGAGTATCATGCCGAAATCCGAAGTAGAGCGGCGGTCTGGCGCTTTACTTTGGATCTCGGGATGATAGGACAGAATATGAACTTTCCCTTTCTATGACCTTAGGCATAGTCTCGTTGCATGCGCATGATTCGGTTAGGGATTCTCGGTTCAGGAACGGGCTCCAATATGCTGGCTTTGCTGGAGGCAATCCGCGCGGGAAACTTGAAGGCTGAAATCGTAGTCGTGATGAGTGACGTCGCCGATGCGAAGATCCTAGAACATGCAAGAAATGCTGGCATCGCCGCGGAATGGATCGATTGCCTTGGCTATGCGAACCGCTTTCCAGAAGAAGCGCAGCGGCAAACGGCGCTACGTTTGCTCGATGCAGGTGTGGATCTGGTGTGCTTAGCGGGTTTTATGCGATTGATCAAACCAGTATTTCTTTCGATGTATGCTGATCGCGTGCTGAACATTCATCCGTCATTACTGCCAAAATTTCCCGGCATGAAAGCATGGAAACAAGCTCTGGAAGCTGGCGAAACCGAAGCAGGCTGCACGGTTCATTTTGTCGATGCAGGGATGGATACCGGACCCATCATTCTTCAAGCAAAAGTGCCTGTTCACGCCGACGACGATGAACATTGCTTGCATCAACGCATTCAGCAACAAGAACACCTCATTTATCCCCAAGCGGTGCGTTTGATGGCAGTCCGCTTGGGTTTTCCTTTATGATGATGGTGGATTACTGACCAGTGGGCAGACCATCGATAGAAATCGCTGGCGTGGTGGCCTCGATCGGTCCATTGCCGATTGGCGCTGGTTCACTAGAGGCTTGGGGTGTAGGAGCCACAGCTGTGATGAAATCGGTGCGAGGTTTGAGCACTGGATCGATGACATATTTGGAAATCTCGTAAAGGTGACCTTCATAAGCTTTTTCGGCAGCCAATTTTTCTTCGAGAGTTTTTACCGTTGCGGCGTAGGCTTCGTCCTTAGACTTGGCGTCCTCTGGTTTTTCATCCTTGTCTTTTGTCCGCTCTTTTTTGATGTCTGCTGTGACAGCAACTGTCATGTAAAAGGCATCGCCCTCCGCAGCAGGTGGAGAATCCTCTGGTTTTGCCAAAGCAGAAGGAGGAGCTTCGTTAGGCTTGGTGCTGAAAGTGATGGTGTAGGTGAAGCCATCTTTGGTGCCAATGACGAGTTTACGGCGATCGGTGGCTTTTTCGTGATCCGCAAGTTTCGCTTTCGGCATAACATCTTGAAAGCGTGCAAAGTTGAGGAGCGATTTCAGCGCGCTGGTGTTGGTGGCATTGATCGTCTCACCTGGCTTCAGTCCGTCTAAGGTGAACTCGGCGGTATCGTCGTCACGGGTGAGTTTCCATTCAACTTCCTCTGGCTTAGCTGGAGGACTGACCGAAAGAGATGTGATTTTTTCGACTTTGATGAAGTCGTCATTGAGCCAATCTTTGGCACTAGAAGTCGCTGTGGGAAAAGCTTCGCTGGTGACGTAAACACCTGATTCGTCAGCAACATTGCGCACAAACCGCCCTCCCCCATCGCTTTCTTTACCCAGCACCATGCGGGCAATCGAATTACCTGATGTATCGGACATCTCGATGAGTGTGCCGTGTTGCTCCGATTGTTTGGCATCAAGATCAACTCCGAAACGCTTGGCGTAACTAGAGCCAGCTTCAATGGCATTATTGATTTTGAGGTCCTCGATGGTCCTGAGCAGTGTGTTAATGTTAGAGACTTTGGCAGGGTAATTTTCGCGCTCAGCGATTTGCCAGTTGCCGTCTTTCTTTTCCATAGTCACGGAGCCATCTACGGTGCGAATGGCAAGTTTGGCGACATCTTTCGCGGGGAATGAAGTGAATAATGTTTCGCCACGTGCTCGCTCGGTATTCGCCTTACCGCTATCGGTCTTTTTGCTAGAAAGAACGGCGACACCGATGGCCAAAAGAAGAGCTGTAGCCCAGAGAATGGTAACGGATTTCTTGTTCATAAGTGGGAAGTAATTTTTTTGGAAATGAGATAGTGAGTGATAGAGATGATGGGATGGATCATCGGGCACGAGAGGATCTACGACGGGAGAACCAAACAGCAAAACCAGCGAATAGCACTGCGGCAGGGACGGCAAAGAGATTCCATGCGGTGATACGCGCTGTGAGCATGTCTTTGTTCGATTTCAAATCTTTTTGTAGCTCGCGGATCTGACGTCCGGAATCAACTTGTTGTTCACGAAGTTTTTTGATTTCTGCTTCTTGTTCTGGCGAGGCGTAAAGATCGCGACTATTCGACTTGGCAGCTTGGAGAGTGCTGAGGCGTTCGATCGCCTCTTTTTCTTGATTGCGAAGCTGTTCCACTTTATCGCTAACTTTTTCATTCGCCTTCTCCTCCATCTCATTGATGAGTGTAAATGGTCGACGAATGGAGGCGCGACTGCGAGATCCAATAAGATCCGATGACGAGGCAGCTTGGTCGAGAATGTTCATCAGCAAGACCGAGTTGCCATTGTAGGGACTTACTTGCTGCATGCCACCAAAGTTCATCGCGCGATAGGCTCCTTGGTTGGAGAAGGCATCAGTATCGGCGATGAGAAACAAGGTTCCGGGCTTGACGGCTTCTTTCAGAGAGGAAGATTCAGTCGATTTGCTATCGGCTGGATTTTCCTCGCTTGGCTGTTGGCCAGGCTTGCCGTTAGGGAATGCCGTTTTGAAATTACCTGACAAGCGGAGCACGAGATCATAGGATCGGCGATCACCGATGGTCAGATTTGGCGAAAATTGAGAAGCCATCATAGGATCTGCAAGCCCTGCTTGAGGAGATGATTTCACCATGGTGGATGCGGCAAGGTCGTTAGCGCCTTTGTTTGTGATGCCACCAGGGATGACGAACAGGAGATCGTTCAAGTTTTTTGTAATGACATCTTCTTGGTCTGGCATGGAGCTTTTCGGCAGACTTAATATGGCATATCCAGGGCGGTTCCCTTGGAGCATGGTGCGGTAGGATGGGTCTGCAACGGTGCGACTATTCTCGAACTCGATGTTCCATGCTGGCAGCAAGGTCGGAAGTGTGGAGCTTGGTGGAATGCCACCGCCACCGCCCATCATTGGGTTACCACCTCCTGAGTTCGCTGCTTCAAAGGAAAAGGCATCGAGACAGGCGATCACGGTTCCCCCGTTGAGGATGAACTGATCGATCAGGAACTCTGTTTCCGGTGTGATACCAGCGGGGTGAATGAGTAGCAAAACTTTGACATCGGCAGGAATTTCCGTGGCAGTCATTTCAACATCTACGACTTTGAAATATTGCGCCAGTTGTTGGTAAAGATACCATCCTTGTTGTGGTGGTTGACCTGGCATCATCATGGGAGCCGCTTTCAGCGTGAGTGCTGACATGATGCCGATGACTGGTTTTTCGACTGCAGACACTTCGCTGATGGCACGCGAGAGATTGTATTCAAACATCATTTCCTGCTCGTCCAGACTCTGAGTCTCGAAGGGATTGATGTTGATCGTGCTTGTTTGATCGAGGCAAGAAATGGCAAGCCCGATGGTGACATTTTCGTATTGATTGATTTGCTGGCTTTGCACGCCGTCGAGATTGGCACTGTCCTCAGCGTCGGTATCGGGCTGCGGGTCGAGATTTTCGACTCGGAGTTTGCCATCGTTAGCGAGGTTGACGTATTCCTTGAGGATGTCATCGATGCGACGAACAAAAAGTTTGCTCTCGCGAGGCATCGCATCGGATTTGCGAGAAGCGTAGTAGCGAATGGTCACAGGGGCATCGAGTTTGGAGAGAATCGACTTAGTGCCAGTGTTAAGAGTATGAACTTTGTCCTCAGTGAAATCGGCACCACGCGTGCCAAAGGAGGTCAAAGAAATGAGCCAGTTCGCGAGGAAAGCGACCAGCACAAGCGCGATGATGCCGAGCGTAGCGCGGACAACAGGATGGGTGGTTTTCGGTGCGTTCATAGGTATGGAGAAAAAAATGTTTTGTGACGTGCGATAAAGATGAAGTTAGGCGCGTTTTGCAGAAAGCATGGCAGAGGTGCCGATCAAGCAAGTGCCAATGACGGAGGCGAACCAGACCATGTCTTGGTAGCGGAACATACCACGAGTAAGGGAGCGGAAATGATCCCAAAGTCCCAGGTTGGTCAGGGCTTCGACAAGACGGTCAAAACGGAATTTCGACAACTCGCGTACTACAGTGTCATGACCACATACGAGCATAATCACGCAGATGGCTACGGAAAAAATCAAGCACACCACTTGGTCTCGGGTACAAGCACTTACTAACATGGTGATAGCAAGAAATACACAGCAGGAAAGATACGAACCGATATAGCCAGAAAGGATTCGTCCATTGTCAGGATCTCCTAGATAATTTACCGTGATGATGATGGGGAACGTCAGCAAGAGAGCTGCGAGCCAGACGGTAATGGAGGCAAGATATTTTCCCAAAATGGTGGACCAAGCAGAAATGGGGAATGTTCCGAGCAATTCGATGGTGCCATTGCGGGATTCATCTGCCCACAAGCGCATGGCCGTTGCTGGAGCCAATATCGCGTAGAGGATGGGATGTGCTATCAAAAAAGGCCATTCGAGATTCGCGTCTCCAGCAAGGAAAAATTGCGCAAATGTGAAGCAAAAGAACATCGAGAGAATCAGAAAGATAAAAATAATTGCGTAGGCCGTAGGCTGAGTGAAATAGGCGTAAAGTTCGCGTTTGAAGATGGTAAATATAGCTTTCATGACGATTAAGGAAATGAGTGAAGGTTTTCGGAATCAGGCAGCACTGGTGCTGTTGTCTGTATCGTGAGTGGTTACTTTGCGGAAGAGATCGTGAAGTGAACCAATCGGGCTCTGTTGTTTCAGTTCTTCTGGCGTGCCATCGGCGACGATGATCCCACGATCGACGATGACAGCGCGCGTGCAAGCGGCTTCGACTTCTTCGAGAATGTGCGTTGAGAACAGGATGGTTTTATTTTTCCCGAGACGCTTGATAAGTTCGCGCACTTCGTGCTTTTGATTCGGGTCAAGGCCATCGGTTGGCTCGTCGAGAATCAATACCTCAGGGTCGTGAAGGATGGCTTGCGCTAAGCAGGTGCGATGACGATATCCCTTCGATAAGGTGTCGATGGACTGTTTTGCTACGCTTTGGAGAAAGCAGGTCTCGATGGCTAGCTCGACCGCGTCTTTTTTTCTCGCACCTTTGAGGTTGCGAACTTCTGCGCAGAAATTAAGGAAGCTGGTGACCGTCATGTCGTTGTAGAGCGGTGCCGACTCAGGAAGGTAACCGAGTTTGGCTTGCGCAGCATGTGGATTATCGAGAATCGAGTTGCCACAGATACGGGCATCGCCCGATGAGGGCGTAATGAAGCCCGCGATCATACGCATGGTGGTAGATTTACCTGCGCCGTTGGGACCAAGGAAGCCTAGGACCTCTCCCGGTTTCACGGTAAAGGACAGATCGTTAACGGCATATTTGGTGCCGAAATGTTTGGTGAGATTTTCTACTTCTATCATAGCTAATTGGGTACAAGATTAGTCAAAATGAGACAGCAACGCTTAAACGCTATCGTTATGCTGATTTGTCTAAAATTCTGAGGAGCCAGCAATTTCACAACTGAAATCGTGGAGACTGCGACAGGAATTTGATCGGGTTGTGATAGATGACGTGCTCGATAGCATCCGCATGATGACCGCGCTTTTTCATCTCTAAGGCACATTTCGGCACGGCGAGAGGGTCAGAAACGCCCCAGTCACATGCTGAATTCATCCACAAGCGCTCCGTGCCGAATACCTCTAAAATATCAATCGCACGGTTTGGCGTGCATTTTGACTCAGGATACAACGTCAATCCCGCCCAATACCCTTGATCCAGAACCATGCCCACGGTGTGCTCTTCGACGTGGTCGATAATGACCTTCGAACGATTTATCTTGGAGTAGTTTGCTAAGGTATCAAGAATGATCTGCGTACCTTTGCGTTTGTCTTCCAAGTGCGGAGTGTGAATGAGAATCGGAAGATCGTATTGCACCGCAAGTTCTACGTGCTCTTCAAAGATGGCGCGCTCGTTTTTTGTGTTTTTGTTGAGTCCTATTTCGCCGATTCCGAGCACATTCGGCTTATCAAGAAACTCTGGGATGATCGACATGACTTCCCTTGCAAATACCGGATCGTCAGCCTCTTTGGGATTGATGCAAAGCCAGCTATAGTGGCGAATGCCGAATTTCTCTGCGCGCCGAGGTTCGTATTCGGTGAGTTGGCGAAAATAGTCAAAAAATCCTTGCGCCGAGGATCGGTCGAAACCAGCCCAGAATGCCGGTTCACAAAGGATTTCACAGCCAGCGAGCGCAAGTTTTTGGTAGTCGTCCGTCGTGCGACTGACCATGTGTGCATGAGGTTCAATGTATTTCATACCGTTGGTTACTGGGGTTTCGGCGCACCAAAAGCACCTTGAAAAGGAGCACTGGAAAGCATGTCGGTGGAGGAATCGGAGAGAAAATCCAGAACGGCTTTTGCGCGATCAGGGCGATTCTCTAACAATAATGGCAAAGCAGAACGCAATGCTTGATCGCGATAGTCCTCCTCACCAGCGTGTCGATCCATACGATCAAAGAAAGCGGCCAAATCGATCAGTTTACAGCGTGCGTCCATGAAATGAAGATCAGCAATGCGTTTTTTATCGGGCATAGGCGAAAAGTAAGCGAAAGCGGATCTTTTGCAATAAAAAGACGCAGATCCAGTGTTTTAGATCTATTGAAGATCTATAATTACGAAAATTCGAGCTTGTCGCACCCAGAAAAATTGGTCAAATTCTTGCCACTTCGCTATATAAGCGGAATAACGCATGGCAAAAAGCATCAGTCAAAAAAAAGCGAATGACGCGATCCAGGGGCAAGGCAATATGTTCCATGAACTATCGTCGATTGGTCTGATTCTTGCGTCGGCCCTGTTTTTTGCGTCTCTTTTATCTTACAACAAAGCCGACTTGCCGGTTATGAGCTTATTTCAAGATCATGCGCCGACTCCAACTCCACTCAAAGACCGAGCGAATTATATTGGCGCTGTGGGAGCGTTTTTAGGGGCGATACAATTGATCTTTTTTGGAGCGGCGGCCTATTTTATTCCGATGGCTTTTTTATGGTGGGGCATCGCCAAGTTGTTTTTTAAGGCCAAAATCTGGGGGCGTTTGCTATGGGGTTATGGCATCCTCATCTTCAGTGCTGCGGGATTGCTCGATAGCTGTGGATTCTTTACTTCATGGAAATTAGAATACATGATCTGCAGTGGCGGTGGTAGCATTGGTATGGGTGTCACATCCGCAATGGCTGGGATCCTGGGTAAGGCAGGAACAATCATGGTGTTAGCCATGACATACCTGATCTCTCTGATTTTGATTACGGGCTTAGCGCCTGTTTCCTTCATTCGTGCTTGTTGTACCCTTGTTCACCAAAAATGGAATGAGGCTAAAATCAGACAAGAAGAAGAAAAAGAAGCAGCAGCTAACGAGCAACGTAGGCTAGCTGAGCGGGAGACCGAACGCTCGAAAAGAAAGCGCGAACGCGATAGCATGAAATCCCCGCTCATGGATGACTTCGCCGAAGAGGGCGTTCGTAAGCCTTTGTTCCAGCCATCGCCCGATGACAGCCAAACATTTCTTCCGTTAACCTCCACACCTCCACCGAAAATATTTGATTCCTCTTCCTTGCGCGTCGCTGCACCATTGCCTGGCGAAAAGCCCTTTGAGCGTGTGAAAAATCCTGACCTTTCACTGCAAACAACCGGCTTTGAAAGTTACGAGCTACCTGGTTTCGACCTACTCGATAAGATCGAAGCCGTAGAAACGGCCGCGCCACGGGAAGACGAATTGCTCGCGATCCAAAACATCATCATCGACACCTTAAAATCCTTTGGCATCGAGGTCACAGCAGGAAACATCACCCGCGGCCCTACTATCACACGATATGAAATTTACCCTAGCCACGGCTTACGCGTTGCGAAAATCGCCCAACTTGAAGCCGACCTCGCACGCGCTACCTGCGCAGAACGTATCAACATCCTCGCCCCCATCCCCGGACGCGATACCGTAGGCATCGAGATCGCCAACATCACCAAAGTCGCCGTTCCTCTCCACGAATTGCTCGCCGATCCCGAATTCCGCTCGCCCAAGAAAAAGATCCCGCTCGCTCTCGGCAAAGACGTTTACGGCAAAACCGTCATCGGCGATCTCGCCGCCATGCCCCACTTGCTCGTCGCCGGAGCCACCGGATCCGGGAAATCCGTCTGCATCAACTCCATCATCACCTCTATTCTCTTCAAGTTTGCTCCCGACGAACTCCGCTTCATCATGGTTGACCCCAAAGTGGTGGAAATGCAAATTTACAACAAACTCCCCCACCTCGTCGTCCCCGTCGTCACCGATCCGAAAAAAACCGTTGCCGCTCTCAAGTGGGTCGTCAATGAAATGGAAAAACGCTACCGCATCTTCGCCAAAGTCGGTGTCAGGAACTTCGATAGCTTTAACAGCCGCCCGCTTCCCGAAAAACCCCAACCCACCGACTTTCCCGAAGACCTCGAGCCCGAGCCAGAACCGGACATGGACGAAATCGAATCGATCGCCGCCGCTCTCGAATCCGGTGAACTTGGCCCCGAAGAAGACGAGGACGAGATCATTCCTGATGACGATAAAATCCCCGACCGCTTTCCTTACATTGTCGTTCTCATCGATGAGCTTGCCGACCTCATGCAAACCGCTCCTGCGGATGTCGAAGGCTGCATTGCCCGTATCGCTCAGAAAGCTCGAGCCGCAGGCATTCACTTGATCATCGCTACGCAAACTCCACGCGCCGATGTCGTCACCGGGATCATCAAGGCCAACATCCCGTGCCGCATCGCTTTCCAAGTCTCCTCGCAGCTCGATTCACGAGTGATTCTCGATACCAAAGGTGCAGAAAAACTCGTCGGTAAAGGCGACATGTTATATCTGCCACCTGGTTCAGCCAAACTCGAACGCTCACAAGGTGCTTACGTTAGCGATGCAGAAGTCGAACGTCTCGTCGAGCATTGCAGCTCTTTCGGTAAACCAAATTTCGAAAGCGCCATTAGCAAAGCGATCGAAAGCGGCAACGTTGGCGACACTGATGACAATGCGGATGACTCAGACGTCGATGAAGACATGGTCATCAAGTGCATCGAAGTCGTTCGCCAAGAGCAAAAAGCTAGCACCTCTCTCCTGCAACGTCGTCTCCGCCTCGGCTACACCCGAGCTGCTCGGATGATCGATATCTTAGAGCAGCGCGGTCTCATCGGTCCGGGCGATGGAGCTAAGCCTCGTGAAGTTTTTCTCAAGGACTGAGCCGGAGAGAGCAGCTCCTCGCGAAACTCGGAAAACAAAACATCTTCCTCGTTACGTGCGTTTCGTGACTCAGCCATATACTCAGCAGACATAAGCGGCATATCATTCGTTTTCAGTATCATAAGATTCCCTGCCCCGTTCATCATTCCTTCTCGCATCTTGGGTTGTTGTTTGATCAGATTCGACGCGCATACCCGCCGTGAGAGTCCAGTGCTCTAAGAAAAATCGCTTTTCTCCGAGTTGCAAAAATTGCTCCGACTCACCTAACAGAGGGCGCAATGTCGTACTCAGTTGCAAAGTCACCAAGACAAACAACATCGACCAAACCAGCACCGGTCCATGACTCACGGCACCCGCAGAGCGCGTGCAGGATTTGATGAATCGCAAAGCAAAAAACAGTGAAACCACCCAAGACAGTACGCAGAGAAATCCCATAAA
>JAIYDP010000132.1 GCA_027487435.1 Verrucomicrobiaceae bacterium | reverse complement strand
AAGAAGGGCACCCTCACTTCTCGCGAGGTCCAGACTGCTGTCCGCCTGCTTCTCCCTGGCGAGCTGGCCAAGCACGCGGTGTCTGAGGGCACGAAGGCCGTCACCAAGTACACCTCCTCTTAGATTGCGTGCTGCTGCATCGAGATCAATCAATTCTGGCGTTTTTCAACGCCACTTCTTGAATGGACTTCCCCGTCCAATCTTGATGATCACTTGGTCGAAATGGTTGACGGACGAAGCATTTCTGCTGTTTTCAACAATGTTAATGCCAATCCTATATGCTGCATCCTGTCATTTGTATGACATCAAACGATGCTCATTTGTACAAAGTAGATTGTACATGGAATTGAAACATCGCGTGCAGACAGACGAAGGTTCCGACATTCTTGACGAGGATGGTTGTGCTTCGTCCTTGCTCTCGTTTACCTTACAGAGCAAGAGTCAGTCGTCCAATCTCTTCACGACGACTATCAGGCGAACAAACGAAGATTCATGGTTCCGTCCTTACCTCCCTTTTAACCGAACAAGGCCATGTTTGCAACAGCAGCTTGCTGTATCGCAGTTTTCTTCCTTGCAGTACTCTCGATCCATGTTTTCTCCACCGCGTACCCAGCCCCCATGTGCCCACTCCAACCGCTCGAATCTTCGGAACTCCTCAAGTTCGCTGCCATGGCGACACTGCCGCTGTCCTTGATACACATCACTTTCGCTTTGAAGGCAAGGCTCGTAGGGATTCGTCTGCCGCAATGGGCGATTCGCCAAGCTACCATGGCGTCAAGCCTTGTGAATGCTGCGTTGTGGGCGTACCTCGCGACCCTCTCCCACCCCTTCGTGAGGCGCTTTGTTGCCTTCGCCGTGACACCACCGCTGTTTTTGTTTACAGCTGAATACGGCGTGAAATCCTTTTCCACAACGCTGACGTCGATCGAGGCGCTGAGAGGGGAAATGTATCGCTTCAAAGCGCTTTGAAATAACTCTTGTATCAGTAGGCTCAATATGTCAAAATCGATTATTTACAACATTTTCTTGGACAGCTCCAACACAGACCCCGTGAGGTACTCTCCCACCTCAGACTTCGCCACCCAAGCGAAGTCTTCAACACCCTTGGCCAATTTGACTCTCCCCCCAAGAATTTGAACTCGGAAAAAGAAAGTCTGAGAGATGAGATCACTCACCTCGAGGCAACCTTGTCAGCAGGCTCATTTGAGACGTAGCCAATGGGTCCAAAGCCCAGGAAGTACAAGTCCAAATCCTTTCCAACCGTCTCGTTGAGAGCACGACGAGCAGACTGCGATGGTCAGCTTGTGTGGAGGATATGCCAGACCTCCCTCATTCTAGAAGCGCTATCGTACGCTGTGGTTGGGAGAGACCAAGTCCCGCGTTGCTTGATGAGTAAGAAAAGCCGCTCGTCCAGCTTCCGCCGAGTTGTATGTCGGTCGTTTGTTCTTCAAGTCAGCTCACTCGGGTGAATTTCGCACTTGTCTGCTTCTGTTGTCCGAAGCGCTATAATATCTGACCACGACAGCGCGGTAGAGTCTTCGTTCCTGTCTCCTGCAAACTTGTCGTCATGCAGCTCTTCTACTCGATTATGCGCACGGGCAAACGTTGTCTTTTCCTTGATGGCATAGTAGTCCAGTTCCCAGCTCTTGGGCAGAGGTATAACTACTGGAAGCCGCTCAACAACGGCTCCACAATACATCGACATGCTCCGAATCAATCCTCGCTGCATTTCTTAACAAACAACCTAAAATGAATAGTCTTTAATTTGGTTTTTTCGAATGGCCGACGTGTTGAGTTCCAAGTTTTTCTCAGATCTGCGAACTTTCAGTGAGGACTTTGAGTGCTCCGTTAGAGACCTCAAAACTGTCATCACGCAGCCCCCACTTGAGTCCTCCTGTTGCGCTTCTTTTTTGCAGGCTCTAACTAGATAGCTTTCAACGCAGAATCGGTTCTTGACGAATACAAGGCTAGGTCATTCTCTCTTCGATCGAAGATCCAAAAGTTGAGAACTTGCGATTCAAGAGCCCCATCCTTGGCAAAAACATTGAAGTGTGTGGAAGGCGCCTTCAATTCCAACCAGCAGTTGCTGGAGAGACTCAGCTCCTCCATCTCGGAAAGGTTCGGTTATGTCGCCAGATCAGAGCGAGGCAAAAATGACCCAATTTTCTACTTACTCTGTGACAGAATGTAATGAGGAATCGAACTCGATTCGTGAGTTACTCATTGAAGAGGCCATGGATCGAAACAATCAAAGGCAAGAAAAGGGACATCATGAAGACCAGAGTGTACATCAAGTCGACGACGAGGAGCCAGACTTTGCTGAAATCCAGCTCTCGGCAGCCTCGATGGGATTTCTCACTGAGGGCTCCAGTGCAGTGGTGTCTGCGGTGGTTACCGCCGCTGCGCCATTGCCTTCGGCTGATGCTGGGGTGTCAATTGTTGAACATTTCCCTTCAGCTCGAGGGCCAGAGGATATTGCAGACAATAGCCCAACATCGGACAGGACCTCTGAAGTGAGGAGAGGACATATTTCTCTCGTCAGTGACTCTGAATTCGGTAAGGTCCCAGTGTATTTGAAGGCCCAACACACAGCCGCTGTAAGCTTTTCTCCTCTTTTTCTTTTAGTAACGTTGAAGAGCCTAAACGAGATTATTAGCAAAGTTAACGTCCTCTTAAGTGAAAAAGAAGCACACGGAAAGAGTGGAGAAAATTTGACCGAGCGGGACTTCCAAACCTTCCTCGGATTGGGGGGCAAGAGCATGTCGGTGCTGCTGTTGTTGATGCAGCTGTGAGTAATTTGCATGGAAAATGTCTAACGAATGCAGGAACCGGATATCATCAGTGAAGACAGGGTCAGGGTTCGTTTACAAAGTTATGCGTCAAAACTGAGATAAATTAAAAACCTTATGAGTGAGTTCGTTTTCCAACGCATGGGTGTGCGTATTTAAGTTAGAAATACGCATCAAGTTCAAACTCCTGAAAAGCATGTGCAAACACGTTCTGAACGCACAAGTGTCCATTAGGACGCCCTGTTGCAAGAAGTGGTATGACTGCCCAGTCTGCCACAACGATAGCGAAGATCACGAGCTACAGAAGACGTTTGAGATGGTCTTCGCTTGCAAGAAATGCAAGAAAGTGTTTCGAAAGGACGTTCGGTTGGAATTCAAAGCTGAACGCTCTAACAGTGTAGTGAATTCGATGATGCTGATGAGTACTGTCCTGGTTGTGATAACCACTTCGTAATTGAAGCCAAGACTCCAGAATCGCAAGGAACTCTGATCATTGGGTTCGAGGGCACAAACGAAATGATGGTGGACGAGCGCGAGAAGCGGAAGGGAGAGGAGCCCCTGTTCAACGCTTCAAACATGTTTGGAGGAGCAGGTTCTTTGCATGCGTGAGGAGGCTGCTTGTCATATGTAAGTTATTGTATTTTACACTAAAGAGCCCGCATTGCAGCCACTTAAATGACCACAGCTGTGCACTTCCCCACTTATTTCACATGCGTCCTACCTCCATTCTCGAGGTAATTTGGACACTTGCCGGGGCTATTCTGCAGCGTCCTCAGCGCCCATGCGCTTGTCCCCAACTGGCTGCAAATGCAACGCAAGCGCAGTCTCGCCGACGGAAACCAAATACTCTCTCAGCGCCGCCATGCAGCTGCAGATCATTCCCTGCTTTCCAAAGGAGAAGAAGCCATGCCGCTTCTTCGTGCACTTCCACAACTCCCTCGACGAGTCCCAAACAACCCAAAACCACTTCGTGCCTGCTTTGCGAACCGATGTCTGGCTTCCTGGAAAGAAGAAAACGCGTTGACCTTCCTTGACGAAGCCTTTGTACTCGACAACTTCAGCGTCCAATGGCGGTGAAGGGAGGAACTTTTTGATAGCGTCGGTGGAGTAGAGCTTCGTGTGAAGGCACACTTGAGGATCGGAGCGAAATGAACAAGAGCAGAGCACGCGTGAGCTAAAATCGGACGGAGCCGAGGTGAAGACAAAAGCAGGCAGGATGCTCTGGGCTGAAGAGATGCCGCATCGCTCAAAACGCTGGCGACGATCGTCCCACCGAGGAAGCATGAGGCGATCCCCACCAAGGAGAAGCAAAATGGAGTTATTCTCCGTGAGGAATTGGCGAGCCTTCTCAACTTCTTCATCCAAAAGGCGCCCAGAGGGCCGAAGTACTTTTGACGGGCTTGCCATCGCTGCAGTCTTTAGAAGGCAGTCGGGACAAAAACAAAAATTCTTTGAGGTGGCGTCGATAAACTTATGCCGATCAGGAAGCCTGACGGAGCGGCAATGGAAGCAGATGAAGCCTGACGTTTGCTTTCGTGACTTATCGGTCGAACTCGTTGACGCGAGATACGATTCGGGGCGCTCATCGTGGAAGTATTCGCTGAGAGGTGGATCCGCAGAGTCTCGGCGAGTGTAGTAGCACATGTCACAATACACACACGAGCTTCCAAACTGTTGCTTGCATAGCGAGTCAGTGCACACAAGAGCTCCCGACGCAACTTTCGAGATATACTTGGAGCATCCATGACACGTTTTCGACGCAGACCGTATCAAGTCCGGATCGAATTCAGGCCCTTTTGCAGGATTTTTCGTTCCAATGGGGCGACCTCGTTTTCTTGGCGGCTGAAAATCCTCGAAATTCATTTGCACTTTCGAGTTACGTTTGTTTGTTGTTAACTTTGACTATGACAAGCTCTATTTCCTACCACAAGTTCTGCGACGAGGGCATTGCCTTGCGCAAACTGTGCATTGCCTTTTTTTCCCTTTTGCATAGTTTCTTGAGAAAATAAAGCACAATGTCAGGTACGTCTCATGGTTTTGTGTGTGTCTCTGAAGCATCCAGGGGGTATGACAAAACATAGCAAGATCTTGCAGTACATCAACTACAGGATGCGAATTACGATCGAAGATGGTCGAATGTTCGTTGGAAAGTTCATGGCATACGATAAGCACCTGAACATGGTGTTGGGAGACTGCGAGGAGTTCCGGAAAGTCACTATTCGTAACAAGGCAAAAGGAAGTAATGGAGTCTATAAATTGCATTGACGTCATAGTTGAAGAAGAGCGAGAGGAGAAGAGGGCTCTTGGGTTGCTTCTTTTGCGAGGGGAAAACATAGTATCGATGACCGTCGAGTCTCCTCCCCCTCCGGAAGTAACACGCGTTGTTTGAGAGATAGTGATCGAAACAGGAGGCTCGCAGGAAGGATCCGGGCGCTGCAAGTGGTCCCGGCGCTGGGAGGGCGGCCGGCAGAGGTGCTTGGATTCGTCGCATCGCGCTCACTGCGCAGGACTTCCCATCGCTCCGATGGCACAAGCACCGGCAGGACTTGCGGGGCCAGCCCGTGGCGTTGGCGCCCCTGGGATGCCTCAAATGGCTCCTGCTGGACGCGCCGCTGCACAAGCACCTCCGATGCAGTACGGCGGTCCCCCTATGGGCCGCGGTGGTCCTCCTCCTGGTTGATTGCTTTAAAAATAGTTTCTGAAATTTGCAGGGATGCCGTTTCCTCCACCCGGCGCCCCTCCAGGGGCTCCCCCTGGCGCCCCTCCAGGTGCTCCGCCGGGTATGATGGGAAGGGGTATGCCCCCAGGCATGCCCCCCCCAGGCATGGCACCGCCAGGCATGCCACCTCCGGGCATGTTCCCTGTATCCCCTTTCGATGGTTCCACTGACACACAGCCCGGTCGGGGAATGCCACCTCCTGGAATGATGCCTCCCGGAATGATGCCTCCCGGAATGATGCCTCCACCTGGAATGATGCCTCCTGGAATGATGCCGCCTCCTGGAATGATGATGGGGCGTGGAGGTCCTCCGCCGCCAGGAGCGCCTCGACCGCCGCAGTAGATTGTGCTTGCGTCGGAGAGCTGTATGAGCTGTTTTGTTTATCCTGTGCGCGCATGATTGGTTTTGTGCTGACGCATCTTGTACAAGGCAAATAAATCTTCTGTCTCCCCTTGCTCTAAATTCTTGCTCTTTTGTAAAAATGAGCACAAAAGTCGTCATCGGCGCAGATCATGGCGCTTTCGACCTCAAGACGGAGCTGGTGAAGCATCTGAAGCAAGCGTTTGCGCACTCCAACTCATTTTCACTCCTCCAGGGCCGTCGACGTCGTCGATGTCGGCTGCCACACCCCTGAACGAGTCCAAATCTTCAAATTCCTCTCATCCGACAGGTCGACTACCCAAACGTCGCCAAAGACGTCTGCAAGCTCGTCCTCGCTGATCGGTCCAGTGCGTCCAAAGTCAACCCAGTCTCATCCCCCAGCAAAGGGCGTTGTCCTGTGCGGCACAGGAATCGGCATTTCCATCGCCGCAAACAAGCACGATGGCATTCGCTGTGCCCTCTGCCATGACCACTACACAGCACGCATGGCTCGCGAGCACAACGACGCAAACGTCGTCGCCATCGGCGGCAGAGTCACGGGCGCTGAAGTTGCGAAAGAAATTGTCGACACTTTCCTCAGGACGCCCTTCGGCGAAGGCCATCATTCCAACCGATTGGTGACGTGGGGGGGGGGGGTTCCTGACCCCGCAGGCCCTCATCTCAGCCATCGAGGCTGGACAAAAATAGTCGCGTAATTTAAGAGCCCTTTGAATGGAAGAGTCGGCGCTTTGTCATGACATTTTGATGGGCTCCGACTGTATTACCATCATTAATGATGTCTACCTCCACCTCTTGCTCTCGGCTCTTTCAGACACCTTCGCGTCGAGATAATGCAACTTTACTGCGGTTGGATCCACAGCCTCAGACGGCTGCGATCTCCTCCCCCACATGAAAAACCTCAACTCGGTCGGCGGGTGGGGCTTGTGGCACCCCCCCTCTCATGGCGGCCACACCAGCTGGCGCCCCCATCATGGCCATTTGTTGGGGCACGAACTGAACTGGTACCCCAACCATTTGAACCCCCATGTGCCCCATCATCTGTCCGCTCATCATCTGTCCGCCCATCATCTGTCCGCCCATCATCTGTCCACCCATCATGCCGTTTGGTTGGACAACAAACTGAGGATTGAAGGGCGGAACCCCCAACACTGCCCCGCCAACGACCGCCATTCCCTGCGCGCCGCCCATGGCCGCCATCTCGACAGCGTTCGGTGCCACTGGCGGGACGGGTCTTGGAACGATCCTCGGCCCCATCAAAGTCCATCGCATGCCGCTTATTTGAGCGGATGGGTTGCGGATCTCAACGAGCGCGCAAAAGAGCTGCAGCACGATGCCGGCAACGGTCAATCCGAGGGCGGTTATGGCCGCGGAGTGAGCGAGGGGGGAGATGATGGCGAAGTTGGTCCCAATGATGATGGAGTCGATAATGATATATAATATTGGGCTTGACCCGAAGGAGGGGGAGCAGCAGCAGCTTCTGCCTTCGCTTGACTCCCCGAGGGTGAGGAGGGGGCGCCCAACGAAGGGGATGGGGAGCTCATATGCGAACTGGACGGAGGGGTCGCAGCGGCCGAGTGCGCAGACGACCGCAACCAGTTTGAGGATTGGCAGAACCCGGGGGGGGGGGTAGCAGGAGCGCGGTGAAGGAGCGATCCAGAAGGCGGCCATGGCGGCCGCCAATGCGATGAAGGATTCGATTCCCATGGCCACCAGGAACACGACGGCGGGCCAGTTGTTGCCCCTTGAGGGCCACAAGAGTGTGGTCGCCAAGTTGAAGGGCAGCAGCGCGAGGGCGAGTATCCTGACCGCTAGGACCAGGTTGTAGACGAAGGCGAGGGACGTGATGGCCATGGCGGCGAGGCTGAGCAGCGCCATGACGCGCGATGTGTGCGTCTCCTTGTCCTCGTCAATAGCCGTGATGGCGCTGCCGATGCCAAACAGCACAATCATCCCGAACGCGAGGGCTGGCGACACAAACAGTATCTGCAGTTTGTCCGCCACCTCAAATTGCGACGTGATGTCGAAGGAGAGGAAGCCGTAGAGGCCGCTGGAGCCGCCGCTGGAGCCGCCGCTGGAGCCGCTGGAGCCGCCGCTGGAGCCGCCGCTGGAGCCGCTTACCCGCAGGTTTGAGAGAACAAACGCGGGGGACGAAGTGATGGACGAGTCGCTGATGAAGCGGAGGGAAACTGTGCCGGGGTAGCTGGCGGCGAAGGAGTACGTCGCAGCGCCTGAGACTCTCAAGGCGTTGCACTGCTCCCCGACGGTCGAGCACCGCGCGCTCTCCGCGATGTAGACGAAGTCGACTGACGCCTCCGTTGATGTCGTTATCGTGAAGCTGATGTAGCCCCCCGACACTTGGGTGCGGATTTGGAACAAACAGTACAAGTTGTTCAAGTAGGGTCCCGCCGTGGGGAACTGATAAGAAGAGGTCAAATCAGCGTTGATGATGAGCACATCAGAGCTGTAGGGGCACTGCGCCGCGCTGAGCGCCAGAAGAGCCGCAATGAGAAGGGTCGACATGGCGGTGGTTTCTTTTGTGGGCGTGCGTCCTTTTTTTGACCCTCGCCACTTCAAACAAGCGGTCGTGACTCAACTGTCGCAACCTCTTGGCTGACGAGAAGCCACGTCATATCTTTTTAAAAATGCCCTCAACGCTTGCGGTCGCTCTCAGACCTGTCTCAGACCGTCAAAAGCAGCGGCGTCAGCAAACCCATCGAAGGTGCACCCCCCCTCTTGTAACCCCCCCCTTGATGTAAAAAGTTCAAGCACCTTCCCGCCCCCACTTCCTCACATCAAAAAAAGATTTAAAAGATACCCATCTTTTAAAAATTAAAATTGGCGGACCCTCTGAGTGCAGAGGACCTAACAAGAGAGGGGGGGTGGCTTATTGGCAGCTGTAAGGGCTTGCGGGAGCGGCTTTCCACTTGCGCAACCAACGGCGTTTCGAGTCAAAAGCAATGGTCCGCGTCTCTTGGGATTTGATGTGTGGTTTCGCAGCGCCGCCGGATCCATGTGAGAGCCACGCGAAGGGACAGCATGTTTGAGGCGGAGAGAGGGCATTTCCGAATGGGGGGGGCGCGTCTGCGATGCTCTTGCGAGGACGAGCTCCCCACCCGCTCGATCCGGACGAAACTTGGGTTTGACGTTTCGCGAGCCGCCAACGGAACCCATCAAACCCCCGATCAAACCCCCGGCTCACAGAGTCTTTCCAAATTTGCGCGCCTCTGAAGTGTCCCTCCAGCTCAAACCCATCAGGACCCATCACAGCCAACATGCATTCAAAGAGTGGGCGCAAAAGCAGAGGGGAGGGGGGGGGGGATCGCGTCCTGGTCTAAAGTCATTTTGAATTGCATTTCACTCAGTCTTTAAAAAGGAAGGAGTGCCCATTATTAAAATTTAACAGAGAAGTGTGTGCTTGTCACGCGTGACTCGACTTAACAAGCTCTGCCTTTTCTTTAGCCGCCGCAGCCTCTGCCACGTCGACGCTTCGCGCGCGGAGGTGCGGGAACCAACTCTGTGCGGGTCAACAATTCAAAAAAACATCAACTAACAAGGTCCGGCTTCTCTTTTAACACAACCGCACCGCCCTCAACCTTGAACATCTTTGCTTCAGTAACAAAAAAGTACTTCCGACCTTGTCAAAGACGTACGACTCCACGCCGCTCAGCTCCGAAAACTCCCTCTCCCGCACGCGCGTCATAAAATAAAAGTAAGACCATTCGTTATGTTCGACGGCGGTGTGGCGCCCAAACCCTGGCACTATGAGAAGAATATCTTTTATCGTGTTAATGCTGTCAAATAAGGAGGGGGGGGGGATAAATCATGTCCATCATACTTCGGTTCCCGTTTTGAGTACGATTCGAATTTATAAAAAATATAAACGAGTCGCTGCATTTTTTTTGACGTTGTGAGGGTGCGAACCTGAGCCCTGGTCGAAGCGAAGCCTGTCGAGGCCGCAGATGAAGCACCGATTTTGAATTTCTTGCGTGATGGAGTCTTTCTTCTCTCGCAGCTCTGGAGGGTCAAAAAAATGCCATCTAAATTTAGTGATTGATTGGGGGCAATTCCAGGGGGGGGGAGCAGATAAACATGATAAAAACGATAAAATGATGGTGTTAAAAAAAATCCAGAAATAAAATTTCGACCGCTTAGTTGACTTTTCTCACCTGCAAAGGTGTCGATAATGACCCCAAATATAATATTCATTAAAATAGTCGAAACAACGATAAAAAAGACGAGGGTGTAGAGCATCCGCCACAGCACGCGAAGGTCGCCTCTTTCGACCCCCCACCCGACGCTGTTCATTGCCTCGCCGAGGTCACCTTTCCGGAGGCTGAAGGGGGGGGTGAGGATGACCTCAACGCTTTATCACAAATTTTGCTCATATCATTTTTTATTTACAAAATAAGAGCAAATTATTTTACTATATCTCCATTCAATTCAATTTTCCTTAACTTAATCTATTTAATTTAATTTAACCTAACATATAGTTTAATTTATCTATTCAACTTCATTTAGTTTAATTCAAGTCATCTATTCAATTTTATTTAATCTATTTAATTTAATTTAATTCAATAAATTTAATTTAATTTAATCTAATAAATTTAATTAATCCGTTTGCTTGACATCAGTTTGCACGGGACACAGTATTTTTGGTGGCGATGCACGAACAACCGGATAAACTATTTGAAAGGGCAATAATGATAAAAATGTCACTTCTGGTTTGCGACATCATAACAAACATAGAAATGTACCCCATGTCAAGGACGACAACAGCGCATTTCCACACGCTCGTGCACGGTGCGCCGTTGTTGTTAGGGGCAATCGGATTTCCGTCCTGAATATCCGGTTGGTCGAACTGAGGGGGGGGGGGTTAGACGGCTCATCAAATAATTACCTGAAAAAGGTCGGGGAAAAATAGAAATCCCAAAGCGCCAAAATAATATAACATAATAAATCCGAGCATGGCCTGGAAGGGGGGGGGGTTAGTAAATAAGCTGAATGTAGACTCAGGCTTTAAAACTAACAAATAAAAAAATCACAACAAATATCTTGCATTCGGCTCAATCTACTTGTCCGACTCTAGAACATATCTCACAAAAAATATGTGCATACGGTTGAAAGCAACGTGCCCCCCCTGTATGTGATGGATCGAATGACGTTTCGAAGAGTCGCAGAATTCGAAAAGCTCTCTAGGAGCTGCGCCGCCACAAACAGCGCGGTTTGAGGGGCGGCAGCTGCCAGCGGCGCGAGCGACGACGCGGCTGTGAGGGTGTGCCATCCTGCGCTGAAAATAATTGTGCGAGGAAATGAGAGGAAAAAGTAAATCAAGCGCTGCCCCAAGCGGAAGGGAACTCGCAGGGGGGGGGGCAGAAATTTTGGCGGCGGCGTCGGAGGACGGAACGTGCGGTAAGCCGGGGCCGACAGGAGGACGTGCGCGAGGCGGACGATTGAGAAGATGAGCTATTTTAGATCGGAAATATGGATGGGGAGGGATGACCTGAATGATAACAAGAACCATAAAAAGCTCTTTTAACCCGGGCACAAACGATGGGTTGCGAAGATTTGATGCGCTAGGGCATTACGTCTCCATTTTAAAAACAGCGCATTTACATTCAAATGTTTGCTGAATAGAACACCCAAATAAAATAATAAAAAAACTTAGAAAAAAAAATAAAAATAAAATAAAATAAATAAAAAACAAAATAAAATAAAATAAAATAATAAATATTCCAAAAGCTCTTTCTCGCAAAAATGATAGAAATAAGCCAACGTAATAACTCTGTCAACGAATTACATCAGACAAAATAGCGGCTGGCACACTCTTACTCTTCATATCGGAACCCGATTAACAGAATCGCATTTAACGCAAGGGCGTTAATGAAAAAAGCGCGAGAAATTAGAGCATTCGAACGCACAACTGCGTCGACGACAGACGCCGTGCGGAGGGCCCGCGCGAACGCTGCCGCCGCGTAAAGTCGCTCGCAGGAAGAAGCGAAGGCAAGGCGCTGCGCCTGAAGTGACGATCTAGGGGAGGGGGGGATAAGAAATGAAAGGGGGGGGATGCCTGTCAACGGAGCTGAGAACCTCCTCGCGCGCGTCCTTTGGCGCGAAGGCGCACACTTCCGGCACTGCAAACCAGACCTGGCTGACGTCAACATCAAGGTCAAGGTCAAGGTGAAGGTCAATGTCGAGGCCGTAGGACTTCAAAAAGCAACAAAAGCTAAAAGAGCGAAGGATCAAATTTATGCCATGACTTGACGTCAAAGTCAAAATCAACGTCAAAATGGTCAAAGGCACACAAAGGCCGAAAGATTGAAGGAACCTGCTCCACAGCGAAAGAACAAAAAGACATCCATCAAAACATCAGCCTCGAGCTAACAGACAATTCCAAACGTACGACTTCAATTTTGCCGTCGCGAAGAATTTCTACGCTCGCAATTTGCGCCGCAAGGCGGTCAAACGCAGGGATCGCGTCGCGGTTGAAAACTTTTGCAAGCTGCAATTTTTAACTTTTAAGGCGAAGGGGGGCTGACGGATCCGGATTCGTCGAATTGGAGCAATTGGGAGCAAACGGAAAAAATGGAGAGGGCGAGGGGGAGGGCGGATTGGTCGGAAGAGGCGGCCAGCTCGTTGAGGTCGGCTACCTGGGGGGGGGGGTGAGAAGGCGTGGTTGTGCAGGAGGAGGGGAGGGGCGGCAGAACGTGAAAACATCGCGGCAACGTGCTTGTACCCCCCCCTCACAAGGCACAGAAAGTCCATCTGCGAAAGGATGCGGCGCGGGACGAATGGGCCGTCAACGCTTTCGAGGGCGCTAACAAGGACTGTGACGCACTTTTCTTTAAGGGCGTAGAGGGCCTCGGCATCATGATCGCCCTCGAAGCGAAGGGAGAGAGCGCGGTTCACGGCCCAAAATAGAGGGGACTCGGCAAGTGCGAGCTAGTCGGGGGGGGGGGGATGAGTCCAAGAGAGACTAAAGAAGGATTTGAAGGAAATAAAATCAAAATCAAAATCAAATCAAACTTGAGAAAAACTAAACGATAAATTGAAAAAAAAAGGGTCAAAATAAACTAAACCTGTTGAATCGAAATAAAATAACACAACTATATCCAATGTAAATCAGCTACAAAACTAAATGAACAAAAAAATAAATAAAGTCTTCGTTAAAAATGTTTGCCACGTATTTTAAACATAAAACCTTTCCCCCCCACTTGATTCTCGCGGCACGGGTGCTGCATGACTTCCGCCGCAGCATCCAGCGCTGCCAATGCGGTCGGGAGGTTTTGAGGTGCGGCTGCTAAAAATAGAGTGGCGATGAGGTCCGCAAGGGCACGAACAACTCCATGCTGATTTAAAAATATCTCAGAATATTAGTTAATTTTCTTTCAATATTGGAGGACCTGCATGGGAAGGAAATGGCCCTCGCAGAGGAGCTGAACAAAGCGAGCCGCCATCGCGGCGACAGAGAGGGAGTCCCTTCGAGAGGGGGGAGGGGGTGAAAAGAAAATAAAAACGAAATAAAAATTCAAACGGTAGAACAAAAATAGAATAATTTATGAAAGAATGAAAGCATTAAATTAAAAATAAATTACCCCATGCCGAAAATAAAATCCTCCACTTGGTCGCGCCAAGGTCGCAGTCCGACCCCCTCCCTTGCATCAAATTCGGCTTTTCTTTGCGCAGCTAAATCCGCAGCCCCCCCCAGCGCATCGACGATGCGGCGAAGGGCTGGCTTGCCTTCTGGCAGGGAGAAAAAAGACTCGAGCAAGTCTTTTTGAGCGGCTGGATGATCTTCAAGCAACGAAATGGAAGCAGAGAGGAGAGAAGCGACAAGGGGGGGGCTGGCAAACGTCGCAAACGCCGTGACAAGCTTTGTAAATTAAATATTAAATTAAAAATAGCAAAGAAATTAAATAATAAAGAATGCTGCGGAGAAGCGAACAAATGAGGACGAAGGCAGCTTTGAACAGGGACATGAGAGGGACATCCCATTTAAATATTATTCAATCGCCCAATATGACTCGATGAATAGGGCGGCAACGGAGGAAGTCAAACCCCCTCACCATCTCAACGACCTCCCGAACGTCCACACCCTCCGCTCGAGAGGAGAGCTGGGCGGCCTTGACAAGCGCGACAACGCCGTCGATGCCCCAGCTGGTCCACCCCCCCCTCACCTCAGCGCCGAAGTTGCGACAGAGATGTCTGCCTTGTCAGAGGCACATCAAATCATCCATAAAGATAAAGATCCAACAGGTCAAAGTAGGGGGAGAGGATCGGGCACGAACATCTCAAAAAAACGTGAACGACGATGTGGGGGGAGGGGGGTGAGAGGGGGTCGTCAAACGAAGCGAAGGAAAGGGACAATGCACGTCAAAAGCCAAGATTTTAAGATGACCTGTTCTTCGCACAGGCGGAAACAAAGAGACAATGTATGTTACTAAAATAGATTTGAACGATAAAAATAGATTAAAATGAGGTGACCGAATAAGATTTGAACACCATGTCGACAAAAAAAAAGAAAGAATAAAAAGAGGGAGGAAAAAAGGCCAAGAGCGGGCGCTTTTAAACACATCTATTTGATTTGACTATTGAGCATGTCCTCATTTATTCAACTTGTTTCAAGAAATAGCAACGGGGCACAACTCCAAAAATAAACCAACAAAATAAAATATAGCAAAATAACAATTCTTTTAACAAATCAAACGGGTGATGGGCCGACCTTAAGCGAGCGCAAAGGAACGACGTTGCCCTCCCTGGCGCGAACAATTTCAAAAAGCCCAAGATTTCTTGTTCGTTAGCGTATGACCACAGCGACGGTATGAATTTCGCGAAGCGAAGCGAAACAAAAGGGTCTTCGACTTCTTGCGCAATGGACGGTGCCGCTGACGTTTGAATTGACGACTCGGCAAATCTTTTAAAGGACTTCTGGTGTTAAATAGTTAAAAGAGAGAAAAAAACGAGAATCCAAGGCTGGTCGTCAGCGTCCTCGCCAACAGCCGCCGTGACGATTTCCAACCACTCGTTCGCTACGTTCGGGTTCACCTGAAGCGACGGGAGCGCGCGCACAATCTGCGGCGCGGCGGCTACGATGGCGGCGCTGGGGCGGGGGGGTCAGGATTTTTGAGGAGGGGATCACGTGACGACCGCACTGGCGGAGTAGAGCCGCCCGAAGCGAAGGGAGGCGGAGATGAGGCGTTCCACGGTGGAGGGGGGGGGGTAATTGGGAGACGGGGATTGAGGCGCCGCAGCGGCGCTGAAAGCGACGATGAGAGACGCGACGAGGTTGGCATTGCTTAGGGGGGGGTCCCCCTCTTCGGCAAGAAGAGGGAGATGCACCTTTTTTTCTGAGAGGGGGGATAACGAAAAATGGATTGTCAAAATGGCATCCAAAACGAAATAAAGGGGGGGGGAATTCAGCTGAACCTCCAAGACCAGCGACGCGAGCTTGTCAATCAGCGGAAAGCCAGCCTTCGCTTCGGTTTGCCCATCAGATCGCGTCGCGCGCTGCAGAGCCTCTGAAATGATCTCCAGCGGGGCAGTGCTAAAAATAGAGGCGCGAAGAGGTGGCGCAGCGTCAGCCCTCACCACAAGGAGAGAGAGGTCCAAGCTTAAATTAACAATTTCGCTTGCTTGTTAGAGTTGGAGTTGCAAAGTTGACAGGTCCGGCGAAGCGAAGGAAAGAAGACCGCGCAAGTCGAACGTTGTGGCGGCGATAATGCGGTTCCTCCGCGCGAAGAGGCATTTCCTTCGAGGGGGCGATAAAATACTCTTGGCGCTCCATCAGAATGATTGAGTGATGACATTTTGGCTCATTTTACTGTGACGAATTTATGCTAAATTAAATAAACATGAAGGTGTCAGAGTTAACATACGTCGTGAGTGATGTGAGAGAAATATTGCTTTAATGAGTTGCGATTTCCAAAATGTTCGACAAAAATATCAAACGCAAAAATATGAAAATAATGGAAGGAAAAATAAACACAGAAAAGCAAACAAAATAATAATAATAAAAAAGGAAATGCCAAAGGAAATATGCAAATAAAAGGAACTCTCAAAGGAATAAGAAAAAATCAAGAAAATTAACCTTGAGAGAAATTAGAGCGGTCTTTCGATCGACGTTGGCGTAACAAATATTTCGAATAGTCTTTTTGAGCTCGTTCTCCTCTCCAACTTCGCACCCCTCGAAAAGACACCTTTGGGTTATCCCGTAACCTTAACAAACTGTTACGATAGTAAGGGAATATGTCCAGGTAGCTTCAACAAATGCGCCATCAATTTTAGATTCTCCGCCACAAGTTTCCGCGTGATCATGTTTCCATCAACGAACTGATGGGGGGATGAGAGGCACGAGGGAGTGATTATTTCGAAATAAATAGTTTCGTTTTCAGACATAATGCAATAGTTTCCAGATACTGTTTATGCGCATTGAGTGTAGATGCATATTCAATAATTTGACGAAATATGCGCACTAGAGTGCATATATCAGAGATGACAAGGACGAGGACTACTAAGTATTTAAGAAAAGAATTAAAAATAAAGTGACAACGTCCAACACAAAAAAAAAAAAAAAAAATCACAACGCTTTATCAAAGAAAATCAAAACAAAATATTCAACATAAGTTAAAGAATATCGCATTGACCTTAAAAAAGAAATCGAGGGAAACTTTGAGAACTCTGCCGGAGGGCCAAACCGCAAGGCTTTCGCCCACAAGCTGCGCCACCCCCAGCGCAGCGGCGGCCTCCTGCTTCTCCCGCCGAGAGTCGGAGTTGTCAACCTCCAACTCCGACACGACCGATTCTATCAAATCCGCCAACTCCGTCACGACACTCCCCCCCCCCTTCTCGAGGGGCACCCAAATGCCCACATCTGCACCCGAAGAGTCCTCCGATGCGCCCGAAGGGCCATCAACTCCTGAAGAGCCGCGCAAACCTCCTTCATGCGCTTGTGTGTCGTAGATAAAGCTCAATAGCGCTTTTAAATCAGCCGCGCGCCGAAGGAGACGGGACGCGAATGCGTCGGCGTTGGGCTGGCGGAGGATGGCGCCTTTTGAGAGGCAGCTCAACGAAAAAAATAGCGGACTGGGAGCATGAGCAGGACTTGAAGGCAAAGCTGAGGGTAAAAAAGTTAAAGCAGAAATTTAGAGTACCAGGACTCCCCCAGCGCGGCCAAGAGGAGCGGCTGAAAAACACCCTCAGGTGCCTCTTCGGCAGCGGCTAACGCGGCGACCACAAACTTCTTCCCTTCTTTGAAACGGCATGTCTGTCATGCGTCAGTGGTTGCCAATTGCCAAATACCCGAAGGATATCCTCGACATCAGCGCGCGCAGCCTCTGCAGGCATTAAATGAATCCAATTAAAATCAGCTCCATGCAGCCTCTCTCGTCCGCGAATATTTATTTATTTGGCAATGTATGTGTCGTCATGAGGGCTGAATAAAAGAAATAAGGCACAAAAGAAAAAAAGAAAAGAACCCCCCCCCTCGAAACCGCCATGGCCGCGCCGAAGTGCGCGCGAAATGGAGCATGCCCTTTCGTGGGCGCGGACTTGAAATATTCTATTAATAGCCTGACCTGCGGCTCGTAGAATCTATAAATAGTTAAAGAGGAGGAGGGTATTCGATCAAAAGGAAAAAGAAAAATGAGCCCCCCCCTGTAACCTCGGCGTCCTCCTCCCCCGCCTCAAGCTCGTGACCCTTCAGTGACTCAACTGTCGCGGACATCAAGTCCAGCAGGACCGAGCAAGCGGCCTCACACGGGGGGGGGTTGGAATTCGCCACAACAGTATCGCAAAAGCGAAGCGCCTCCGCACGAAATCGCAACCCCCCCGCCAATGAAAGGGGGGGGGGTCTCTCAAGTAGGGCCTGTGCGAGGGCGACGACGTCGGTGATTGCATGCCCCCCCGTAGGCCCAGCGGACGGGCTCCTCATGTCATCCCACACGATGAGGGGGTGCTCTAAAAATAGACTTGTCGAAACGTCGCGCGGGATGAACAGCTGCGCGATGAGAGCAACGCAAAGGGCCCTGAGGATGTCAGTGCCTTCGCTTCGCTTCGCACCAACCTCAAGTGGGGCGGCAGGCGATCCGACCTTGCGCAATTCGAGAGGGCGTCAAGGGGTAGGCTGGCGCTGAGAGAGGCCATCAAGTCACGAAGAGTCACATCCCGAAGCGAAGCCACGGGACAAGGTAGCTGGAGGAGGGGGGGGGGCAGAGTGAGAGACTCACTTGACAGGGAAATAATGACAAATTCTATATGCAGGGCAAGACGACATAAATAACAATTGATGAGAAATTTGAGTTGGCAGCGCACTTGAGACGCAATGGCTGCGATTTCCAAAAAGAGTAAAATTGAGCTCTTTAAACTTGAATTGCTGTGCATGACTGCCTCGAGGTCCCTGTCCGTCCCCCCCGCTGCAATGTGCGCGGCGCCGTGATGGATCTGCTTAAATGAATAAATACTTGGATAATAGCGCCTTGAAAGGGACCACAAGTCCCTCTTTGGTCCGAAGCGAAGCGAAGAGCGCACGCTGCAGCTGCGCCAACGGGTCGAGCAGCGCAAACTGCGATGCGATGAGCAGGGCGCTGAGTTTATAGGGGGGGGGGGGTCAGACAGTGGCGCAAGAGAGGAGGGGGCACTTGGATTGGAGGGAGGGGTCAAAAATGGCGGAGACGATGGCGTCTACGTCGGCGGCGGACAGACTGTGAGAAGACGAAGCGAAGCGAAGCGAAGCCAATATCAATGACGCGATGGGAGCTTTGAAGGCCTGTAAATCAAATTTAAAAAAAAGGGGGGGGGTCACATGTCCGCCGAATTTGGAAACAACGTCGCATATTTCGAATTTTCGCACCGACTTAACAGCCGAGATAACAAATGGGACTAAAGGGGAGACGTCGCGGGCAATATCCGCTTCGCTTCGCCCCGCGCACAAAAGCGCAAGGGCGTCGACGAGACTTTCGGCTAACTAACAGATCGTTAGCACATGGGGCACGCTAACAGATTGACTCTAAATTCTTCAGCATAGTGAACGTGGCCGCAAGCAGAGGCGGAGATAACAGATTCAGCCGCAGCGGAAATTAAAGAAGGGGGGGGGGTCTTGCGATGGTCAGCATCCAGCGCAGGTGGATTAAACGACCATTTTAGGATCTTTTAGAGACTCCCGAAGCGCCACAAATTTCCGGACGGCGAGCGCTTCTTGCCTGGAGACGACCTCCAGCTGAAGAGCATCACTTCTATTTTTAGAGCCTTTAAGGGGCAAGAAGAAAACTTGTGGCCCGCGCGAGCGACGACGGCGAAGCCCCCCCCCTCCACTCGGAGGGCGGCTGCAAAAGGGGGGGGGGTGCGTAAATAAACAAACGATTCGTCTTTAACGTCCCCGTGGACAGGCGCGAAAGTAACGCTGGCGGGGCGGTGCTAAGGTGGGGGGGGGCAGGACAAGGGGGGGGGTCGTTACTTTGGTGCGGGGGGTTGCTGCGCATTTGTGCCGACCACAAATTCGCTGTCCCGTTTGTCAATTTGAAAATACTCCCCCGTCGCAACGTGGCGGGCACATATGCGGAACTCCGCGCCGCTGCGCACGACGATGTCCGCGCACCACAAATTCTTCGCAGGCGACCATTCGCCAAATCGCGCGCCGCACCCAAGCGCTTCCGCACCGTCGCGGGAGTGCAGGCGAAACAAGCAAAATCTCTGCATTTTTTAGCATTTAAAACAAAAACGAAAGGCAGAAGAAAAGTTGGGGATTTGGATACTACGATTTATTTATGATTTTAGCGCAGGTGCAACGAAGTTAAGGACTGGATTGTGAGTTTTTACCTCGAAAGGCTGTCGCACTCCAGAAGGGAGGGGGGGGCTGTCAAATGGTGCGGACTTGATGACGATTTCGGATGACTGCAAGGGGTGCGCCACAACATCTGTCGTCCCATCACTTTCGACAAGAGGGGGGGGGTCAGAAAATATGTCCGCGGGAGAAAACAGAGTACGGCAGCGGGGGTGCAAAAAGCCATTTCGACGACGCGACGCGCGCACACGCAACGGCAAGCGCGTCACCGGAGTTGATCTTAGTCACGTCAAAATCACAAGGGGCGGGGGGGGGGGGTGAAAACTCACGCGCTGGCCGTCGGTTTGGAACTTGTACAGCGGCGCGAACTCAAAAATGCTGCGTCTTTTAGCAAGAGGCTGAGGCGGCAGCGTCTTTGCGCCTCAAATCCACCCCGCCCTCCCCCCTCCCCACCAATCCTCCGTCGGCGCGTCAACGAGCCGGAGGGGCACCGCCTGCGCCTCCGCGCGGCTGATTTCGTTCGGCCGCAGCGCGATGAAGGTCCCAGACCGCACGTTTTGGAGCTGGCGGGTCAGCTCTCGACCCCCCCCCCTTGGGAGCACAGCACCATTAATTCGTCTCCAAAGGCCACGCTTCGCTTCGAACTCCGCGCGAGCTCCGCCTCATTGGCCTCGCGCTCAACAAGCGCGTCCGCCTGTCCGATTCAAAATTCATGCTCAACGAGGAAATCTATTTTTAGAATGACAAGAGCGTAGCCCTTGGTTGATGTTGCAATCAAGAGGGGGGGAGGGAAGGGCGCACGTAGGCCCTTGCGATGGCCTCGCGATTGGAGGGGGTGGTCGTCGGGTCGTTCTTGGCCGCGTCGACGGCTGCACGAATGTCGAGGGGGGGGGCGTAAAAAGGGGGATGGGGGAGGGAGAGGCTTCGAAGAAGGTCTGTCAGGCGGCGATGCGCGGCCGAAGAGAGGGGGGGGGTGAGGACGAAAACGGATCCTGTCACATGAGTGAATCAAAATAGATTGACAGGAGGTGAGTTGGAACAAGAGTAAAGAGGGGGGGGGGTACGGAATGGGACCTCCGCTGGCCCCTCAGCGGGGCCGGCGATGAGGAGGACGGAAGCGAAGCTGAAGGGTCAGAAAAAAGGGCATTGGGTTTTAGCACCCGTCCGCTGTAACTACAGATGATGTGCCTCCATCAAAAAGCTGCACGGTACTGCAAAAGAGAATGCCCTGGTCGCTCTGGGCTGGTCTCTGGCCGTTGCCGGGCTCCAGAGACCAACTCGGGGAGAGTTCGCCTGGAGGGAGGGGGGAGACGAGGGGGTTCAATGAAGGTGTAAGGCTTGGGGAGCCGTCCGTGGACGACGGGGGAAACGTGGAGGTCGCTGGTTCAGTCTTGGGAGGGAACATCAATTTATCTGCTAAAGAATATTATCTAAATATGCTTGTTTATTTTATCACACCCTCTGGGCTGGGCTATCACACCCTCTGTGCTAAAAGAGTCATCGGTACAGAACCAGGGCCAGAGGACTTTCCGTCCTGGAACTCCCGAACTAATGGCGTCTGCTCAAGAGGCACCGCAGGCCCGAGGAATGTCCAGCGGACGCCGCAGCCCTTCAGCAAGAACCTGCCGACGACCATGGCGAAGATGTGCATGGAGAAGGAGACTGCAGATATGATCAAGGCCTGGAGCACGATGGTGCGCGTGTAGGGCGCTGTGCTCATGTAAGCAGCTGCGAGAATCATGCCACCGGCGATTATGTGGGCAAGCGTGGAGCCGTAAAACGAAGGGTAGCGGAAGCATTTGGTGGCGCAACCTCTCAGGACGAGGGTGGGGCGGCCGAGGAATGGGAGGGGGAGGCCAAACGCGAAGAGATGCCCGACGTCGATGCGACCAAGGCCTGCAACGAAGGCGAAGAATTTGAGGACGGGGGCCCAGGTTGTGTTGGCGAGGTCGCAGTCGGAGGCGGAGGGTGCGGGGCGGAGGGTCAGCGCGTAGAATGCGGACACAATTGCGGTCAGGGCGTCGACCCAAGCGACGAGGAGGAAGGCGATGCCAAACACCATCGCAGAGGTGATGGCAGCGCCGCCGACGGACTCCAGCGCGCTGGGGACGGATGAGTAGGCCGCGAAGGTTGTGGTTGCGGAGAGAGTGTAAAAGAAGATGGGGATGGAGGCGATGACGTTGAGGCTGAACGCAATGGAGGCGAGGGCCGATGAGGTGAAATAGACGAGGAGGATGACCTGGAGGAGGCGCGATTCGCCTCCAGCCGCCCTGAGGGGGGTGATGGCGCAGCCGATGGTGTAGAGGATGACGAAGAGAAAGCCAACCGCTGCGGGGACGAAGACAGGCTTCAGAATGGGGAGCTCTTGAAAGGCCATTGAAAAGAGGTCAGGGGTGGCTCCGAAGCCATTCCACCCCCTCATGTCCCACCCCGCCATCCCCCCCGACGGTCCTCTATCACCCGAAATGGCCCCAGAGCCGCTACCGGAGCCACTGCCGGAGCCACTGCCGGAGCCACTGCCGGAGCCGCTGCCGGATGTTGACGTTGCGCGCAAGTTTGAGATTGTAACGGAGGGGGTGAGGGTGTTGGAGTATCCGGTGATAACCCGCAGCAAGACTTGATTGGACGGGTTGTTGCCGGACGAGAACGACTTCGTGCCGCTGCCTGTGAGGGAGAAGTCGTTGCAGTTGGCACCAACGTCATTGGCGTAGCAGCTCGACGAGACGTAGAGGACGTCCTGGTTCGGTTGGAGGCGGTAGGAGATGTCGAACGTGAAGGATGAGGTGTACATGCCGGAGTTGACGATTGAAAAGACGCAGCTGAGCCCGGTTGTGAAGCCATCAGACAGGATCTCAAACCCAGACAAAACTCTGGCATCAAACTGCGTTATGGAGGGACACGTGGCCACCGAAATGCCTGAGATGAGCACCCTCAAGTTGGCGTCGACGAAGTTGCCCGTTACGACCCGCACAAACACAACCGAGGCCGCAACACTTGGGCTGTAGCGCCCTGAGCCAGAGAGGCTGTTGCATTGCGGCCCGACGGACGTCACGCTGCAGTCAGGGGGGCTGGCGGCGTATGCGTTATTGGAGGCCAAGGCGCTGTCGTAGGCGTTGTAGAAGGCAAGCGTGAAGAAAAGGCTCATGCTGCCGAAGTTGGGGCGAGCGAGAGTGTACGTGCAGTCGAAGTTGTTTGGGAGGCTCATCCTGCCCAGGACAAATGTATTGGGGTAGTCGATGACGATTGTTTGATTTCTGGAGTCGGCGGGACACCGGAAAGGCACTGTTGTTGACGTTGTGATTGATGTGACTCGAAAAGCCATGGGAAGGGACGCGAAGCTGGTTGAGGTGGTGAGGCGGAAATAGACTGACGCCACCGGATCGACGGACTGATAAGTAAACGACCCGCTCCCTCTCAGCGCGACATTGCGACAGTTATGGCCGACAGAGGACGTGTCTCTGCACGTCACCGAGTCTGCGATGAAAAGTATGTCGTCGCTGCCCTGCAGCGTGTACTCCACTTCAAGCGTGATGTAGCTCAACGTCGGGGTGTTGACCCTGAAGAGACAGTTCACGTTCTCGGCCACAGGCCCCTCAAGAGGCACCCGAAACCCGTTCGTGGACTGCGTTGAGAAAGTTGTGACGTAGCTTGATGGGCAATTGTCTTCTTGAGGTGGGGGCGTGGGGCGGGTAACTGATGTTGAAAAGTCAGTCACCATCGCCATCACCTCGGATGAGATATTGGAGGGAGTAACGAGGGAGAGTCTGACCGATTGCACAGAAAAGGGAGTCTGAAAGATCGCCATGCCGTTGGAAGTGAAGAGACGGGTTTCGCAACCGGCGCACGAAACCGAAATACTCGCGCCTGGGCTGAGGACGTACGTCAGGTTGAAAGAGAAGAAAAAGGAGTCGCGATTGGGACCAACGAGGTTTGTAGCGCAGTCTAAGTTGTTGCCGGCACTGCCTCTTGAGAGTGGGGGGATGCGAAGGGTCGTTGATGGCTGCGGCGCGGAGAAGTACGAGGGGCATGCGAAGAGATTCTGGCTTTGCTCGATGTTTGAGACCGCGTAGGCTGAGGCGGGAAGGGCTGAGGGCATCTCAGCAGTCGTGATGAGGCGGAAATAGATCTGAGACGTCACGCCCACTGTTCGAAACGACGTGATGTTGTTGTTGATGAGGCGAAGAGTGAAGCAAGTGGGGCCAACGGCGTTGAAGGCGCACGCGGAGGAGGGCGCGACGTAGAGGACGCCTCCGGGGGGGAGGGTCAGGACGATGTCGAAGGCGAAGTTGGCGAGACGCGTTCGGCGGGTCATCAGAACGACCGTGCAGTCCAAATTGGCTTGAAACGGCACGCGGAACGAGCCCGCGGTCTGCGCATCGAAAATTGAATCGAACGTCGAGGGACATCCCCCCACCGGCTGCTGCGATGAGATTATGTCGGTCAGGGTGAGAAATGAGTCGGAGAAGGCGAAGCGGTTTGTAACAACGCGGATTCTGACGATGGCTGGAGTGGCGGATTGGAAGAGGTCAGAGCCGGGCCTTTCCCAGTGCCAAAAAAAGCTCGAGCCGTTGAGGGGGCCATTTAACGGGGGGCTGGGCGCGAGGTAGATGTGATACGGCACTATGTTGTAGTACCCACTCGGCTCACTGTACGCATTCGGCACCAGGGTGAGGTTGAAGCGAAGGAAGGAGGGTCCAGCGGGGCCGGTGATGGAGAAGAGGCAGTCCATGTTGTTGGCAAACCCTCCAACGGGGGGGATGCGGAGGGTTGGGGAGGACGCCACAAGTGACGTCTCGAAGGGGCAGACGAATGGAGAGGTGCTGGTTTTGATGTCTGAGATAACGGCTGAAGAGCCGTACCTCAGCGAGCCGCCGGTGACGAAAAGCATTGTTGATCCCCCCCAATTGTAATACGATTGGAAGAATGCCACGCCGCGCCCCCTCAGCTGCAGTGCGTTGCTGCAGGAGAAGAAGCTATATTGGCAATCACTGATGGTGATGACATCAGAAGGGCCGAGGTCGTACGTCACGGTGAAGCTCGTCCAGACGCGAGCCTCCGATTCAATGACTGTGTTGCACTCCATGTTGTTGCCCAGCCCTCCAACCGCGGGGATGCGGATGGAGCTGGCGTTGGAAAGGAAGTACGTCGCCAAAGAGGGGGGGCATCCAACTCGCTCCGTCGACGTCGTGACGTCGGAGACCACAAACGCGCGGGCTAAGGGCAGGGGGGCGGACGTGATGAGGCGGAAGAAGACGGTTGAGATCGGAGCTCTTGACAAGTAGCTGATGGAACCGTCGCCTGTTAGGTTTGACGTGGAGCAGAGGGGCCCAATTGAGGACGATGAGCACGACGAAGAGTCGTCAGCGACGTACAAGACGCTTTGGCCGATTGATGTGGCGATTGAGAAGGACATGAAGATCGGCGACCCAAGCGAAATGAGGGAGAAGACGCAGTCGACGTTTGCGCCCAAAGGGCCGGCTGTGATGGTGGCCCCTGCCGTCGCCATCACGCTCAAAGAAGATTGGCTGATGGGACAGGTCGCGGCGCTTGAAAAGGAGACGAGGAGGACGGCGGCCACGCAGAGTTTTGTTGAGAGATCTGAAGGCATGGGGAGAGGCTGAAAAATTTGCTAAAAATAGAACTTGATGAGCTTTGTGGTTGCTGTGGGAACAGGCTTTGAACGGCTACGATCGGTCAATCAAGATCAAGCTTGCGGACTTAAATTTGAGGTCGAGATCAAATTTCTAAAAATAGACTCTGATTGCGCCCTTTGGATGAGAGGTGTTGTGACAAAAAAGCGCTTAACCACAAACGGGGCACAAAAGACTCTAAACGGAATTGAAGTCAAGGATGTGCTCTTTGCGAAGAGGGAGAACAAAGGGGGGGGGGGGGGGGGGGGTGATTTTACAAAGATGCTTACGAAACGAGCAAAAAGAGTGAAATTTCCGTCGTGGTGACAAGAGGGGGGGGGGTCAAAGTTCCTTCGGATGAGGAACGAATTGAATTCGAATTGAAATTCTTTGTTTTTATTTGATACGTCTCACGCAGATAATACGAGGAAGATTTTTAGAGGTATGAAACCGTGAGGAGGGGGGGGAATGCACAGCGTCAAGCGCGAAGCGAAGGGAGTTTGCGGATGTGAGCTGCTTGGACCTGATCACATGACATTCAAATAGTCTTTCTTTAAGTGAAATATTCGGCTTAGAAAAGGTGTGAAGGGTATAAGGGCTAAGTCAGAAGCCGCAGGGGCGGAGGAAGAAGACGCGGGAGGTGCGGCGACGGTGGGACGGGGGGGGGGGGGGGCGGCGGCTGAACAGCAGGAGGCGAAGGAGGGATCGATAGGGGAGGGGTTTTTCGCTGGTTGGGCAAACGCGACGCATAGAAACTAATCTTTAATTTAGGACCCCCGAACCAGTCTTGCCCGCAATTCCCCAGAGAAGAACTCACCCCCCCCCTCTCATGTACAGGCTCTGATAGGATTTCGTCAGCGCTCCAACAAGCTTTCAAATCTAGAGTATTTTCAAGGGACACGCAACCTCAGAGCGGCCCTTCACAGCGACATCAGCGAAACTGATGTCGCTTCGCCTCAGGTTTTGAGCCGCATCTTGTCAAAGTCCAAAAAGAAATGATCTGGTTGGTGGGCGCGGGCAACTCCTTGGACCCCCCCCCTTCATTGCATCATTAACCCCCCCCGCAGACACCCCCATATTCGACGTTGGAGGGCATACCCGCCAACGTCAGCGCCGTGACCGCCGTCGTTCGGCCGGTCTGTTGGAGCGCCTTCCCCGCCGTGCCCATAAGGACCTGACGGGACCCCCCCGTTGCGGCCACGTGCTTCATCACAACAACGCCCCTGCCCCCACTCTCACGCAAGCACTCACAACCCCCCCACTCTCTTTGCGTTAGGCCCAAGCACGCATCCAAAACCCCCAAGCCGTGGCTCGTTCTCTTAGGTCTGGTTAATCACATAAAGACTTCTTTTTATGTGGTAACCACACACCTTAGCTTGTGCAAACATGAGGTGGTGTCTGACGGATGAATAGATGCTCGTACCTCTCGAATACGAATCACAGCCCAAAGCGAAAATGCTGGTCAAGCAAGCGGATCCCATCAAGCGTACGCTGTGGGCAAAATAAAACTTTGCATCGCGTTTTTGGTTTTTTCTATGGTCCAAAAAAGGTCGAATTAGGTTGATTGCTATTGCATCCCTTCCGATATTGCAGTTGCCGCCTTATTGGCTTCGGCTTAGGCCCCAGCAGAGGGTCCCGCCAGGGACGCCGCACCGCCTCCATCGCAGTGTGCCATCCCGCGGCTCTATAGTGAGAACTTTTTAAGTATAGGTTCAGGGATTTTATTGTTTCAATTTTTTTCTTGTATTAATTTCTATAGTTACTTCTATCAATAACAATAACAATAACAATAATAGCAACAATAATAATAGCAATAATAATAGTAATAAAATAGGGCAATAATAGTAATAGTAATAGTAATAGTAATAAGATTGAAAGTCTAAAGAAATGAAAGTCCGAAAGAGATGTGATTGATTTAGAAGAAGAAGTGCGTACTGTAGAAGAAGAACTATGAATAAATGGAAAGAAGATCAAGTGAAGTTTTCAAGCAGATACATTTTCTGAAAAAATTAAAGATAATTAATAAAGATATTTAAATTAAAATTCAACTTAATAGTAATCATAATAAATTGGAATAGAAAAGAAATATTCTTGGATACTACAATTTTTTGATATGGAGGTGGAAGTACAAATGACCAAGCGAGTTCGGGAGGCGAAGGAGCTAAGCGGCAACAGCGGCGCCAAGAGAGGGCACGGGCGAACGTGAGGGCCACATGGGCGAAGTTGATGGCAGCGGCGGAGGGTTGCAAAAGCGAGGGGTTGAGGATGGCGTCGACATCAAGGGCTTCGGAGGGGGGTGCGGCGCCGACAAGGCGAACAGCCCTCGAACGAAACGCGGCGGAAGCGACCGCAACGTCGGGGGAGGACGCGAGTTTCAAACACGCGGAGGCGTAGAGGCGACCCACGGCGCGGGATATCTTGTTATAGTCAAAGATTTAAAGACGATTTATCACATTTTATTTGTCAATTTCAGTTTTTTTCAGCCCTCTCCCCACCTTTCGGATGTCGCCATAGGCCCATCAACGTTCAGACCACCTGAGTAAGTCACGGCAACCCCAACCTCCAGCAGATTGGAGTTGGGACGAGGGGGTGGGGTCCTTCCAAAGCCAGATTATAAAAGCCACAATCAGGGGAGTCTGATTCCTTGAGACTTTGAGATAACTTCAAAAGGGCTGGTATTGCACGCCGAAAAGAAAATTTGGGGAGGGGGGGGTTTGCAGAACGCTGCTGGAGCAAAGCTCTGGGGGGCACGGCGCCCCGCAGCCGACCATTCACAGCGTCCGACCCCCCGCCCAATCGCGCGGATGTGTCGGAAGCAGAAGCCGGACGTTCTGTCCCCTTCCCCTGCAAGGCGCGCACCCTGCGCTGATGGGCTTGACGTGGCGCTCCGTCGTTCCTCTTCACACGCCCTCAAGGGTCTTCCCGCCAATCCTCCGCGTCACGGATGCCCCGCTGCGTGCGCGAAGCTCCTCACCTCGTTACGCCCAGCAGTCACGTCCATCCTCAAGCGAGGGGGGGGTACATCTCCTCTTGAGTCTCCTCCACAGATTGCCAACCCTCGCTCAGGATCGTCCCCAAGTTTAATTAGCGCTGACGCCCATCTTTTAACCGCATTTGAACAAAGTTGGATTGAAAGCTGCGGGATGAGCTAAAGATAAAAAATCTGGACAAAAGAACTGCTGCGTCCGTTGAAACAAACAAACAAAAGAGCAAGGGGGGGGGGTGAAAAGGCGTGCACGCGCTGAATTTGACTGAGGAGACTTCACAGCTGTCTTTTAAAATGAGACAAATCCGCGTCGGTAGAACGTTCTGACGCCGAAGCGAACGGAAGGCGGGCCAGCCAAGCGTAAGCGGAGTTGGGGTTTGAAAAAGGTCCACCAACAGCGTCGAAGTTGTTTCAGTCGGAAGGTTGTCCAGCGCAAACGGGGGGGGGAGGGGGTATTCATTAGCTGCTGTTCGGTCCTGCCGCTCTAGACCTTGACGACATCTGTCCGCCACAAACTTGAACGGTCATGCGATGTGTGATGGGTCCTTGTTGACGGAGCTCCTCGGGGGGGTGCGCACTCTCTTGGACTGTGGCTGCTCTGACGAGGCGCAAGGATCAAGCAAGACGTCCCCGTCACCAAGCTGACCATCAAATGCACATCAAAAGGGTCTAAAGGCCACCCCTCCAGATCAAAGCCCACAGAGAGTCATTTCGCTTCGATTCGCACACCTCCCATGGCCTCTCGTGGCAGGGCTCCCTTCGCTTCAAAGCGCCGATTCTGGTTTGCTATTCGCAGATTGGTCCGTCAAAAAATAAAAATAAATTCAGCGCAGCCCAGCTTCAACCCCACCCGCTCCCATGTCGTCATGCGAAACGAAAGCCCCCCCCTCCCCTCTGCCAAGTTTGCAACAGCCCTTAATCCTCCACTCCCTCTCGCCTGCGCAGTCTGCCTTTGGCCATCAAATCCAACGCCGTAGGACCCTCCCCCCCATCAGATTCAAAAGAGCCTCCAAAGGAAATGAACCCCCGGTCTCCACATCCTCCCACCCCCTCAGTGAGGCGACGCGCCGCAGCACATCCCCCTCCGAGCCTCTTCCTAAATTAGGACCACGTCAGCCATCCAACCGTTCTCCAACTGGCGCTCGTTTGGTCCCCCCCCTCCCCGTTCCCCAAATCTCTTTCTCCCTTCCATCCTTCCGCCCCCCCTACTTTTCGAAGCTCTTCGGGAGAAGGCCCCGCCCAGATTTGGATCGCATCGACACTCCACCCCCTGACTCAAAGCCAACCCACCCCTCAATACCTGCGCGCGTGGCCTCCTTCTTCGCTTCGCTTCGCCAAGCCCTCGCGTCGGCGTCCTGCGTCACATCCGCTGACATCACGACGCCCCCCCCTCGCACCGGTCGGGTGGACGCCCGCTCGAGTCGCCCCCCCATCTCCCTCTCGTGCGAGCCACTTCTTCAGTCCCGCCCAAGCTCTCCCCAGAGACCCCCCCCCCTTGCCCAACGCCTCTTGTGGAAACGCGCATTCGGATCCGACGCCATCGTGGGCCTCCCCTCTCCAGTTCACACCCCCCCATCCGTTTCTGACAGAGACAATCCAACCGTCGTGCGGTGCGCGAGCTGCAGCCGTCCCGAGCGACTGGCGCCGTGTCCCCTCAGCGCAGCGCTCGAGCGGAGGGGGGTGGGGTACTTGTCCACTTGTCCCTGTGCGGTGTTTGTCCACGGGGGGGGGTGCATGCGGAAGATGATTTGCGAGCGGATGCGATTGGAGCGAACGCTTGAGGGGGGGGTGCTTGATTCGACGCTGTCGAGCGTTTCTGAAGCTGTGGAAGGGGGGAGGGAGTTCTACTTTGAGGGGGGGGGGTCGGTGTTGGGGGCATGCGTGGGGCGATGCGGCGCGGGGATCCGCTTTGAAGAGGTTGCGTATTTTT
>JAIYDP010000263.1 GCA_027487435.1 Verrucomicrobiaceae bacterium | reverse complement strand
TATTTTCGTAGTGCGATGCAGGCACCCGCATCCGCAGGTGCGCCTTGCGTTAACCACTCGCTTAGCTGTATGACTCGACTTGGGTTATTACTCAAATAGCGACTGAATTTCATCAGACTTAAATCTCGTTGTGTGGTCTCTCGCATTCGCTCGAAGCATAGCGCATAGAGATGACCTAGCCCTAACGTGATGGTCACGAGCTTCGCTGTTAGATTGATCTCAAACTCCAGTTTTGAGACGCGATGGATGATGGCGAAATCCATATTGCTTTTCCATGCTTTGAAGATGATTTCTATGCGCCAGCGTAGTCCGTAAATTTCTAACAAACTCTCAAAGCTCACTTCCTTTCCTAAATTTGTGAGAAATATCGTCCAGCCCATGAGTTGTAGCACGGCAGCAGATGGATTATGACCTCGCACTTCTTTTTTCGCTTTCATCCGTCGCAGATTGGCCGTTTCTTCACTCACGGGAAAGGCAACCAAGCGAACGCGGGTGCGTCCCTCATCATTGAGGGTGACTTCTCGATCAAGAGTTTTTTGACTCTGCAAAAGTGCTGGCAAATCAATGGGCTCATCGCTGTGTATGTCGCGATAGCTTGTGCCTGTTTTATGGCGGTAAATGAAATGTGCTTCTGCGTCTCGATGACGTTTGATTTCACTGGCTGTCAAGTAGCCGCGATCACGTAAAACGAGATCGCCTTTACGAATGGTAAGCTCGGGTGCTGCGACAAGGTCGTTTTTACTGTAGGAATCAATCGAGAACTCTAAAAATGCCATGCGTTTTAGGTCATAAACAGCTTGGATGCGTGCATTGCAGACTTGACTGCTGCCATTGGCCACACCTGAGTAGGAATCGAAGAGCCAGCTTGGCAATTTTACCACGGAGCTGTCTTGCACGATAACTTGGTTGAAGTGGCTTAAGATGGTGTCTTTTTTCTCGATCTGCAGAGTGGAATCGGTAATGCGTTTCTCGATGGCAATGCGTAGGATATGTTGAATCATTTCCAAGCATGGCTTGGTGAGGCGTTGGCAGACTGCTTGGCGAGAAGGCTGAAGTTCCAAGGAATCATTGATGGCGGAGGCGATGTCGTTGTAGCTGGAAGTTCCGCCACGCGTTTTTTTGCACAGCGCCGTTATAAGGGCGGGAGCAGTGATTTTGCGCGGGCTGCGCGTTTGCCATCCACAGTCGGAAGCAATGACTTCGATTTGATCTGGAGCTATCCCAAGTGAAGTCAGGAATGCGGAAATCTCATGCGGAGTAGAAAGCGAGATGTTACTGGGTTTGTTGGTATTTGACACATCAAGAAAATAGCAAAACTACTTTAATAATAAAGAAAACTTAACAAAAATCTGATGCGTGATTGCTTAACTTGACGCGTATGCCTGAAGGGGCGGCAGAATCCGCCTTGGCTACGCCATGAAAAACCCGCATTAACGATTCTGCGGGAAAATGTCTTGTGCTACTGGAACCAGAGACTCAAGCGTTCTCGAAAGCTCAAGGGGGGCGGATCTATGGGTAGGACAAGATCATCCTCCGTAGCGAAAGTTCGATCCTTGCCGGCTGAGATGATGCGGATGGATTTTCGGTCTTGGCTGTAGGGGTCATCGCATTCGTAGCGATACTCCATGCCCCAGGTATCCACAGGCACACGATCGACAAGAGCCGTCCATTTACCCGGTTTCGGTTTCGTGTGAGGCTCTTGTACGAGTGCGAGCAAGCCTTGCTCTGTCGTGGGATAGAATCCGTTGTTGATTCGATACATTTCACACGCGCAGAGAATCATGTAGGCATCGGAGTTTGGGCGCAGATGGCGGTTGTTTGTTTCACTCGGGCTGAAGCGCAGCCACAAGATGAACAGCGCGAACGCGAGAAAGAGAGCTACCGAACGCAGCTTGAGCTGTTGGCTTGTTTTCATGCTAGATGAAAACCACCTGCCATGGGATCTGTCACCGTATGCTAGACACTGGTTAGATACGGTTATGGGCTATTTTGCGGGACTTTGTATGCATCCTTGTCATCTTCGGCTATAACGCGGGCTACGTTTCGCTCATGTTCATCGCTTATCCAATGAACCTAGTAAAGACGCTTAAACTCAAAATGCCCAGCATAACGCCGGCATGAAAAACCCGCATTACCGATTCTGCGGGCACTGTTTCACTGCTGGGTACTATATTCCGTTCAACACAAATTCCCACAGATATCGTCCTGGAAATTTCAATGTATCGAATGATTGAACAACATGGAACCTTCGTTTTGCAGCCCAATTTTAGTCCACAATCGTTGCATTTGCAGTATCTGCTTGCACTACCATAATGGCACCAGACATAAACTCAATGGCGTTTAGACAGTGGTTGTCAAGTATTTCAGGGTCATCACAGATCATCACACTTCCCTCCGCCCAGTCTTCGTCTGTCCAGTAGCCGAAGCCGCAAACACAGTCATCTTCGGTGAATTTTTTTTTCGGGTTGCGCGGCAGGAAACGAAAATCGCTGATACCTCGGAAGACGATTGTGACAGATGTAGGGAGACGTGTGGGAACTCCTGCTTGTGCGGAACGAAGCCAGCGTAACGTGCAAGCTTGCTCGGCTACAGAATAGCACAGATCTTGAAAATTATAAAAATTGTGCATATCGAGTTCATGAGGCGGCTGAACTAGGTAAATACCCAACTTGATTGTGAAGTCACGGTGCATTTCATCAGAGATTGAGCCATGAGCCTAATGAGAATCGTTTCTCAATGTGGCTAAAGCAATTTTGTTAGGGGTTTCAAATGAATAAGCTGGTAGTTAAAACTTAAAGAGCTTATCTTCTTTAGATAGTTGAATGATTGTGTAACGCTCAAGATCAATTCCTATTGGAACTTTGTCTCGTAGAATAGGAGCCACGTACTGGCAGTGAATTGTTGGGACTAGCTTCTCAAGAATCTTAATGATTTGGCGCCCATCGATATTTTCGATTTGATCATGAAGAATAAAATTTAGGTGAGGTATTTCCATTTCTTCAGCGAATTCAATATATGCTAGGTCGAATGCCGTGATCTGGCCTTTCTTTTCTCCTGTGCCAGGGTTTGAGGTTACGCCACGCAGTTCAAACTGAAGAAAATCTAGCGGCTTTCCCGTGTTGTCCACAGGTTTTCGGAGCAGTTTGTGTTGCTCTCCGTAAAGTTCCATAGAGATTTTTTTCAGAATTCGGTTAAACCGCTCAAGGTTATCGTCGATTTGATCGTTTAGTGATCGAGATTGATCGGCATAGTTTACAGCTTGCGACTTCAGGCGATCTATCTCAGTAAGACAAGATTCCCAAATACGTTTTTGTTCGCAGAGTTTAGCGTGTCGCTCAATCAGAGACTGAAGTTCGGTATTGATTTTTTCGAGAATTTCTAGTGTTTGGCATTTTTGAAAAAGTGCTTTGAATTCGTTAGCTTGAGCTTCCAACTCGTTCATTCTCCGCTTTAAAGTGCGCTCCTCTTCAGAGAGGGCTGGTAGTTCTTTTGTGATATAGGCCAGCTTGTTCTTCACCATTTGATTATGGAATGCCAAGCTTTCCTCAAATGACCGCTGAAGGATGGGCAGTAAGAGTTTAGCTTCTTCGTAAAGACGCTTGATCTCATCGGTGGAAACTTGAGAGACATCGTCTTCTAATGCGCGGGCACTTTCCTCAATAAGCTTTCGGCGCAGCGTAACAGTGCTTAACTGAGTCCCTGTCTTGATGATATCTCCTTTAATTTTATCAAATGAATCCAATTGAGCCTGATAATCTTCTTCCAAATCGAGTTCTTTCTTCCTCTTTTTGAGCGCAGTAATGGACTGTTCGATGTCTTTAATGATGGAAAACTCTGTTACATCAAACTCATTTGCCAACTGACTGCGGTAGGCTTCTTGTTTGCGAATCTGTTCCCTAATCTTTTGATAAGCCACTGCTTCGTTCGTGTGAACGCCGAACCAAAACTGATAAAGTGCCTCATATTCCACAGATGTCGTAGTCGGGTGCAGAACCTTAAGAACATTATTAAGCCTTTCTTTTTCGTCCCGTATATTTTTAGAGATGATTTGGCGAAAGGTTGGCTTGCCCTCATCGCAGCCAAACATTTTCCGCGTAAGTTCTTCGCTGAACTTGTTCTTGCCATGTAGCGTGTATTTTTCTCCATTGATGCGAAGTATCGCTTCAGTTCGAGGCAGAAAATTTCGCTCAATGGTGATGCTTGGAGAACCAGCAATATCAAGCGACTCTACTAAGATAAGCGTTAGAAGAACTTTCTTCCGTATAAGAAAATCTTTGATGCCAGCGGTTGTTTTGAATTCCGGGTCCGTGGAGATATTCTCACCTTTGCCGCCTAAGCAATAGTCAATCAGCCGAATGATCGTTGTCTTGCCAATATTGTTTCCTGAGTCGTCAGAACCTAATGAATTGTCAACAATGAGGTTGACACCTTTTTTGAAATCGATCTGGCGAATAAGCCCATCGCTTCCTTCGATCTTGAGCGATTTTAAAAACATTTGATGAGTTGCCCTTTCTTGTGGTCGAGTGCTCCGAGCAGGAACAGCCAGTTGAGTGCCATAGTAAATGCTTGATAACTTACTTTCTCACCTTGGTTGACCTGAATGAAGAGTTCACTCGGGCTAATTGGTTCATTAGGGGCTTTATGCAGAGCTGCCAATACCCTAGATCCAAGGTAGTAAAGTTGTTTTTCAGGCTTAATATCTTGATTGATAATCATAATGGCGATTCGTCTAAAATTTTACAGCGCATAAAACCGTCAACAATGACGATAAGAGCGCAGATTTCCAGATCCTCTGAGTATTCCAAGCTGGCTCCCTCACTGAGCCTCTCGATTAGCGCCCCATGAAGTCGTTCCAGCGTGTCGTCTGAAGACTCATTACGGCGTTTATTGAGTATATAAAGTGTGTTTAGTGAAGAAAGAACATCCTCAAATTGTGCTGATTCCAACACGTCATATAGCTGGTCTAGTAATGGAGAATAAGGCGCGAATTTTTCGATAACTCCATAGTAGCGGTCAACTTTATTGAAAGTAATTTTTGATTCTATCTCGAAGGAAATCGTCTGCCTTTTTACAGCAACTTCGTGTCTAGATTTGCTCAGAGCTTGCACAATCTCAGCGAGCAAAGATGGTCTTTTTGCGTGAAACAATAGTTGTCTAGGATCCGCAAATCGTTGTTCATGATTTCGCTTCATGGCCTTCAACTGTTCTGTGCTGAAATACCACGAACCATCAGCTCTTTTTTGGTCAATGATGTGGTGGTGGTTTTTGCAGAGCAGAATGAGATTCGATTCGGAATTGCGATCTTTATTGGTAATGTCGGATGAGGTGTTGTAGCGAGGTCCTTCAGGATTGAGTGCTTCGATGTGACAGATGTCAGACAAATTTCCCTCTTCGTTAATGAGTGCTTCATGACAATTAGGATGCGCGCAGCAATTCCCTGACTTTCCATAAAGCCGCTTCAGGGTCAAGATACTGTAATCGCGCTTAGCCATTGAGAGAGTGATCTGGGATTAGTTTAGATTTTTTTAGTAACGCTTCAATACTTGATTGTTGCAATTTCCGCACAAATTCGCTCAGAATCAACAGCAGCGATTCCCTCCTGCAATGAATTTCCTTTCACCAAGCCCTTCGCTGAAAAACCCGCATTACCGATTCTGCGGGCTCTGTTTCACTGCTGATTTTATTTTCCCATTGGCACGTGGGTGAGCATCCAGGAGGATAGTTCGGCGTAGAGGGGGTAGTCGGTGATGAGGACGTTGTCGTGGCCGGCAGCGGGGATTTCGAGCCATCGTTTGAGGGTGGTGTTGGGGAGTGCATCGAAGAGGTTTTTTCCTGCTTGCAGTGAGGCGACGCGGTCTGCCGTGCCGTGGGCAATCAGGGTGGGAAGGGAAATGGTAGCAGCATGTCTTCGTGGCTCGATGTCTGCCAAAGCAATGCCGGTTTTGCTTCGGTAGATCGCATCAGTGCCGCGAGCCAGCAGTGGCCCGAGCAGGGTGCCGATCTTTTGCGATGCCTGCGCCTCGATCACTTGGGAAAAGGAATCAAAGCTGGCGATGATGATGAGACATTTCCATGGCGCATTCGCTCGCGCCGCAGCGTGCATGGCGACCGAGCCGCCCATGGACATGCCGAGAAGCCCGGATGGTTGGGCCTCGAAGGAAAAATGCTGCGCTGTCTCGGCAAGCACGCGGGCGGGCAATTCCGCCTCACGCACTCCGTAGGTGGCGAGCGGATGTGGATGATCGCCGTGGGCTGGCAGATCGGGAATCACACAACGGAAACCCGCGGCACAAAATCGCTCCGCGATGGGCAGGTAGTCTTCTTTGCGGCCTTTGCGACCGTGCAGCAAGACCAGAGTGCCGACGATTTCAGCGGCGGGTCGAAGCACGATGCCGCGTTCCGTGAGCTGTTGGCGAAGTTTGCTGCCGCGCTCGCCCCAATGGCCTGAGGGTTCGGGGGAACAAACAAGGCAGGGTGTGGCATCGAGCGTGGTATATTTCTGGATGACCATGCCATGCGCGGAAGGATGGTTGAGATAGTCCTGATGGTAGGCATGCAATGTCCGACGTGGCGGACTGGCGATTTCCGATCCAGCCCAGAACACCAAAGCTGCGGCGAGCAGTGCGATGACAATGCCAGAGGCGAGCAGGATGCGTTGCCAACGTTTGCGGAAAAATTTCACCGCGCTTTGTATCAATTGATCTGCGTGAGCAGCAGGAGAATCTCGCCCTTCATCAAAAATTCACAAAATTCACTATTTTTTACCATTGTTTCATCGACTTTGCAGGGCTTGACGAGGTGTATGCAAACTGCCATTTTGATAAAAAATGATTGATGCACCTTTATCAAATGTATTGCCAGATCTTGCCGAGCGTTTGCGTTTCGATTGCGAGACAAATTTTGCCGATGAATTGGTAGCAACTGGAATCTTTAGGCGAATGGAACTGCTCGCTTTACCCGATGAGGACACAGTAAGGCGTTCCCTGCTGACATCACACCTGCGCTTATCCGCAGGTATGGCTCCGGAAATTTTTCGCTGGGCAGAAATGGCTTCATCGGCACTCGGTTTAGCGAAGCCAGTAGAAATTTACCAAGCTGCTGGAGAAGAAAATGCGGCGAATCATACTTGCGCTAGCGTTGTGTTTGTCAGCCTTCAGGGGCGGCTGATCTCATCGTTAGACGAAGGTTCCTTTCTCGCCTTGTTCGGTCATGAGTTTGGCCATCACATGGCACACACAAGCCCGTTTGCGGGCACGGCACGGCTCACTGCCATTCGCTTGGGATCATCTATCGCATGCGATGTTAGCCTATCGTCCGACCTGCGATTGCTTGGCTCTCGGGTAGCGATGGCGAAGGAAATTACTGCCGACCGATTCGGCGCGATAGCGGGTGGTGGAATCGATAGTGCTGTGCGATTGCTGATGGCGATTGTGACAGGCTTGCCAGCCGAGCGACTGCGAAATGACATTCCAGCATATCTCGCCCAAGCCCGTGCAATTTTTGATGATACGAATGCAAAAACCAAGGCAGAAGGAACGCATCCGGAGCATTTATTGAGGGCTTATGCTTTGGCATTGTTCTCGGAAAGCGACCTATACAAGGAACTCACTGGTCAAGGTACGGGAGTGCGGAAGATTTCTGAAGTGGATGCGATCCTAAAAAGCATCCTCGTTGGCGCACAGGGTTCGATGATGACGCATACCGAGGACGCCAGCTTGCCGTTAGAACTGCAAGAGTTTGCGCTCGCCGCAGCAGTGCTCATCGCTTCTGCCGATGACCATCACGACGAAGAAGAATCCAAGATTATTGAAGAGACTTTCGCTGGCGTCATCCCCAATTGGAAAGAGCTGATGGATGAAGAAGTGGCATTAGCGCGCTTCAACGAACTTCTGCCTCTTGCTTTGGCGGGAGGTAAGCCCATTGCTTTAGCGGTTTTCAACATTCTTATCCACATGATGCTTGCTGATCGTGAAATCCACGTCCGTGAGCTAGAGGTTCTTGCCGCAGTAGGCCGCGCACTGCATCAGGAGCATTTGTTTCAATATCTCTTGGATGCCGTAGCTCGTGAGATCCGCGTGGAGCGCTCAGAAATCACCATCGAGCGTCCACTTCCTTCGATTCAACCCGGAAAGCGTGAAACCGGCGCCGCACTCCATGCGCTCTTTGCAGGCATAGCTCGTCGTCAAGGTGGAGAGGTGGGTTTATCGCGAATTCTTCGCATCCTTGGCGAGAGCGTATGGAGGACGGAACTTTGGCCTGTCATTGAGTCAGCAGCAGCAACGCATCATCTCGTCGCGGCGGCTCTTCCAAGTTCTGACGAAAATGGAAAAGTACGGATGGGACAAAGCCTAACGTTTTGCTTGTCGGCAGAGGAGGCCAAACGCCGCGATATGGAAGCATCTCTGGCCCCTACCGATGGTATTACCAACGTGAAAGACCGCGATTCATTGCTGACGGCTCTGAAACACCTGAGAGAGAGGCTCGTTTCCGGCGATGGACGCAGCCCGTCCATTCGGCTATATCGAGCGGCCAGCGGACGTCATTTTGATCTTGCTCGTCTGGACGCTGTGATCGCGGGGCGTTCCGAACGGATCGTAACGCAACTATACGATTCTACAACGCTGCCGTTACTGAGCGGTGATGAGGCAGGGAGTTCGAAGGCTTCAGCTGATTTTGCGCGTTCCTTGCGGACACTCGACCGTGAGGCAAAAGCTAGAGTGGAGGAAACGGGTGCCCGTGATCTTCATGTCGGCCATCCTTTTGTTGTCGGTAAAATCGGCGCTTTTTTCGTGCGTGCTCCACTGATATTACACCCGTTCACTTTGTGCGGAGACTCACGTGGAGGAGGCTCCTACCAACTCAAACGAGGCGCGGAAGAAACGCCCCTTGCCAATCAGGCTTTACTTCGTTTGCTCTTCGCAAAAAAAGGTTTCCCATTCACGGAGGAACTTGCCACAGAACTTGACGAGAAGGCGAGCGAATCGCCAGAGGCTTTGCTTATCGCCCTTCGAGACCTCGGCCTTGATGCGCGCCCCCTCAGCGGTTCGGTCCGTCTCTTTGAAGATATGTCGCCCTCCACCACAGAGCTTCTACCAGACGGTTTGAGTATTTCTGAAAACGCTGTCGTTGGTTTCTATCCCCAATCTTCTTCCGACCTGCTGCATGATTACGATGAATTGCTCCAAAGACTCGATCCTAAGTCAACGGATTCTTTAGAAAGTTCGCTAAATGCGGCCTGCGACCTCCTCCCCGCCTCGCACCGCCCTCCGTTTCTTCCTGTTGCCGATTCCTCTGCTCCTGATCAGCCTGTCATTTATTCTGACCCTTCACAGCGAGCTGCTGTAAGAAGCTCGCGGGCTGCGAGGCTGCTTGTCGTCGATGGGCCACCGGGCACAGGGAAAAGTCAAACCATTGTCAATCTCGTGGCAGACACGCTCGCTTGCGGCGGCAAGGTTGCTGTTGTTTGCGAAAAACGAGTGGCTCTCGATGTCGTGAAACAACGCTTGGAGCAGGCCGGGCTCGGTCATCTTTCTGCTGTAGTACACGATGTACAAGATGATCGCAAAGCCCTCTACAACCATATTGCTGACCGACTCGAAGCTCCCGAGCGTAGGGTTTTCGATGCCGCACGTATCTCCGCGCTGCGTGAAGAAGCGAAGGCAATCGAACATGTGCTGGAAGCCCGTGCTCGCCTGCTTGCCACTCCGACACGCGCGGGCATGTCGCTGGGTCAGCTTCATGCTTTCGCATCGTCTCGCGAGCAAGGCTTCACATTTCCTCAATTGGACGTTCTAGCGTGCGAACAACTACCCCCATTGCAGCTTCATCTACGCGACATCCATCCCTATCAGCGCTTGCTCCGCAGCACTTGCCCTTTTTACTCAACAGGGTCACCTCGCAGATCGCTCGCTAACGCTACGGATGAAGAAATGCGGCAAGTTTCCTCCGCGCTTGAGAGTGTAAGGAAATCCATCGGAACGTATCATCAAGCCTATGCGGATCATCCGATTCAACCCGAAACGCTCGAAGCGGCTGCGGCGGCATTGGATTTCATTTTGACCCTGCCACAGTCCGATCCTGCGTTTAGCACGGCACTCTCGGTGCGACTGCAAGACTCTGCAAAGGCCGCTGTGATCGAGCAAGGGCTGGGCGCGCTCAATGAAAACCGCGCCCTACTGTTGGAGGAGAAAACACGGATTCGCCTGACGGATAGCTCAGATTTTATCGCGGCCTTGGCGGATGCACGCGCTCATGTTTCGTCATTTTTCAAATTTCTCAAACCAGTCTGGCGTAAAGCCAAGGCGAGCATCACGGCAAGCTTGCACCGCGATTGGCCTGAAGGCGCAAGCCGGAAACTTGATGCCGCCCTACTTGGCGTGATCGAACGTCGTCTTAGCGTCAGCCGTGCATGGGGCGGGGCCGCAGCTTTGTTCGAGGCACTTGGAATCGCCTCTCAATTACCGAATGATGCCGCCGCGTTGATTGCACGATGCGATGAACTAAACCGCAGTTGGGAAATAGTGAATCGTTTGAAGAATTATAGTGCCGTTCTCGACAATGTAGGGATCAAGTTACCTATGCAGCAAGAGAGCCTCCAAGCACGCGCAAAGGTACTGCTTGCTTTGCTCTCCAGGCAGCGAGAATACTACCGAGACGCTCGCCAAGCGGCATTGACATTCCCACAAGCAACCCATCTTAACTCTGAACAACTCGACACACTTTCGTCTGCCTTCCATGCAGAAGCAGCAAATCTAAGAGTAGCGGATAAGATCCTTGAACGGATGGTGGATTCGTTCCCCTCGTTTCCTAGTATGGTATCTTCTTTGGCAGATCGCCTACCGGATGTTTCCGCTGATCGCTGGTGTAATGCTACGGAGCGCGCTTGGGCCGAAGCTCATCTTCTTGCCACCGAAGCAACTGACCCCATGTTTGCTATCTTAGATCAAACTCCTCCACTTGGTTCTGTGGAAGCGGCTTCCGCTCGTTTGCTGCAGCTTCACCAACAAATCGCTGCCGAGGAATCTTTGCGTATTTCGGCGACTAGCGACCAAACGGGGCTGATGGCTATCGCCCCTGCAGAAGCTCGCATGCGTCGCACACCAAATCAAAGCACCCGTGAGCACCTTATCAAGGAAACGCGCAAACAACGTCGTGTCACGCCTATGCGCACTCTTATCCGTAGTCATGCACGCGAGGTTCTTGATGTGGTTCCAGTGTGGTTGATGTCGCCAGAAACCACTGCGATTCTTTTTCCTCGTGAACCAATCTTCGATCTGCTCATCATTGACGAGGCATCGCAGTGTACCGTGGAAAATGGATTACCCGTGCTGACTCGAGCTAGACGCGTAGTAGTCTCCGGCGACGATAAACAAATGCCACCTTCTTCTTTCTTTAAATCTGGAGCGGGGTTGGAAATAGACGAAGCCAGTGAGGCAGAAGTAGCCCCTGATACATTTGACTCTGAGTCACTACTTGTGCTGGCTCGTATGACTGGCGCTGGTGCCCCATTGCGCTGGCATTACCGCGCTCTTTTCGAGGAGTTGATCGCCTTCTCAAACCACTCCATGTATGGCGGATCCTTGCTCACCATTCCCGCTACTATCGCACGTTCCGCTCCGCCAGCGATCCGTTGGGTAAAGGTAGAAAACGGCGAGTGGGACAAAGGCGCAAATGTTCCAGAAGCGAAGCATGTTGTGAGTCTTCTGGCCGATATTCTTGCACGTCCTAAGCCGCCTACAGTTGGCGTCGTCACATTCAATCTTTCCCAACGTCGCGCGATTCTCGATGAGATTGACGCGCGTCGTTCCAGTGATGAAAGTTTCAACTTGGTCTGGGATGTTGCGGCAAGCCGCGACTCGCTTGACGAACGTCCCTTTGTGAAGAACCTCGAAAGTGTTCAGGGCGATGAGCGCGAGCTTATTTTATTCTCACTTGGCTACGCTCCGGTAGTTAGGAAGCGAAAGGACGGCAGCGAAGATCAATACGTGCCCGCTCGTTTCGGTCCCGTAGGTCAAAAAGGTGGGGAGCGCCGCCTCAATGTTGCTGTTTCCCGAGCGAAGTCTGAAGTTATAGTGGTTTCCTCTTTTGAGCCATCGATGTTATCCGTCGCACACACCAAGCACGATGGGCCACGTTTTTTCAAAGCATTTGTAGAATATGCGAGACACCTAGGTCAGGGAAGGCGCACTCAGGCGGAAAAAATCCTAAGCCTCATCAATGACAGACCGTCATCATCGAATAAGAAAATCGGCCAAAGCGGAGACAATCTAGCACTGCATCATCAGATCGCACTCGCTCTAGAAAAAGAAGGTCTGACCGTAGAGACACTAGTAGGCACCAGCGAGTTCCGTCTTCCCGTAGCTGTCGTTTCCGATAGCAACGCTCATCGTTATGCCCTAGCCATCCTTTGCGAAGACGGCAGCGGATCCGTGGACGTTTATGAGGATTATGTCCACGTTCCCAATGTGCTCGCCCACCGTGGTTGGAAGCACTTGCGTGTCACCGCGCGTGAGTGGCACCGGAACCAAGATGAGGTAATGCACCGTGTGCGGGAAGGGCTTTCAGCATCCGTTGTATGATTGCGATCCCCGAGTGGTTTGCCATGCCCGCAGTCCAACCAGGATGTTACAAATTCTGCAAATCGTTGCCGGTGTCTGGCTCCTCGTTCCAGGGCAAGCGATCTAACAAAGCGCGGTAGTTTTTTTCCGAAAAGCCGCGTTTTTCGCCGAGGATGGCGTCCATTTCTTCGCCCAAGCAATCGGCAATCTCCTCGCGTGCTGCTTCATCGCTGAGCCCTAACGCAAGCAAGCGATCCAAGGTGGCGCGGACATAGGGGGTTTCTTTGGAATGCAGTTGCTCGTTGACGGCTTGGAGCAGCGAAGGAAGGATGTCGGACATTGGCGTGTGGTGGATTAAAACAGCAAGAACAAGATGAATAAGAGCCACATCAAAAGTGGAGTGAAATCAAATGACATTAGCGTGTGGTGGTAGGAGATGATTTTGCGAAAGGGTCAGGATTTCCTCCTAGGCCGATGAGCCATGGGGTGAACTCCGGCGGGATGGTGGCAGTAAAACGCAGGCGTTCTTCGGTGCGTGGGTGATTGATGCCTAGCGCCCAGGCATGGAGCATCAAGCGCCCAGGTTTTACCGATTGACGCGCAGGTGTGGCGTAAATGGGATCGCCAATGAGCGGCGTGCCTTTGTGCTTCATGTGAACGCGGATTTGGTGGGTGCGTCCGGTGTGAAGGTCACATCGAACGAGCGCAGTCTTGGTGGCGGCATCTGCCCAGAGCATGGTGTAGTCGGTGATGGAAGCACGGCCTGCGGGCGGGGTGACGACGGCCATTTTCTGGCGATTCCGGCTATCGCGCCCGATGTGAGTGAAGATGGTTTCTTGCATCGGCGAGGGAATGCCTTGCGTGACGCAGAGGTAGATTTTTTCGTTCGAGCGATCGGCAAACTGCGCCGAGAGGTGTTGGTGCGCTTGGTCATGCTTGGCGACGACCAAACAACCGGAGGTGTCTTTATCGAGCCGATGCACAATGCCCGGGCGTTCCACTCCGCCGATGCCAGACAAGCGGCCTTGGCAATGGTGAAGCAGGGCGTTGACCAATGTGCCATCGGGATTTCCTGCGGCGGGATGAACCACCATGCCGGGTTCTTTATCGAGCACGATGAGGTCATCGTCTTCAAAAAGAATCTGCAAAGGAATCTCTTGCGGAGCAGCGACGTCCGGCACGGCCTCGGGGAGATTGATCACGATGATGTCACCGACTTTTACGGCATCGCGCGGTTTCGCAGACTTGCCATTGCAGAGGATGTATTGTTCGCGGATGAGATCCTGGATGCGCGAGCGCGACAAGGTGGAAAGGCGCGAAGCAATCCAAGCATCGAGCCGTTCATGGTCGGAAATATCGACAGTGAGTTGCAAAGGAGAAAGTGATTGGGCATCGCGGAGGCGGCACGAATGCTGCCGCGCTAGGCTAGGCCATCAAATGTCATGCACCGGCAAGTTGGCACATTCCTCGCGGAGTTTTTCTGCAAGCATGGTGCTGAGGTAGCGCTCCGAGCTGGAGCAGCCGATGGTGACAATGCGTTTGCCGGCAAACTCCGGGCGTTTGGCGACTTGCATGGCGGCCCAGACGTTCGCGCCTGTGGAAATACCTGCGGGTAGTCCTTCGTCTTGCGCCAAGGCGCGTGCGGTTTCAAAGGCATCTTCGTTCGTCACCTGAATGACTTCATCGATGATTTCTTTGTTCAAGTTGCCGGGGATGAATCCCGCGCCGATGCCTTGGATCATGTGAGGGCCTGGAGCCCCGCCGGAAATGACCGGACTCGCCGTGGGCTCTACGGCGAAGGTTTTCATCGAGCAACGCGATTTTAGCACCTCGGAGACACCCGTGAGCGTGCCGCCAGTGCCGACACCTGCGACAAAGGCATGAATTTCGCCATCGGTCGCTGCCCAAATTTCTTCCGCGGTGGTCTCGCGATGCACTTGCGGGTTGGCCGGATTATCGAATTGACCTGGACCAAAAGCCCCGGGCGTTTCTGCGAGCAATTTTTTCGCCATGGCGATGGCACCACCCATGCCGCGAGCGCGTGGGGTGAGAACAATTTCCGCGCCTAGCAAACGCAGCAACACCCGACGCTCGACGGACATGCTTTCCGGCATGGTAAGAATGCAGCGATAGCCCTTAGCGCGCGCTACGAATGCCAGCGCAATGCCGGTATTCCCCGAGGTTGGCTCGATGATGAGACCTCCGGGCTTGAGTTGTCCATCGCGCTCGGCGGCCTCGATCATGGCCTTGCCGATACGATCTTTCACGCTGAAGAGCGGGTTAAAAAATTCCGCTTTCACGCAAATCTCGGCGTTGAGACCTTGGGTGATGTGATTGAGGCGGATGAGCGGCGTATTGCCTACGGTGTCAACCATGCTGTTGGCGATTTTCATAAGGTGTGGTGTGGTAGTTGTTGTCCGCGCTAGGCTAGCACAGCGGCACCGTCATGCCATGGTTTTTTTTTGCCATCATTCGCGTAGGGCATCCAGTCTGCCTGCCGCATAAGCACCAAAGACTTGCTGAATTTCATCGCGCACGCGGCGGAATACCGCAAACTGCTCGTCTTCCGTGCCTGTGGCGTGGGCGGGATCATCAAAAGGCCAGTGGTGGCGATTGACCTGACCTGGAAACATCGGGCACGCTTGATCGGCATTGCCGCAGACGGTGATGACGGTTTCTACTTCATCGTCGAGGAAAATGTCCATGTGCTTGGAATGGTGCGCCGTGGCATCGATGCCGATTTCTGCGAGCGCACGAATCGCCAAAGGATGCACGTAACCCGCAGGTTTCGAGCCAGCGCTTTCGACGCGAAATGTTTCGCCGAGTGCTTTGCGCAAGATGGCTTCGGCAAGGTGGGAGCGGCACGAGTTTCCCGTGCAGAGGATGAGAATGGCAGGTGATTTCATGTTGGTGTTTCTGGTTTGTGGGTGAGATGGGCGAGGGGAATGGCAAGCAAGGCACCGAGCACAGTCGCGACGGGGTAGAGCCAAATGTGAGAAACATTTCCGCTGATGATCGCAGGGGCGAGAGAGCGGGCAGGATTCATCGATGCGCCACAGATCGGCCCCGCAAACATCGCTTCCAGTCCCACCACGGCGCCGATGGCAAGCGCGGCGGTGATGGATTTTTCCTTCGCGCCACGCGACACGCAGAGGATGGTTAGCATCAGGATTGCGGTGAGGATGATTTCGAGAAAAAAACTCTGCGCCACGGAGCCCGATGGCCGCGTCATGCCTAGCGTGGCAGATGCAGGAAACAACAGATGTAGCGTGCTGCTAGCAGACAAAGCGCCGAGCATTTGCGCCGAAATGTAGTAGGGAAGCTCCGCCAGCGGAAAACGTCCTGCCGCTGCAAAGCTGATCGATACCGCAGGGTTCATGTGCGCGCCGCTGACATCGCCAAAGGTGTAGATCATCGCCGCCACCACCATGCCAAAGGTCATCGCCACCCCAGCATGACCGAGTGCGCCCGTGGCTTCATTGACGATGATCGCTCCCGTGCCTGCGAAAACGAGGATGAAGGTGCCGAGCAGTTCTGCAAAAAATCGATGCCTCATATCTTGGTGCTTGTTTTCGCTGAAGGAGCGATGGGCGAAGGGCGAGCCAGCTTCAACGGCCCTGGGCAGCAACTGCTTTCTCGATCCTTGAGGCGAAGCTGCGCTTTCTTTTCGTCGGCCTTGCGAGTCGGCATCGTCGGCAAGCTGTCCATGAGCTGCGTCAGTAGTGCACAATGCTTTTGATGAATGCGAAAATACGTCCACTTGCCGCGACGTTCGCTGGCGAGCAATCCTGCTTTGCGAATGATCTGGACGTGGCTCGATACCGAAGACTGAGGCATCGCGAGAATGTCTGCCAACTCGCAAACGCAGAGAGCGCGATCGACAATCAGTTGCAAAATGCGCCAGCGAGTATCATCCGCAAGAACACGAAAAAATGACGTTGCTGAAATCATGTAACGGGAATCATCATGACGAGATATCTCGTTACGTCAAGATTTTTTCCAGATCAAAGTGAATTCGCGGCGATTGTGCGTGAGGTGGACGCGGTCGATGATTTTTAGACCGTGGCGGGCGGCGCGTTGCTGGATTTCACGCTCTCTAGCGGTCCAATCGCTCATGGCATCGGCGCCGTAACCTTTGAGGGTGAAAATCACCAGCCCGCCAGCCCGAAGCGCCCACACTTGCCGCAAAACTGCCGAAAAGGAGATGTCGCATGGGCCATTCATGTCACACAAGATGCCATCATACGTCATACCACTAGGTACTGGATAGCTCGCAGCATCGGCCAATTGAAAATCTAACATCGGATGCGCAGAGAGTCGTGCATCCAATGGCGCGCGATCCACGGCAGTCACACGGAAGCCGCGCGCTAACAATTCCGCCGTCATCCCGCCTGGGCTTGCTCCCAACTCAAACCAATGTCCTCCTTGTTTTGGTGCTATGCCGAGCAAACGCAGGCGAAGCAATGCCTCCACCACTTTGCAACCGGCGCGGCTTATGACGTCAGTTTGTTTCAAAAACACCCTCCCACCGGGGTGGAAGCCATTGGCTTCACGTGGCGAGCAGATGCCTGCGTAGAGTCCCTGCTTGCCAACAAGGGCGAATAATGTATCGCGCAGCGGATCTTGTTCGTCTGCGGTCGTCGCGCCGTGGGGGGCGAAACTCTGCACTGCCCGCGCTCGCATGAGCTTGGCGAGATTGCGATAGCGTTCCTCGGGGCCAGCGGCGGTCAAGGAGCCAAACAGCACGCTCTGCGGCTTCATGGCGGAAAATTTTCGCACCATGGCTTGCACGGCTTTTTCAGGAAAATCGATCACGTCCGGTGGATGACAAGGCCAGGCATGTTGCACGGGGATATGCCATGCGAGATACGGCGCTAGATCTGATTTGAGGCGATCGATTTTGACTTCGCTTTTGAGGAGGAAAAAATCTTTGCCTAACACTTTCGCTTGTGGCTCTCCGAGTAAGGCGAGAATTTCGGCGGAAAAGTCGGCGAATACTTCGGGAACTCGGATCAAGGTTTGCATCACCTCTTGCTGCGTTGCGAAACGAATCAGGTCAAGCCGATTCCTTATCGAACTTGACCTGACTGGGGGGAGAGGTGTCGCCGATTATTGTGGCAATTTTCTCAGCAAGTCGAGGAAGGCCGTCTTTGCTTCATCGGGCTCGGCCCCAAGGCCATCGGTAGCGAGTTGGCGAACGGTGTCCCAGGTGACGACGGAGCCGAGATTCGAGTCGTGGCGCAACATCATGCCAAACATGGCTACGGCTGTGGCAAAGCGGCAATCTTTATCGGCTTCTGCTAGGGCTTGCACTTCGCCGCGAAGGGCATGCTCTTGCAAAGCGCTTTGATCGCCCTCGGGGTGTTTGTGACGGAGCTTGAGGGTCAGCCACTCATTGGCGTGCTCGCCAACAGCGACGGCAGATGCTTGCGCTTGGGGCTGCGCTTGATACTTGAGCACGGGTGTTGTGTTTTCTGTCGGAGAACCGGTGGGGATGATTTCATAAAAGGCGGTGACTTCATGGCCTGCTCCGATGTCACCTGCATCGACGCGATCATCATGGAAGTCTTGATTGCGCAATTGGCGATTCGCGTAGCCGATGAGTCGATAGGATGAAACGCGGGCGGGATTGAACTCCAGTTGCAGCTTCACGTCCTTGGCGATGGTGATCAAGGTGCCGCTGAGTTTTTTTAAAAACACGTTGCGAGCTTCGTTCAGGCCATCGATGTAGTAGTGATTGCCGTTGCCGTCGCGAGCGATGGATTCCAGCATCTCGTCATTCAAATTTCCGGTGCCAAAGGAAAGCACGCTGAGATAAATGTTCGTCGATGCTTTGGTTTTGACTAAGGAAACAAGCTCACTTGTGCCAGTGACACCGACGTTAAAGTCGCCATCGCTGCATAGGATTACCCGATTCGTGCCACCTTGGAGGAATTGCTCGGCGGCCACGGCATAAGCGCGTTTGATGCCTGCGCCGCCATTGGTGGAACCACCAGCTTCGAGGCGATCCAAGGCTTTAATGGCTTTGGCGCGGCCTTCGTCATTGAGAGTTGTCGGTGGCAAAACGACGCCTTCTGAGCCGGCATAGACGACGTAGGAAACGCGGTCTCTTTCATCCAAGCGGCCTAACAACAATTTGAGCGATTCTTTGACCAAGGGCAATTTGTTAGGCGTTTGCATGGAGCCTGACACATCGATGAGGAATACCAAATTGCTGGCGGGGCGTTGATTTTGTGGGATCTCTTTGCCCTTGATGCCGATGCGCAATAGGGCGTTTTTCTCATTCCATGGGCAAGTGCTCAAGGACTGATGTACGGCAAAGGCAGCGTCATTGGTCGGCGCGGCGTATCCGTAGTCGAAGGCATTGATGCACTCCTCAATGCGCACAGCATCGGGGGGAATGTTCTGCCCTTGCTCGATCATGCGGCGGATGTTGGTGTAAGAGGCGTTATCGACATCCACGGAAAAGGTCGAGAGTGCCTCATCGCGAGGATTTTTCCAACCGGGATCAATGGTCGAGGCATAACGCTCGGCTTGCGTGGTGCGGTCTGCATCGATGGGCGGGCGCGATTTGTCGAAGTGAGAATCGCGGCCAAATCCACCCGCGCCGCCGCCAACGTCTCCGCTAGCTAATGCTTGTTTGGAAAGTGCTTCTTGACCTCTTGTATGATCATTGCCTCGGTTGGCTAAGCTTGCAGACTTGGTTGCATCCTTAGCATCCCCCACTACGTTATGAATCTCAGGACGAGTGACGGGTGAATTTTCAGAACGCAGGCCGGCTGTGCGCCCATCTGCTAGAAGGTTTGATTTCACCGATGCTTCAGCCAGTTCCCCCTCGCTAGCTGGAGGCGGTGGCGGTGGTGCGGCGGTGTTTCGATGAAAAGACTGTGCGAGTTGATCAGGCTTTGTTTTTAGGACGTGGGGTTGGGGATTGGCAAATCGAACGTTCGCGCCCGAGGTCTCTGGGCTTTGCGGAATGCCGGAAGCCGTTTGTCGATCAGAGCTTGAAGGCTCTTGTGGATGTATTTCCCAAGTTCTATCAACGCTATCAAGTAGTTGTTCTCGATCGGTTTGGATGCGCTCGTTTTTTTCGATAGCTAAAGAACTTCGGCTTTCTTCCATGACTTTTTGACTAGGAAGAACCTCGTGCTTCGCGATGATATTCCTTCCAGAAAAATGCTGATGGTAAAGCCCGGCAGAGAGCGCCGCGCAAGCAGCAATGCCCGCGATCCATGCTCTGCGATGTTTCGGTTTTCCTTGGGTCATGGTGGTGGGCTGATTGACGAGTGCAGCTTGAATCGCAAGAATCTCTTGTTCGCGGTCAGTGCGGGCTTGCTCTTGAAGCAGGGCGTCGATGAGTTGATGTTCGTGGTTGTTCGGATCTGAGTTCATACTATGTTAGTTTGCTGGTGTTGTTGTTTTTGTTTGAAGGCATGCACGCAAGGCCTCGCGGGCCCGTTCGAGTCGCTTGCGCAAAGTGGCTTCGTTGATTTGCAGGTGTTCTGCCGCTTCACGCGTGGGACGCGCTTCGTCGTAGCAAGAACAAAGGGTTTGTTGCAGCACCTCGGGGAGACGAGAGCGGCAGTCGAGAAGATGATCAAAAATTTCTGGTCGATCGGCCTCCATGGCATGCACGGAGTTTTCTAGTTCCATGAGAGCGTTTTCATCCATGAGCACTTCTCGTCCGTTGCGGCGGCAAGTTTCGCGCCATTTGTTGCGGGCTATGCCGCGCAGCCATGCTGCGATGTCGCGCGTGACATCGAATTTCCCTAGGTTGTTCCAGGCGGTAATGAAGGTGTCTTGTACGAGTTCGGCAACGGCGCCAGCATCGCGAGTGATGACCCGAGCATAAGCACTCAAGGTCGCGTGGTGGTGACGTACGAGTTGGGAAAAATCATCGTGAGGCATGGTCGTAGTGTGAGGTAAAGTGGCGGTGGATTTCATGTGCGTTCACTCTTGATTGTCGCGAGGATCCGAATTTGTGACAAGGGAATGAAAATTTTTTTCCAAGCACACCTATGACGAAATGGAGTTTTTTCCATTACTCCGATTCACCTCAACGAAATATGCCGCAGAATGCTGGTATCACAGGCAGAAAACCGATTGACGGAACCTTGCATATTTCGGAATGTGTTTTGGATATTAAAGGAAATGGGTGAAAAAATTCCAATGTGCGGAAAGCGAAGATTCGTCGATCAAAACGATTTTCGATTTTTTTCACCCTCTCTCTGTCTTCCGCCGCTTCGCTCGTTCGTCGTATTACTGAAGTGCGCATGCATTTCATGAACTCTATCCATATTCCTATGAATCAAGCACTGCTCATCCTGCCCATCCTTGCCTTACTTGCTTTGCCATCATGCCAATCGCTCGATACCACACCTGCCGCCTGTTGCTCCATGCCGCCCTATCGTGGATCGGCTGACTTCGAGCGAATGAAAACGCTGGTAGGCAAGTGGTCGGCCGATATCCCGAACATGGGCAAAATGAAAACGGAGTTCCGCCTGATCGCTGGCGATTCCGTTGTCGAAGAGCGTTTTGCCGCAGGCACGCCGATGGAAATGCTGAGCACCTACTACGATGTGAACGGCAAGCTCACCATGACGCACTACTGCATGCTGCGAAATCAACCGCGTATGAAACTCGCGAAACGCACAGCCAACTCACTCACCTTCGATCTCGCACCGACCCCAGGCTTGAATCCCGCCAAGGACAAACACATGCACGGTGCCACCTACACTTTCATCGATGCGAACCACTTCCAGCTCGAAGGAGTATCCATGGAAAATGGCAAAGTTTCGCCCTGCGGCCCGCCCGTTATTTTCAAACGTCTCTAACAAAAAACTACCATGCTCAAGAAAATCCTCATCGCACTGGCCGTGCTCATCCTCGGCATTCTTGCCGTCGCATTACTGAAATCCCCCGACTTCCGTGTCGAGCGTAGCCTTGTCATCGATGCGCCAGCAGAAAACATATTCCCCTACTTCAACAACCACAAAAAATTCAACGAATGGAACCCCTGGGCCAAAATGGATCCCGAGGCAAAAAACACTTACTCTGGCCCTGAATCTGGCGTAGGAGCTGCGGCAAGTTGGGATGGCAAGAAGGTCGGAAAAGGCACGGCCACCATCACCGAGTTTATTCCCAACGAACGCATCGTCGAGCGCATGGAATGGCTAGAACCGATGGAAGGTGTCAGCACAGTGGAGTTCACTTTCACTCCCGAAGGCGAGGGGAAAACAAAAGTCTCTTGGGCCATGTATGGAAAAAACGAAGGCCTCATGGCCAAAGTGGTGAGTCTCTTCATGGATTGCGAATCCATGTGCGGACCAGAATTTGAAAAAGGTCTCGCCGATGTCGCAAAGCTCGTCACTGCACCTACTTCCAACAACTAACACCGTGAACACTCCAACATCCGACTTCCTCCTCCTCTCACGCGGTCAGTGGGATCCTGCATCGGACAAAGCAGACATCGAAGCCGCTATCGACCAATTTTACGCGTGGTATGAAGCGAACCTCGAAACGGGAATTTTCAAACGCGGATCGCGCCTGACCACCGATGCCGCAATCGTCACAAGAGATAGCATCCGCAGCGATGGCCCCTTTGCCGAAGGGAAAGAAGTCATCGGCGGCTACTGGTTTATCGTCGCGGAAAACCTTGCCGAAGCCGCCGCCATCGCCGCACGAAGCCCCGTCCTCGTTCATGGCATACACTACGAAATCCGTCCGCTTGAGTCCGAGCGCGGCTCTGCCTACCGCATCACGAACGAGACCCCCAGCGCATGAATCCCAACACCCAACAAAGCACCGGCGAGCACCTGCTGCTGATTCGCGGCACACACTGGAATAGCAGTCTCTCACCTGCAGAGCTTCAGCGCATCATGACCGAGTTCTACGGCTGGGTCGAGGGCCTGCAAAACAGCGGCATTCTCCGTCATGCGCAGCCGCTGATGGAAGAAGGTCGCCTCGTCACGGGTGCGCAAGCCCTCGTCACCGATGGTGTTTTTGCCGAATCCAAAGAAGCCATCGCAGGCTATTTCCTACTCGCGGTTTCCTCGACAGACGAAGCTGTAACCATCGCCCAAGCCTGTCCCATCCTCGCCCACGGTGCGCAGATCGAAGTGCGTCCCATCGCCGATCTCTGCTGCCCCATGGCCGATGTCAAAGCTTCTCAACTCTAACAAACACAACACACACCATGACACCAAAACGCAATCCCGTCGGCTGGTTCGAGATCTATGTCACCGACATGGCCCGAGCCAAATCTTTTTACGAAACCATGCTCAACATCCAGATGCAGCCACTGCCGAATCCCGAGGCCATGGACGGCGACTTTGAAATGCAGATGTTTCCGTCGGACATGGAAAACCAAGCCCCCGGATGCGGTGGTGCGCTCTGCCGCATGGAGGGCTTCACCCCCAGCGCAGGTGGCACAATCATTTACTTTTCCTGCGAAGACTGCGGCGTTGAGGCATCGCGCGTCGTAGCCGCAGGCGGGCAGGTGTTTCGTGAAAAATTTTCCATCGCTCCTTATGGCTTCATCGCCCTCATCATCGATACCGAAGGCAACATGATCGGCCTGCATTCGATGAACTAGTTTCTCGGTTATGAACACCCACACCATTCGTCTCCATCGCGTGCTCAAAGCAAAGCCTGAGCTAGTTTACAAAGCTTTTCTCGATCCTGATGCTCTCTCCCGCTGGCTACCGCCGAACGGATTTTTGTGCAAAGTGTTTCATCTCGATGCCCGCGTCGGCGGCACCTTTCAGATGGCGTTCACGCAGTTCAGCAATGGTCATAGCCACTCCTTCGGCGGCGAATATCTCGAACTCGTGCCAAATGAATTGCTGCGCTACACCGATGTCTTCGATGACCCAAATCTACCCGGCACCATCGAGGTTACCATCCAACTCAAAGCCGTTTCCTGTGGAACGGAACTCAGCATCACCCAAACCGGCGTGCCTGCGGTGATTCCCGAAGAAGCCTGTTACCTCGGCTGGCAAGAATCGCTGTTGCATCTCGCAAGGCTGGTCGAGGGCGGACCGCCCGAAGAAGAATCTGCATGAGCCAAAAGGGAGAGCGCAGCACCAGCCACGTCGCTGATGATCTCTTTCGCCGCGAAGGCGCGCGACTCGTGGCATCACTCGCGGCGCATCTTGGCACACATCGACTGCAACTCGCCGAGGAAGCCGTGCAAGAAGCTCTCGTTCGTGCGTTGCAAACCTGGCCGTATCGCGGCATCCCGGACAATCCCGCCGCATGGCTCACGCAAGCCGCAAAAAACATCGCGCTCGATGCTCTGCGCCGCGAGCAAACGTGGCAGCGCAAGGAAGCCCAAATCACCGCCGAGCAAGAACGCTGGCTCACCCGCGACGAGCCAATCGACGAGCACCACCTCGCCGATGACACCCTGCGCATGCTCTTCGTCTGCTTCAATCCGCAGCTCTCCCACGAGGCGCAACTCGCTCTCGCCCTGCGCACCGTTTGCGGACTCAGCGCAGCGGAAATCGGTGCAGCCTTTTTCACCAGCGAGTCCGCCATCGCCAAGCGCCTCGTCCGTGCCCGGCAGCTCATTCGCGATCTCGCCCTGCCCTTCGCCGTGCCAGAATCGAGCGACCTACCCGCTCGGCTCGATGGTGTTCTCAGCGCACTCTACCTCCTTTTCAATGAAGGTTATAAAGCCAGTAGCGGTCAGTGCCTTGTGCGCGAAAGCCTTTGCTACGAAGCCATCCGCCTCGTCACATTGCTTGGCTATCACCCGCTCACCCAATCGCCGCGCACCTTCGCCCTGCTCGCGCTCATGCTCCTGAATGCCGCTCGCCTCACCACCCGCACCGATGATGCCGGAAACCTCCTTCGCCTCCACGAACAAAACCGCAGCGCCTGGGATCACGCCATGATCCAGCGCGGCATCCAGTGCCTCGGACAATCCGCACAAGGCAACCACATCAGCGAGTATCACCTCGAAGCCGGCATCGCTGCCTGCCACAGCACCGCGCCCGACGATGCCACCACCAACTGGCCGCGCATCCTCTCACTTTACGATCAACTCATCACGCTGACCACGTCCCCGATCGCCGCCATGAATCGCGCCGTTGCCGTCTCCCGTGTGCATGGGGCTGAAGCTGGAATTGCCGCGCTCGATGCCATTACCGATCTCAGCAAACTCGAAACCCACCACCTCTTCCACGTCATCCGCGCCACCTTGGCCGCCGAGCTAGGAGATCAAAAAACCGCTCAGCACCATTTCCACCAAGCCGAAACACGTGCCACGCTGCCCGCCGAAAAAAATTTCATCGCCCTGAGAATCCGGGAGATTCACAAAAAAATCTCCCACACTGTGCCCTGTGCCGCTCACTGCTCACTGCTCACTGATCACTGCAAAGTGCCTGTCCTTATCCAATGAGTCGAAAAAACAAAATATCATGTGCGTGAGTATAGTGCTTTTTTTTCCAGATCCTGCTTCTACAAATGGCGCGTGTTCGGATTTATGGCAAGTCCCTGTGTGCGCTGCACCGGCGATTCTTTTCCTGCGTGGAGGGGGGCGTTTTGCGGCCTCGCGCGGTGCTTGGGGCGCGAGTATGGAAGTGCTTCGCGACTATTAGTGAACCGGGATGCCGCATTCATTGGACTCGTGGGAATCGCGCTTGATCCAGGTGCTCCACAGTGGAAAAAAGCGACTTGCTGCAATCCGCTGGCGAACCCCTTTCCCGTATCTGACGATCACCCCGCGATTCTCCATGCCGCTGCCGTGTCCGTCTGCGGTCTTGCCGCTAAACTCACGGACGATTCGCGCGATGAAGGACTTTTGCGCAGAGGATTGTCGCGAATCGGTCGCGTGCTCACTGGGCGAGCAGTAGATCTCGCGGTTGCCACGCTGAACAGCACTTCGTTTCCCACGGCTAAGGTCCTGGCCACACTCGAAGGACAAGAGGTAATCGAGGCCTCCGATCCCCTACATGCGGACCGACCGATCGCCGCCGCCTATGGCATCATCACCTCGCATCTCGCAGATCTCTTGGACATTCCCACTCAGCGCATGGCTCTGCAACGACTTGGTTTTGCCCTTGGCTCGCTGGTGTATTGGCGGGATGCATGGCAGGATCGCAGCAAGGACAAAGCGCGGGGGCGTTTCAATCCTTTAGAAACACAGGATCACGACGAAATCAGAAATCGTATCGCCACCACGTGGAGAGATTTCTGTTCCTCGTTAGGCGATTTGTCATTTGTACGGCATGGGGATTTGATTGCCCAGATTCAAACTTCCACCGGCCACTCGCGCCAAGCGTTTCTTCAACTTCAGACCGTGGAAGAAGCCCTAGAGAAAGAGGAGCGCAAGCGAAAGAAAAAGGAGAGAAGAGAAAAAAGCTCTTGCTGGAACTCCTGCGATTGCTGCCCGTGTCCGACTGGCGCTAAAGGAGGATGCTGCGATACTCTCTTTGATTGCGGACCGGGAGATAGCGGTTGTTGTGATTGCAATCCATGTGACGGCTGCGATTGCTGTTCCTGCCATTGAACCCGAGATCCGAAGTAGAGCACCAATGTTCATGATTTTTTGAGGAGATGAGAGTTGGGGCGAAACAAGCCGTCATCCCAGACGGTCCTCCAGTCATTCCACAGCTCCAACGGAGCGTTTCGATACCAGCATAGCCCGCAGGGCTATGATCCTAGAATCCGCAGTTGTAGTGGGAATGGGAAGCGCAAGCGGGTCAGGTGGCGGGTGAGGGGGCGCTTTGACTCGGGTCGAAGAGCAACCATGGAGGAGATTTCCCCATGTTCAAACTCAACTGCGGCGCAGTTCGACCCAACCATTGTTCAAGCCTTTGGTAGGCTTGTTTGAGAAAGTTGGCGAACTTCCC
>JAIYDP010000073.1 GCA_027487435.1 Verrucomicrobiaceae bacterium | reverse complement strand
CTCCAACAGCACAACGCCCACGACGACGATGACGCGACTCCGCATGAAGCGCCCCCCGTCCCGCCTCCACCCGTCCCGCCTGACCCGCATTGAGTCCCTTGAGCGAATTGACATGTGAAATATTTTTAGAAAATGTTTTGAAGACGGAAATATTTTTCGAAAAATTTGTAACGTGAGCGCCGTATAGACATTGGCATGTGAGCAAACATCCCCCTCACCCAGCCGAACTTCCCTCTCCTTTTTAAGCAGCAGCACTAAATATGCCCAAGCGACAAAATTAACTTTCAAAACTTCTTATCTCCGCTCCCTGTCCTACCTCCACCCTTCCCACCTGACCCGCATTGAGTCCCTGAGCGAAATAACACGTGAAAATGTGTTCAGAAAACGTTCGATGACGGCAACATTACGTGACGTGATCGCCCTGTAGTCATTTGCATGTGAGGAAACTTCTCCATCATGGAGTCATTCAGAGCAAGGATCTGTCAACCAGAAAACAGGGACTCTATCAAATTTGGTAAAGTTTACTGGCTTCTCATGCTTACGCCTTCTTCACGCACATCGTGATACGGAACCTGTCACCAATGGCAGACCAGCGATGGGAGTTGCCGACACTAATAAGGCTGCGGGATGCATCGCTTGTGTACCTTAGAGTGTAAGAAACAGAACTCAAAAAGTCGCTACCAGCATTTCCCATCAATCAGCCGCTTTGGAAAGTCTGAGGCTCCATTCGACATGTGACCATTGCTGAAGAGAACCACACAACGGCCCGTACTGCGAAATTAGAGAATAAATTGAAATGATACTTGTATGAAGGATGATCGCAAACAGGAGTAAGACCAGCAGATCTGCAAGCAGCCTCGATGTTTGCTGAGGACATCACATCACGAACAAGAACGTCATAGAAGTTGTATCCGTTCCACGTGGTGACAATCTTTGACGAATTGACAGGCTGTGGCTGTCGAGATTAGAGGCAACAATGCTCACAGTACCTTCATGCACAATGTCACACCGTCGATATCGCTGGGACCAGACCACCGATGCGAATTCTTGAAGTTCTGAAGAGACCACCCTGCGTTCGCATTTCCAGCATACCAGTAAGTGCGGTCAAGGTATTGCCGAGCCATATCATGACCACCATTGGCAGACATATGCGTGTCCCACAAAACATTGACACAATTTCCGTCAGCATAGCTGGAATGATCACAAGGAGTCAGCATGGAACGAGCATCACAGGCTTGCTTAATATTCTTCGACGTCATCACAGATCGAACCAAGGCCGGATAGAACTCATAGCCACGGAAACGGGCAACAAGAACAGAGTCATTCACAGGGACAGGCTGCACACACCAAGCGACGCCATTGATGTCGCCGTCTCCGCTCCATCGATGAGAATTGCGAATGTTCTGAAGGGCACGGTTCCCATTGGCAGATCCACAGTAGAAAAACGTCAAATCAAGGAGGTTGCGGGGGAAATCGGTCGACCCAGCGGACATGTGAACTCCAGGTATGATCATGACACATCTCCCATCTGCATATGAAGAATGATCACACACAGGCAGCATGTCCTTCTTCTCACAAGCCTCCAAAATGGAGCGGGAAGTCACGATACCACTCACTCTTGTTCTATAAAAACGATAGCCTTCCCAAATATCAGCGGGCTTCTTGTCATCCAGAGGGACATCCTCGACACACATTGTCAACCCAAACATATCGTATGCAGCCGACCAGCGATGGGACGCACCAATTGTTTGAAGAGCAAAGCGGTTGTTGCCAGTGTAGTAATAGAAATAGTCACGATTCTCTCGCGGAAACTGGCCATTATTGACTGCAGAAAAGTGGCCAGAGTTGGGGTACACGTCGACGCAGAACCCATTCGCATACGAAGTGTGATCACAAATGGGCAACATTTTCCGCTTTTGGCAAGCTTCCAGAATGTTGGCGGACGTCATCATGCCTCTGACGCGCGTGGGGAAGAACTTCCAACCCATGAACGTTGCAAAGGCAACATTTGTGTCCACCCGCACGGGCCAAGCGCAAAGAGCTCTTCCATCTCGATCATTAGCAGCCACAGCCCAACGATGACTGCTTCCCGATGGCAGAGTAATCAAAGGAAGATCGTTGTTTGCATTCCCTGTGTACCACCAAACATTTCGCCAAACAGCCGTAGATCCCCCAGTAGGATTTGCGGACATGTGGACACTTTCCTAACGTTGTAAACAAAGAGAAAAACGTAACAAACTTGAATAACGATGCATTTCCCATCGTAGTAGGAACTGTGATCGCAAACAGTCAGCAATCCCGCTCGTTCGCAAGCCTGCAAAATCGCAATCGACGAAGCAGGGCCCCGAACATTCACAGAGTAGAAATGGAAGTTTCGGAAAGTGGCCACTGAAGTTAAGTTCGAAGGGCCTGGTAAGTCGTTCATGATGGCGGCTGCGGAAGGCCCGGAAGTCGAGCAAGTCTCTAGCTTCTGTTTGGCAGAACGTAAATCCGATTGGGCTTGTTGAAGTGCGCAGACACTTCGTCGGTACTCGTCAGCCATTTTAGAAACCTTCCCAAGTTCTTTCATTTCATTTTCAGTACTCTTCTGCTGCGTCCTCATGGTCTGAGCTGAAGAGGTCAATTGAGAAACGTTAAGCTTCAGTCCAGAGATAATAAGCTTCAGCCCATCGGAGTCCACTCCCATGTCACGCTTGTGAAGAGCAATGTAGTGGTCAATGATGCCTAGAAGCTGACTCCTAGCGTCCTTATGGCGGTCACTGAGCTGCATAACCATATTGCGTAAGCTCCGTAGCATTTCCAGATGGTCAGTGAAGTTCTTCTTGCTTGAAAGAATCGTTTCAACAGATTTCAACTTTATCTCTTCCTCTGCAAGATTGCGAGTAACTAAAGTGACATTCCTCTGAAGATCGTTAATCCGGGAGACAAACATGGAGTAAACAAACTGAACGGTGTCGTCTCGTAAGAGGTAGTCAGACACGCTCATGCTGCAATTTCCCAAGCTTTGAGAACTTGCAGACGACACTGCTGCTCGAGTTGCAGAAGTTGAAGAGACTTCCAAGTCGGAACTCACTGGAAGCATGCTGAGAAGGCGATCTTGGTCAGTGCGACTCAACGAAGACGACGCTTCCTCATGCAGGAAACTCGCCAAAAATTCCAGATATGCAGTCGGCCTCTCAGATCCAGCATCCGCATCAGATGCCACATCTGCAGATTCCGCAGCAGTCGTTTCAGCTGGTGAAGATTCGAGATTTACGGCGTTGTCGTTGCTCTCGTTGGATGTACCAGCATCTTCATTGGTCTGTTCGGACTCTTCGACATCGGAGCCCACCAAATCATCCACATCAAAGTCTACATCAGCGTCGTCCGCAATTGCGATCGTTGCAAATGCAGCAAGGACTGCAAGCAAAAGTTTCGTCACTGCTTTCATTGATCCTTATTTTAGAAAGTGAAGACAACAAAATTTAATTCATTGAGTATTGCGTGGCTCATTCTCGTCCACAAGCTCCGCGGAAGTGGTAACAAAAAACAACAACAATGCTGTGGTTGATTTGCAAGAATACAAAAGCATACACCGGGTTATTTTCGGTTCAGACACCTTGAAACATCCTCAATGTGTGAAGCACATTCTGGCTTATTTCAGAGTATCGCATACGAAGCGAAGCGAATAATGAAGATCAAAACTTCCGCCGCCCACCCTTCGAAGCTGCCATCTGCTTCAATTTTTCTTTGACCTCTCGAATCTCGACCGAAATCTGATTCTGAAAATTAATGATACTTCCAACGACGCCTTTTGTTTTGTCATCCAAAAAACTCCCAAGTGTGTCAGTATCGGAAACTCTATTGGCGGTTGACGCAAGTCCCTCTTGGAAATCATTACAATCGTCCACTGATGACGATGTGAGCTCAGACTGTCGCGAGGATCTGAACTCGTATTCAGAAACTAGAGAAGATTGCTTTAGAAGCTGAGAAGAAATGTTCCGCTTGAATTCCGAGAAGTGATCCTCTCCATTTTCCATGAGCTTGCCATCAACCTCTGGGGTGTCGGAATGGACCATGCGCTCCGAAGTTGAGCTCGCAGAAAGAACTGCAGGGATCGATAGTCCTGAGACATTGACAGTTGCTGGGTTGTGATGCTGCAGGAGAACGTTGCTATGTAGAGGCTCTTCATCGAAATCATGGAGAATTTCTGCAGGAAGGAAGTCGTCGGGTGTCATTGCATCCACTTCAACTGTTCCGGGGAGGCTTCCTTCATGATTGCTTTGGCTTCCATGTTGCACTGAAGCTGAAAACTCAGATGCTTCGATAGAAATAATGCATTCGATTTCGTCCTTCCGCCGGACATGAGCTGGCTTCAAAAACAAATTTTGACGACGTATCCGCCGCAGAATGTTAGCAAATTTGTCAAACCCTGTTTCCTCCGCAGAAAACTTGGGTGCCGCATCAGGGTACCTTTGAATGATCATATCTTTGAGTGAGACCTAGAGATAAAACAGCAAATCTACCGTAACTCTCTTTTTTAAGTTCTTGGACACAAGTCCATGACAGAGCCCGTGCAGTGGAAGTTCGCCGATGATCGGTGGGAGAAGATTGCTCATACTATAGATTAATAAATGATTTCGCACAAAAAAAAATGTGATCTTTATTACCTCGAGAATTATGTCCCCAGCTTTTTTCAGCGCAAACACAGCCTGCCCTGTTTCCGTTGTCGCTGCAACCTCAAGTGCTCCTTCATCAATGATGAAGAAACTTGCCCCCATGTCGCCCTTCTTAAACAAGAACTCCCCTGCACAGAGCCTTCGAAGTCATTCAATCATCAATACGGTAAATCGTACTTGACACAATGAAAACAAGATATCAGTTCAGATATGCACTCCTTCGGAACATGTCGCGACGAATCAAACAAAGGAATCTTCGAAAGAATGTTGGCATGAATGTGAAGGGACACCTAGAATATTATCGCATGTCAAACAACGGCGTACTTCCGTTCGAAGATGTTTCGGTAAATCGGCAACGATGGAATAAGGAAGCACGCGATCAATATTGTGGGAATTCTGAAGATGTTCCCTGATTCGCTGCCGCAAGCGAACTGGAATTCTGTTCATGTACATGAATACATCAACAGCAGTGGACTTCTGAAGATGTGCTGACTTTCGAATATTCAGTAACGCGATCACTGATGCAAGGTCTCCAATAACATAGGAAAACAGGGTATTTCCAACAACCATCACTGTCATAGCTGCAGCAACCTCTGAGAATATTAGAGAGGGAGATCTTGAGGACTCAGACCATAAGGAGAAGTCGGGAACACATCACCAAAGCCAATGGGAACAGTTGTGTACACTGCCCAGTAGAAAGATGTCAGGTATTTCTCTCCAACACTTGTGAATGGGCTGTCAATGACGTGAGACTCGTTGACATTGCAGCAAATCTGAAGAGTCAATGCAGCTTGCAGATAGCGCGGACACTACCTTCTTCTCTTTGATCCAGGAAGATCCAAAAGCAATCACTGACTGAACTCCAACGAAGTGCCATAAACATGCTGCCCAATGAATGAAGAGGAGAATCATGGAGAGCAGCAAAATGAGACGGGCAATTCCAGGATTGATGCCAATCATTTCCCGGGCACGGTTGACATGGTCCTTCAATCTCAAAAGCCTTGAAAGACGAATCATTTTGAGAAGACGAAGAGTTCGAGGATATCGCAACTGAATACTCAGCAAAGATGAAAAGCTATCACAAGTTTCAAAGATGGAACAATCGTGCATGACGACAATATGAACGAGAGTGGAATCGCAGCCGCTGCGTCAAACAAAAACCAGGTTCTGACAAGTTACTATGACGCAATCTCGATTCGAATGGAAGCCAATCAACTAAACCGATACGTACCTGAGGTAGTGCAGTGCTATTTCTTTGGGAACTTTGACAAGAGAAGCAGAGGAGAAGTCCCCATCACGGTAGAAGGCAGTTCGGAAGTTCACGGCAACATCAACAATAAAAAGCAAATCCGAGACGTAGTCGAAAATGATGACAGCACTCACAACTGTCGTCGTTGACGAGAGGTCATCGTCCGCATCGCAGAGTCTTGGGTCAGAATCAAAAGCAAGTCGAACCGGTAACTGAACTCTAAGAAGTCTCAACAAATGACTCCCCTACGTATATCATTTCAACAATCAGCAAAACCGAAATCAGCGCATCCCAGAACAGCCGAAATGTTGAATACGGCATGAAAATAAATCTCCGATCCAATTGGCGCTGGGTCCAGGTCCGTAATCGCATTGCAGACCTTCTCTGCTTATCATAGACGCTTTCCATTCTAACACTGTCATACAACAAATCGTTGTCCTTGTCATAGGCAGCGAGCTGGCTCACTGAGTAACAAAGGGCCTCGTCTGTCAGAGGCGATCCACAAAAGAATTACTTGGGCAGCGACAGGATCATTTCCTACCAAAGCAAGGACGTCTTCATATGTTTTTCCAGCGACTTTACCACCATGTCGACTTGCTGAGAGATTCACAAACAACATTGCGAACTCATACATTTGTCCATGCGAACACTGGCCTCGTCAAGCTGACCCTTGTGGATTGAGCCCATGGCATCTCGAACTCGGGCCCATTTAATTCCAAGCCCAACGGGTTCCGAAACGTCTTCCATTGTGAAGCTCCGAATGTGACATAAAATATTGAATCAAGTCAACTTTGATGGGTGCAGTGTAAGTTGAATTTACTTCCTCATTTCAATAAATCGAACGTAAGAGTACATGGAGGATCCCAGCACCGTCAAAAATATTCCTACGGCACTCTGTGGTGTCAATTGTAGTCGCTCAGTGAAGACCTGGGCGTTGATGGTGGCCCCAAATAGGACTATTCCAAGAAGAGTCTGCACTGCGCTCTAATAGTTCAGATGCCTCGAAAGATTCTTCACCTTCACGTTCCCTGTCACGTTGCAAGTCAACGGACTGGTGTACTTCACGAGCGCGAAGTAAGCCATGTTGACCATGAACCCAAGAGCAGCAGTCACGGTCATAAATACCCAAAACCCGACGGAAAAGATTTCTTCGCTATTTATCACGATGTCCTGCTCATCGTAGAGGAATATAACGGGGATGAGAAAGAGGGACGACAGCACCGAATTATAATAAACAAGAATCCTGGCTGATCAGACAACTTTGAAAGCCAAAACCAAGTAGAATTTTCGACATGAATCAGCGCTTTCTTTATGTACACTACGTAAAATGTGTTGGACGCTGCCGAAAGCAGTCCATTGATGAGAGCGGCATCTAATACTGTCAAGGACAGAAACAGAGTGATAAATTACTGGAGTACTGGGCATCACTTATGTATCCCATCACAAATCCAACCACAACAATAGCGCAGCATGAACCAGCCCTGCGAATTGAGCATGACGGAGAGCACAAAAAAGACTTGACAGAAGTTTTTTGCCCCAGGAGAAGATAGGTTAGAACAACATTGAACGGAATGACGAGAGAACGAACAATCTAAAATGTGAGAATTTGAAATGACGTACAACCTGGTAAAATCCAAAATCACTTGCAGACAGGGTCATGTTTGTAAAAGTAATCATCAGCATAAAAAAAAGCGATAGCGGAGCAACTTTGACAGCAACAGCTGGCTTGAACTGAAACGGTGGCACCATCGAGAAAGCAGGAACCCTCACTTGTAAGAAATCTTGACTTCGGAAGTACCTTTGTCCCAGAAACCCACATAATGCCGAAGTAAAGACGGTAGCTACCATTTGAAACCACGTAATGAAAGCAGGAGCATTCAACAAATTGAAGAGACCTTTGTTGAACAAAGTCACACCTAAGGACACCACGGTGTAGAAAATCACAGCGAAAAATGCATGCATCCTACTCAATCACTCCGAAAACAATTGAATACGCTTTCTTCTTGACGTCGCTATCGTCAGCCTGCAGCTGCTCAACAACAACCGCCGATTCAGATTTCTCTTGTTCCTCTGGCATTTAAATAAACTAAATGAAAAGCTTTTAAAGATGCAAGAATCTGACGGACTGGCTTCATTGTCTTCGTTTATAGTCATTCAGGTCAGCTTTCTTACATTAAGAGTAACCCAAGAGCCTGGGTCGACAACTCTGAAGGTTGGAAGAGCCTCTGACTCGAAGCCTCGTGTTGTCAGCCACTGTATCGCTCGTTGGGGTCGATGGGTCATTCCCGTTCGTTCTCTCTCAAAGTTTACTCTACAGCCCACTGTATTGAAGCGAAAATTAGAAGCGTTGAAGGACCGAGAGAAAGAGAAAGAAAGAGAAAAGGAATTAGGAGAAGTGGAGAAAAAACTTCGCAGGTCTACTGGATTTCTCAAAAGGCAATACGCATCCCAAGCTTCATTGGTGCGCTTTGATCGTGAATTTGACATGAGTGAGAACGTTCCACATTGCGATGCAACTACTGAGGTGGTTATCCACAACTCCATGACAGAGAGCCAGTGGACACCTATAAATTTTAAGATGCCGCCATCTGCAGTGTGCTCAGATGAAGTCTGATTAGTTTGATGGTCTAATCCTGAAGGCTTTGCATCTTCAATACACAGAACGAGACGGCTGGTCATTTCGCCTTTTTTGGCCTTTCTCTCGTGGTCGACTTGCTCCTTATGGTTCGAACGAGCAAATCTCATCGGATCTAGAAGTGATATGGCTGGCAGCGCTTCGAAGGGAGCTTGGTCTGGATGTTACGATGATCCAGGTGCATGGAGTGCTATAGGTCCACTCAATTACCAGAATCATACGGCTATTCTCGTTGTTCCAGACTGTCTGGACAGAAGGGAAACGAAAATCCTCACTGACCTTGTGCTTGGTCGTCTTGGATTCAAAGCGATGACTGTCCTTCAGGCAGGTTTTCTGTTTCGTTGATTGACTAGATAGAGAAGCGCATGCGCTGCGTTGTCAGTCAATGTCACATCTTGCTGTGTTGTAGATATTGGCGCATCCAAGACGACTGTGTGCGCAGTAGAAGATGGCGTTGTGCTACCGTGGAGCAGGTTCTACTTTGGTTTTTACTTTTGATTCAGCAGAGTGACGATGCCTGTTGGTGGAGACGATTTAACTCGTCTGTTTCTCTGGCTACTGAATCAAAATGGAGTTGCCTTGAGTGTCGAGTTGTCTCAGCCAAAGCATTTTTTGGCCCTGCGCGAATGTCGAGAGAGGCTCTGCTATTTCTTGAAGGTTGCTCCTGCTAATTTCTTGTAACATTTCAGAATCAGTCAGAAGTGAAGTCTGCTGACTATGATTTGATTTTGCCATTTGTTCACTCCGATCCAGTGCTCTCTCGGATGACAGTGGGATATCCTGCAAGTATCGCTCCTCTCGTATTCGAGTTTGTCTCTCTGTTCTCATTGCAAGGGGGTCTTTTTTACGAGGCTGCTCGATAATGTGTCGTTCTCATTGTTTCCGCATCGCTGGTGTGACTCAGAAGACGTTTGTGATGAGCAATTTATGGCTGATGTAACTTCTGTGTGACTTGATAACTTATGTAGACTTCAGCGCAAAAGTCTTCGAGAGCCGACGACGAACGAGACAATATTCAATCGACACTACCTATCCAGACATCGAACTGGTCTTCTGAAGTATTGTTACTGTTGAACAAAACTTACTTACTTCGAAGGTGCCCCCAGTACCGCTTGATGAGCTTATCAGAGAATGCATGGCAAGAGCAATGGACCAAGACGGTTAGTGCAAGCTTACACTCTGTTCTCAGGTAGTAGGACGCCCTGTAGAATCTCTTAGGAGGATCTTTTCCGTTTTCCTTCTGAATGGAGGAGGATCCAAGATCCGAGGTTTTGCCGAGCATTTGGAGCAGCGGTACTTTGACATTGAATGCTATTCCATTCGAACGAGAGTGATAATGCAGACTCCGAGGAAAAAGGCACAAGCTCTTTGAAATCGAGCGATGCGAAGTTGCGTCCAATCCCAAAGGTTTGGACAGTCAGACCCTTTCTTGGCGGGGGGCATCGTTTGTCGCTCTGATCGAATCTCTGACTGACATTTACATCACAAAGGTAATTGTCGGATCGTTGTTGAGGTCATTCCTACAGGACGAATGGAACAAACGTGGAAGCGTGCTGTGCAGGGAGCGTTTTCCGTATACGTTTTAAGAAGATTAATACATTTGAGCAATTAAATTTTTGGCGGGAAATCCTTTCAATGAAAGTGTCCGTGTCAGAGAACATAGATGATGTCACAGTCTCCTTCATGCAGCGGTTGAGCGTTTTACGGAACGTGTCATCGGCTTGCGCAAGCGCCCATTTCCATTGGGGCTGTACCGAATCCCTTTTGTGCCATTTCGGAGCTCAACTTGCGCTACCAGATCGAGACTCTTTCAATTTTTCAATGTCGAAAGAATCACTACGAGGTCTTCGCACGTCACAACCTTTAGAGTTCCGGCTCTCCCCTGCATGGAAAGGATTCACATCTACGTTGAACAAGTGCAAACTCTCGTCAACACAACCTCCGTTTGATGCTGCTTCTTTCGAGAATCAGAGAGAACGTGTTCAAGAAAAGATATCGAGGACTGAACCAACTGGATTCGTTCTTGCATCAGAAGCAATAGTGCAGTATCATGAAGTCAAATTTTGACAGAAACAGAGACAATCATCCAATAAAATTGGCTCTGAATACAATCATATGACCAAGAAGACGCTGGGAACAAAGAGGAAACCGTTCTCTCCGCCATTTCGAGCCTTGGAAGAGGAGTACAGTGTTTCGAGAGATTGGTTGACTTTTCAGGACGAAACCCATTCCGTACTCATTCTTAGGCCAAGAGAGCACTGACTCAGCATCTGCCTTTGCGGCCAATGTTCCTGAGAGATTGCGTAACATTGATCCACGCATGATTGAAATGATAAACAATGAAATCATTGACAAGAGTCCTTGTACGAAGTGGCGGGACATTGGTTCATGTGAAAAGACTCTGTATAACTCTTCAGCTGGACTAGAATTTGCAAAGAAGTGTGTGATGGAGATTGTCATCTGGCCTCTGATGCGACCTGACTTGTTCACTGGACTTCGTGGTCCTCCTAAAGGGCTGTTGCTCTTTGGGCCTCCAGTCATGACGCTAGAATATTCCTGATTTACGTTAGGGAACTGGGAAAACAATGATTGGACGCGCTATTGCTAGTGAAGCAGGCGCCACGTTCTTTTCTATATCCGCAAGCTCATTGATGTCAAAATGGGTTCGTTGAATCTCTTGTCATTGACGCCCTCAGGTCGGTGAAGGAGAGAAAATGGTCCGTGCCTTATTTGCCGTCGCTTCTACACAGCAGCCATCTGTCATTTTCATCGATGAAGTTGACTCTCTCCTATCTCAACGGAATGAAGGAGACTTTGAAGTCATCTAAATTCAACTGTTTAACAGTTGCAGGCAAGTCGGAGAGTCAAGACTGAATTTTTGATTCAGTGGGACGGAGTCGGAACGTCGTCCGATGACAGGGTCCTCCTAATTGGGGCGACCAATAGACCGCAAGAACTTGATGAAGCTGCTCGCCGCCGTTTGATCAAGAGTTTCGAGTATTTTTAGTTCTAAAATTGCAAGGACTCTACATTCCGCTTCCAGACAATCACGCTCGCGCATCAATCATCTCGAATCTGCTTGCAGGACAGAAACATAACTTGTCCGATTCAGATGTGCAAGAAGTTTGCACTTGCACCACAGGGAGGTGCCATATCTCCCACATTGATTGTTAAAGGATACTCTGGATCCGACATGACTGCTCTATGCAGAGAAGCTGCCATCAACCGTTTGACTTCAAGTGCGTGTTTGACCAAGCAAGCATTGAGGAGCCACATCGACATTGCAAGGATATCCGTTGATCATGTTAGGCCAATCAGCAAATCAGTATGCAGAACACAACGGCTGTCTGACCTCTTCAAGGATTTCATCGACGCCCTTCGTCAGGTCCGTGCGAGGTTTTCGCGAAGCGATTTTTTCAATTAAATGGGGCAGTGTCTCTCAAAATGACATCGAGTCATACATTTCTTGGAACGCGTCGTACGGAAGCTTTCCTTCCCAGTGATCACCACTACTCCGTGTCATAGTCATCGTCAAGCATCGCGTCCAGCTGGTCCTGATTTCGAAAATCTTCGAGGCACTTTTTGCATTGATAGACCATGATTTGAACCGATTCTCTGTTTTTCTGCAACGTTACATGGAAATGTAAATCGACCTTTTGATGCACATATTTTTGCTCCCAGTAACTCGAACCTTCGACCCTCCTTGTGCTTTGTTGTATCGCTGCAGCGTGATTGTACTTAATCGCTCGAGCTGCCATGAAATCCACATCAAGGTTTTTAATTTTCTAGAAGGTCAGCAGCTCCTGCGTTTTGGATACGATGAGAGTTTCTTCAATCTGGCCTTGAAGGACCTCAATCACATATTTCTCTTTGTATAGCTTGTCGTCAACATCCGTTCCGGACAAGCTGAAAATGTCATGCTGCAGCGCATTCATACTATCGAAGCCTGATGATCCTCTTCAAGACATTGTTCATTTCACGTTCCCATGGCTTGATATTCTCGGACCTCGTGTGTTAGCGTTGCTGAATGATGTGGTACTTTGAATAATTTGCCTGCAAGTCGATAACTTTCTTTGGAGTTGAGCCACATCATCGAGTTCTACCTCTTGCAACGTACGCAAATACTCGTCGGCCTTTTCAAGTGTTGAAAGTGTCTCGTCGCTTCGCTCTCGTTCGCCCATGTCGTAAGGGTGGAACGATTTCTTAGAGGCCTGCAACAGAATTACGCATGACGCTGTCAGGATCACCTCGTACATATCACCCATTTCAACAACTGCTGCAGCTCTGATAGCTGCTGCTGATTCGGGACGCTTGTCTTGGAATGCTTGACTCTTCCCCTCGAAGGTTTAACTCGGAAGGAGACAATCAAACTGCCTTGACGAAGCGATCGATGAAAACAAGGACGGACAACCCGCGATCCAACGCCCGATGGAAAAGCGCCGACGGAGTTTTTTGCATGCGAACCCGAACGTCGTCAACGAATCCGTCAATCATGCTGCGATATCAGAGCGCATTCGCAATCGCACATACTTTGGGTACTGAATCAATAGAAAGGTTACAAATTGGAGTAAAAACAAAACAAGTAGTGCAGAAGCAGCAGAAACAGTCAGAAACCCGATAAAATACGTGTTCCAATCTTCAATTGTGAGAAGAAAAACAGAAAAGAACCTTCAGAGGCATATGCCTCAGTAGTTTCCAAAGCGCGAACAAGAGGCACGACTAAGACCACTAGAAGTTGAGATGTGTTGATAAGGTCAATCCAATTGAACAGCTTGTAGGAGAAGGGATGACTTGGTACATCAGAGGAGTCCATGATTGAAGACAATTTCATGAGGGCGACCATGTAGAGTAGGTTGACGACCGCCATAGAATAGATTTGCCGATACGACGACGAAAAGAATGTACCACTGCACGCAACCATGGCAACACGGCGGAAAAGGTCAACAAGTTGCCACCTGGACGTCAAAGAAATGGGGAAAATCTTGTACCAAAAATATCGAGGTTCCAATCCAACGGTAAAGCATCGTGTCATGCTCAAGAAGACGTCATCTTGACACCGTTCGGAAGCATTGATTCTTTGGAAATAGAATATCAATCCGAACGGAATCAAAACAACCATGACAAGCGCCACTCCTCCTGCAACAAACATCCTTGAAAATGAGGAAACAATATTAAAGACACTTCAAGATGGCAGCAGTGGATGAACAAGCCTCTGCCGGGCTCTTATGAGTCAGATTGGGAAGGGAAAACCCGACATGGAAATTGACATGAAGCCTTTCAGAGAGCTCGACACAGTTGAAAGAATCAAATCCTTTTGAAATCGTGACCAAAACAAAACAACAATAGAGATACAACGCGCTAGCTTGTTAATGAATGATTCCTTGAAGTTACATTCTGATCCACGAGCGGAGATATTGAAACAGTGACTCGTTCGATAATACTTCTGAATTTGAAATATCTTGCGTCCCAAATATATGATCTTCAACGCGCATGCGGCGATATCGAATGGATCGTTTCGCAAGTTTCAAAAGATGCCGTATACGTTGCAGGGCCTGTGTAATAGGGTTCGGGTCAACGGTACGAGAGGAGGCGCGGCTAGAAGTGAACCTGGATGAAGCAGTTGACGGGATGACATTTAAAGATGCTGAATTCGGTCTGGAGACAGTCGGAGTTGACGACGATGACAGGTCACTGAGCGATGCATTAATGGATTCAACCAGCGAACTTGGCGCTGCAGACGACGGCCTTGAGAAACCTGGCGATTCTGGACGAGATTGTGACGGCGAGAGGCCTGGGAAACCTGCTGTGCGGGATTTTAACGACTGCATCGCGCGCAGTCGCCTCCTCCTTTCCAATCGTTTTCGTTCTGTCAGAATGTTGCGACGCTTGCGATGGTAGAAGTACGGAGAGAGATATCTGGCGAGTCAAACAATGCACGTAACGAGCCACCTTATAGCAACGAGAAATAATGCCGTTAAGTAACCAAACTCGAAAATAAACCAAGCGACGGTTGGTGTGAACGATGGGGCCAGACATGCAAGGGGCAGCAATTGGACGTTGAAGTTGAACATAGATATCAAGTTGAGGAGGATGCGAAGTGACTCAGGCCACGGAATATTCATGTTAGCAAGGAATGCAACATCTAGCTAGTGAGCAAAGTCTAAGTGGGACAACTTTGAATGTGAGAGAACAACAGAAGACCAAAACGTTCTCGCGAGGAGTACGTGAGAGCAAACCAAACGAAAAAAAGCAGCCCAACAACGACGAGAAATGCAGGAGGCACCATCATGGTCGTGCAACCTGGAGAAATTGTAAAGTCTTGACAGCAATGACTTACTGGAACACCTATCAGTCAAACTACGATAGTACCTAGAGGCGCAATACGCGCAAAGAGGACCATCATAACCCGCGGCGCATTTGAAATTATCAACGTAGTTGGGGTAATCCGTAGAAAAGTTTAGAAAAGGATCACACACTCCCCATAGTGGTCTGTGCCGGCAAGCCAGCTGCACTGTTAACGATCCAAAAATCGAACTAGCACAGCAACTGATCGAACATCTAGCGTAGGGTGCCCGATGCAAACTCCATGGGTAAAACGATTAATGCAAGGGAAGAATCGGGCATGAGATGCGTTCCAAATCTCCGAACGGGTCCAAAACCCGCTGCATTGTTCAAAAAAGAGCAGAGGTTGTTGACTCTCTGGGGATAGGAAGGGAATCATATCCATAGCAAGAAGCTCCTGTTGGACACAGCAAGCATTGATCCGAGGAATTTGAATTCGATTGCATAGAATACGCTCCTTGATTGGGTCAAGACATGTCCAACAAACGCGCCACCAGTTACACAAACACAGTCAGACGAGTACTGTGCACCCAAACTCGGGGACAGACGGAGGGCAGGGCAGTCCTGACTGCAGGGTTAAAAATGTGGATCCTTGGACACCAAGAAGAAGAACCCTCCACGTTCTGAAACGAGCCTTGCGAACAAAGAGCGCAAGAAGTTGATGTGAAGCTTGGATTGTATTGTCCACGATCGCACTTCGCACAATCTGGAGAACCCTCCCTTGAGGAATACGTTCCTGGAGGACAGGGACTGCAGGAAGACGACGCCTGCGGTAAGGACGTGGTAAGAAGCATCGAAATCCATGTAAAATCACATTGGCTACAGCTGCAAATCCTTTCGGACAGAGCAAACACAGCTTCTCTCCCTCTGATGATTGATCTAACGAAAAATTAGCCATAAACGTCAAAACCATACAAGTCCCAGCTGGACACTTCAAGCATTCAGTCTGGAGACCTGCAACTGGTTGATGGTATCCGGGAGAACATTTCTTGCATCCTAAAAGAGTTGATGCCGAGTTCAAGATGCAAGTACTGCTAGTGCTTTCATCACAATAGTATCCGCCGATACAAGCGCTTGAAAACCGTACCTGCCGACTTCGTGAGCGAACCTACAGCATCAAATCGGACAACGTAATGTGACTCCATCTGATATTACGAAGTACCAAAGGTAGCCAAATAGCGACCCGCATGACCCCGACGGCCATGAGACAATGGCTCTAAAAACCAGAGTTTGGGCAAACATCTGCGAAATAAGAATCATAAAGAATGGCTAACAGGGACTCCGAAGGGCAAAGCAGTTGAAGAGAGCGTAGAAACTGGCAGAGTGGAGTTTTCAATGACAAACGCCAATTTTGTCAAATCTATTACTCGTTCTTCGATTTCTCGGAATGCTGTCCATTGAGTGTCACTATTCAAGATAAAATACCAGTCAAATTGATCGTAGTTTGCGAACTTGAAGACGAAATAACAACGTCCAAATCGGAAGCGGAAGCGAAATGAGGAAGCTGCGCTACAGATATTTGTACTGTGCAGACGCTAGAGGCCAACGCCGCCGAATCCTTGACAATATACCTGAAAATAAGAAGAAAAGTAAAACGAATACATGAATGAGTCAATGGATGAAAATGCTGTTGGGGCTGTATAGAAGAGTGTGGATGTGGCATTGCGAACGTGGGTGGCTGGGCGATGGAGCAGGGATCCTAAAATGCTGATGGCTCTGACGTTCATTAACTGGTCAACTCTGTTTTCTAGACTATCGCTTCGCCCCAACTCGCCGCATGCGAGAAGTTTGAATTTTCTGAAAGGGAAGTCAAGAGTCTGGATGAAATCCGCACTTAAGACAGAATCATGAACAGATTTCATATCTCGAATGGAGCCCGACCACAGTAGGATCCATCGCCCTCGTCCATCAGAATCCTGCTGCACCTTCGAATCTCGGAAGGCCTGTTTTGACTTCGACGAAATTCGCTGAAAACAAAGATCATCCTGGTTCCCAATCAGGCAGGAGCTCTGTTCCACAGGATCTAATTCCCTGTAAACAAGTTTCTCGCTAGCCCAGCTGAAATCGGGAGCCAAGTACCCAATAAGTCTAAGAGGCTGCTCCCAAGAAAGAACACTTCCGTCGATTCGAAATCCTGATAGGTAGGCATAATCCACGAGCTCAAATTCGATTTCTGAAAGGCCTCGCGCAGCACAAAATAAAGACATGTTGGCTGCTCGGAAGTCAAGAGGAACAAAGGAATTTCTAGTTTTGCCAAAAAGGAGGGAACCTCCTGCAGGCAATGGTGGAAGAAAGCTAAGCGACATGCCTTGTGATGTGAACGTTTCTGGGTCCACCATGGAGGAGCCGTTCTCTGAAGTTCTCCGCAGCAAAATTTGCGAGGGGATGTAACGGCGACCAGGACGTCTTGCAGAGAGTATGTCGCCGATGAGGCAGATAGACGCTTCGCATGCTGGAAGAGCTAGTGTCCCCAGAGGATCTGCCGTGATGAAATAATTTAGCAGATCGCCATCAGGATCAGACCCTTGAAGCTGCAATGGAAGAGAGAGACCCTCGCTCACAGACACGCTGAAATCTTGGCAGACAGGTTGATGGTTGACCCGACGCAACTTCAATGTAATACTAGCGCGGTCTCGTGACACAATGCTGACATTCTTATTAATCCAGGTGTAGCCAAAAGAAAACTGATCAACGCCAGATGCAAACTTGTTGGACATGTAACCAACCTGACTCAAACTGCTCACAACAGGAACCGCAGATATTTCGTCCCCAATGGCAAGGCAGCTCGAGTCTGTGGAAATCCAGCTAAAATTTGAGCATAGAGATGGTGGATCCAAGCAAACACAAACACATGGAGAGTTCTGAGAGCACAATTGCTTCCGCAGCAAAAACAATTTCCCCTGTGAAGGAAGAGACGTCACCTTCGCTTGCACTACGCCCATGTCTACAGTTGACAAGTATTTCAAAGGAATAGAAACAAACGTTTCAGCTGGAATGGAATGAGATAGCTGCAGCATTGTCGGATGCCGCGATGGACGAACGTATACAGTCAGAAATATGTAAGGAAATCTGTTGGAAGTTCCCGACACAAATGCCTGTCTCTCATACAACCGCAGCGTGAAACTGTCAATATCTGAAGACCCTACGGACGCGGCACCGCTTTCATATAACAAGAATCCCTCCGGGTGCAGAACCTGTTCCGGCGTAAACCTCACTTCGGTTCCATTGGGAGTGAAATCCTGATTGACTTGAATCAACTTTCCGCGGCTAGCAGTCTGCTCGATGAAGAGCACTAAATCGCTGGAGTTAGAGTCGAAATCAAAAACATCATTGAACTGAAACAGTTTCCGACCTCCATCGCTGAACACCTTGAGATTGAGCTTTCAAGATAGAGGGAAACCGAAATGACTTCCACATGTGACCCGAAGATCGGCGATGACGAGGCAACAATCCGAGGCATAGAACTTGAAGTTCCGGCTCCAAGAATCATGGGCGGCCCATTCGGAAGTACTTCCCCTGGCTGAAACTTGTCGGGCACAATCTGCTGAATCATGTTTGCGAAGGACAGGATGGACCTGAAACAAAGAAGAATCTAGTCCTCCTGTGTCAGCAGAAATCGAGTTATCGTAAAGATCGAAGTCGTAGTACAAGACAAGGGACGCGTTGGAGTTCTGGCCTGCTCCCAAGCTTGTAACGCCAGTGAGATCGATTCCAGATCCAATACTGGGGTACGATAGCGCAAGATTCCAGTCGAGCTCAAACTCCTCTGTTATCTAGAATTTAAGCAAGTGCAGGCGCTCTATGAACCTTCACGATTGAGTACAGTCTGAATTCGTCAATAGATGCTCCAAGATATGAGGAAGCTGGAGAGCTTGATGACTCTGGACAAGTACAAGAAGGAAACGAAGGCTTCAGATAAGGCCTGTCAGTCATGTCGATCTCGCGAACATCCCGAACTGCACAAGCTGGAAACAACAGATTTTTTTGTTGGTGCGGATCAGAAAATCGGTCCCATTCAAGTTGGCCATGCTCATAATGAGTTACCTCTCGATCAAGAATAACAGCTATATCCCTGGCTTTCAAAAATAAGTCGATCTAGACGTTGTCAGAGACGATTGAAAAAAGTTTGGGCACCTTGCTTTGGTCAGCCAGTTCACTGTTCCTCATTTCACGATAGTTGCTGGTCCCGCACGAAATTTTCTTCCCTATCAGGAGCATGACATCTGAAGGAATATCTCCCGACGACATGGAGACCCTTTGTGTTACAAAGTATTTGCTCTACGTACTGAAATATGTTTTTTATGTCAACGCGCACTTCAATGTCTCCGTTCGTATGTCGAGCGACAGTGAGGAAATGCCAGTTTCCGTCGTCAATTGCAAGTCCTGACAGAGCTACCTCTGAGAAGAGTTAATGGCATGTACCTGAAGTGTTGTGTCCCCTTGAAACTTGGAGGTTTCCGGGATTGAAAAGCTCAAGGTGAAGGCCGTTTTTCCACAGGGTTAATATCGATTGCATTGAAGAAAACCTGGACAGTGAGATTGCAACATTTTACAAAAAACTTGTTCATTTTGATCCAGAAAGAAATGGTAAATTGTTTGGTGGGGAAAGTTTTGAAATTGACTCGCGAAAAGTGGCCCAGCCCATTGAACTCAAGCATGTGACCGCCCCTTCCGATGAAAGGGAAGCTGTTGACGCCAACAACGAAAACCTGGATGTCAAGAAGTCGCGCGGAAAGACTACCTTGACGAAGGCGACGTTTGATTCGTTCACGCCACGGCGCAGCGAAAAAGGCACCTCTGCATAAACTAGTGTACTATTGAGAGATTCAAAATTTGTTGGCCGGAAGAATAAAGCGCATTTGGGTACCAGAGAGGGATACGCCTTTATTTCGTTACCTTGGCTTGGTCAGACGTTGTTTCGGTGTATTGCACCTCTTTGGTCGCTGGATTCTTCTAAGAAGAACAGTTTACCTCTGATAGGGGGGCTCTGAACGAAGCAAAGCACAGTTGGATCACCGGGAATAAAATTTCCCGAAAGCTGGGCAATGCCTGGAACATTCTTGTCTGCCATATCAACATGATGCAACGCAAACACCACCAATCTTCAAGGAGCTATTTGATGCTATGATAGGGCCCCTTTGTGCTGCCGAACTATGCAGATGAAAAGCCCAGAAGACAAACACAATCATCAATATGGACCGCCTCCTCTAAAAACGAAGTCCCAAATTTGCTTGGTACAATCGACTCAATGTGTGAGAGTGTTCGTTCCACAGCTCATGACGCCCTCGAGAGCAAGCTGTACAATTTGTTCCTTGGCAGGCTGATACACTAGATCAGCTTGCAGGCTGGGCTACTTCGACGATCCCTATCTTATGGTATTTTGCAGATCCACTGTTAGACGGCCACCTTTGATCAATCGGGGTCCGCACGGTCTCAGCTTTGTAACATTGAAGGCTACTTCTCCCGAGTGCAATCTATTCGAGACTCTGTGTTGAAATTTTGCTCTCTGGTTGGCCCATGCGCTCAAGTTGTGTCATTGGGTTCGGG
>JAIYDP010000007.1 GCA_027487435.1 Verrucomicrobiaceae bacterium | reverse complement strand
CTCAGACTCAGATGATTCTGGGCTGATCATCTTCCTCAATTAGACGAGAAACGACATATCTTACGTGAACTGCACCTTTTGTCGTTCCAGCAACGTATGCCATCGATTTGCTAGCTGTTGCCACGGCGCAAATCTGGCACTCGAGGGCGTCGCTCCTCCTCACTTGTATTCCATCTTCGTCGCCAATGACCTTCCAAGTCAGCGCAGTGAACGCTGCAAGCAACCAGCAGTCTCACAACATGCTGCTGTACAGAGACATACGAATTGGGCTGTGATAAAGCCCAAGCTCCTACAGCAGAATCTTGCAGTTCCGTAGTTGTCAACAGAGTTCCGTCTTGAGAGCTGAAAAGCTGCGACATCAAACGCTCTTGACCAAAGAAAACGATACTTCCAGTGAACTCTTCATCGACAAACGCACAAATCGGCCATTATTGCACGACGAAAATGGAATTTGGGTCGTAGAATCAATCAAATGAACACTCGGACAAGATGAAAAAGAAGGCAACGACCAAATTCGAACAGTCTTGTCAAATGATGAAGAAATGACAGTGACTTCATCTAGAAATCTCGCTCCCGACACCTCTGCAGAGTGGCCATGCAATGACGTCAACACGAGACCAGATGAAGAGTCCCAAATCTTGATGCTTCTGTCACAGGACGCGCTCAAGAAAGTTTTGCCGTTCGGCCCAAATTCCAAACTTGTCACTGAATCTTGGTGAGCACGAAGAATCCCCACGCACTCTCCGCTCAACGCGTCCCACACCTTCTCGAATTAGTCAAGTATGAGGAAGGCAAATGTACTCGAATCGTTCGGTCCGCCGAGCCTGAGAGAATAACCGAGCCATCTGAAGAAATGGCTACGGCGTTCACTTGCTCGGTGTGTCCATGAAATATCCGAAGACACATTTGCGAGCTGATGGACCACATCTCACAGACTCAGTAAAAAGAAAACGCGCACACGAACACGCACTGTCTTGTCGGCAGATGCTGTAACTAACGTAGATCCATCAAGAGTGGTTGTCCCTTGAAGAACCTCTGCCTTATGCCCAACAATCGTTGCAACATCCTCACCATTCATCGCACTCCATACCTTGATAAGGGCATCTCCAGCGCCAGTTATAATGGAGCTCCCATCGGGTGTGAACAACACGAAATTGACCTCTCTCCAATGACCGTTCATCGTGAACAGCTTCGATCCACTCGTCGAGTTAAAGAGCTGCGTTGTCACGTCACGTGACATCCAAAATACCTTGACACTCTTGTCCGCGGACGCTGACGCAATGTGGCCTCCATCTGGTGACAACGCAATCGACCTCACTTTCGAAACATGGACGTTTTTCAAATCGGCAATTTCTCGCATGTCTTCGAGACGAATAACCTAACCAAGATTAAGGAAAAATCCCTCCAATGCGACCTTCAGCGATTTGTCTGCAGCAATGGCCAGCCTGTCCATCGAAATTGCAATTGAAGCAATTTTAGCGTCGACTCTAGCAACAACATCGTTATGCTCATCACCGGACTCTTCCCCTCTGTTCCTGCAAACATTAATCAAGATACAATGAGGGCATGCCTCCATGTCAACAACAATGGCTGATCTCCGACTGAGACCAGATACTGAGCGACAATTTCTCGCAGCGGGGACTTTGATGACTCCAACAAGCAGAGCTGAACAAGACTGATCGGTGACCGCCTCAACCTGTGAACATTTCTACGAAGAAATGTGAGCAAATGGCCGGAGCTGTTTGCTTCAGAAAAAGAAAAAGAGAGAGACAGCTCTGTCAGAAGCTCCTCAACCATGGAGCAGGCACAAAAGAAGATGAGCAAGGTCATGTTACTCAAACTCTTCTCCACCAAACAATGACCATTTTCGTCCACAATGTGTCTTTGATGATTGGTCATTTCAAGTACTGCGCGAAAGGACGTGTTTTTCAAAACTCCGCGCACTCCAGTCTTGAGAACGCCCGAGTTCCTTGCTGACGCTTCCTGTACCCAATCCACAACTTCCTTGAAGTGGACTGCAAGAACGCTATGCAGTTCTTGCCGCATCGGCGGTATTTGTAATGCGACAGCAATGAGACGAGAGACTTGAGAACCGGAGAGGGATATCAGATCACAGTCCCGGTGGCGCCGGAACGTGAAGCAGAGGGAGCAGTCATTCAAAACAGTCCGAATGACTGCATTTAACTGGAAGACAGACTTGGCTTCTACATTAGCAAACAAGAGTGACAGAAGTTCGCTGACATCAAGACCAAAACGAGAACACAACAAGAGACCAAAAAGTTTTCTGATCGTCTCCCTTTCAAACTTTCGCAGCAAGCGGTCTATGGAACGATTCACATAGGAATCGAATTTCTCAACTGGAGGGCAATTCGCGGGATTGAGCCCATAGAAGCTGTCCACGAAATGCTGCACAATGGCCCTCATGTCGAGGACAGAGTCCGCTCGAGTGGCAGCGAGCTCAACGGTGCGAAGAAGCTCTGTTGTTGGCTTGATGGCGTTGGATTCGAAAATAAACTTGACGGGACTCACCGTCCTGTCCTTATCCCATGACGATGCGGATATGACATTCGACGATGGCAGAACTCGAGATACTTCATCGGACCAATTGCAACGACGCAACGATGAATCCATGGCGAGAGACACAACAACTCTTGAGAAAGGAGGCAAAACGAACGGAAGCCACGTGAGAGATGGCAGTGGTTGCTCGAATTGATCGATTCCATCGATAAGCACAATAATAGGACGCAGGTGTGTAGAGAGAGACAGAAGTGCCCTCAAACGAGCAGCTTTATCATCAATATCAGCCAATTTAATCGAAGTTCCTATCCGTTCTGCGAGCTCTTCACAAATACTCTGAAGGCAATTGGGAATAAATGTCATCGGCGGAGACTGACGAACAAATCGCGACACTACAATTGGCTTCTCATACGCATCAGACTTTCCAGCCAAGCTTGACACTGCAGCCATGACCGTGGATACACCTCCACCCTTAGAACCCTTGATGGCGAGAGGAGGAACGCCGGCGCACTTTTTGGGCACTTTGATGTATTTCAGAACCGAGTCAACAACGCCTCTGTTAGACAGAGTGATCCCTCTAGACTCCTCAACAATCTCATGAGCGATGCAATGGTCGTCATGCCAGCCAAGAGAAGTTGTATGTGGCATCGACGGGGAGACATTCTTGTTGATAGCTGTGGTAATCGTATCAAATATGAAAGTGCCAAGCACATTGCAGTCCACTGTCGTGCGGTCGATGTCACAAAATATCACGTCTGGGTTCGACTTCAATGCACCTGTCAGCTTGCGATAGACCTTTTCCTCGAACTTCGAAGGAGCAATGGAAGTTGTGCTGTTCTTTGTAAGTTCAACCGAGTCATCCACAAAAACAACCAACTTGATCAGATTGCCTCGATTGACCATTTCAAAATAAAGAGTCTCAAACTCTCGTTCCAAGGAGAATGCAACAGCTCTAGCTGCCGCAGCGACAATGGACATCTCCATGTTGTCATCACAACGGATTTGAATCAACTCTTTCGTCAACACAGTTGCATACGTCTCGAATGCGGTGCGGGCATCACGTTCATCCGCTGCAGAACTCACAGAGCTGTGGAGAGGGGGCGACGGCGCAGACAAATAACGACGATCCCCTTGAGCAAAGGAGTCGAGCCTGAACAAGGCGTTCAGAGACTCCTTCCCTTCAGGAGACAGGCAAGAATACAAGGTCTGGAAATCATCCACAGATACTGCTTCGGCGAGAACTAGAGGGCCAAGATAAACTGGAGCATTTTCGGGTGATTTCGAAATAGAAATTGCAATCAGAGAGATCGAATCAGAGGGTATGGACGATTGAAACTGAGTCAAGATTCGATGAAACGCGTGCTGCCCATCATAGGAGACTATCCTAGTCCTCAACGTGGAGGGAGTGGCAGGATCATTAGCGATTGGATCAAGCTTCGCAGTGTCAAAGCCTTCTTTGTCCGCGTCTCTCTGGTTGCATGAGATCTGGCAAGGCCCAAATTAAGAAAGCATCAAGAACATAGAAGCAAACTATCGCATCTTACAATGGCCTGAGGAATAATCGATGAAGAACAGCAACCGAACTCCATGCGAACATGGAACCCTCGGGACGAAAACGAAGAGACGGATTCTCTCCGAAGCTTTCGCCAGCATCCTTCAACTCCACGTTCCAATAGTGTTCTTGACGTCAAAGAGTGAGAAAAGTAGACGGAGACAGAGTTATTGATCAAGCTCTCGGCGACCTCAAGCTGATTCAAACCAGCAGCGTCAGCTTCAGAACGAAGGGCAATGCGAAAAGATCTAGATATGACATCATTTTTGCTATGCAAAGTATTCATCCTTGACATCTCAGATGGGCTCTGAGATGAACTGGATTTGGAATTCCCACATCCCATTCTTTCTCAGTCGGTTTGGATGACTTGAGTTTGATTTGATGCATGATTGACATTTGATTGGTCAAGCAGAAATATTGTTCAAAAGGGGTTCAAACGCAGAGAACTGACATCAACGGTGACTTGATGTGATGAAGTTGTCGCTAGGGATGAGGGATGAGCTACGATGAGAATGAGAAACTGAAGGTGTGGCCTGCTTGCCTGGAGAGAAGAAAGAGACCCAGCGGTGAGGTTGAGCAGGGTTGCAGGGAGCACGAGAGACTACTGGTAGCGTAGTTGTTGGCAATAGTTAGCCTACCTGCTACCGAAGGAGATGCAAGGAATCATACTTTTGTGTGTTCTCTCCATTCAACAGCAAGAAAATAGCCAAAATTTGAGACGAAGAAGAGGCCATGTACTAATGACATGCAGCACAGTGAATTCCGATGGAAAGACCCAGCTATTCTGGAGAAACTGGACGAGAAATTTTCCCAAAGAATGCAAACATAGCAATTTCTGCCCAAGCGCTCAATTATTCTGATGAAACAGGACGATAACATTCCTTGAGAACCATCCCTAATCACGGCTGTTCGAAAAAGTTGCGAGAAGGAATCATTAAAACAGACATGTGCCAAGAAGCAGGCTCGCCACCTATTCTGTAATGTCGGAAGCAGTTTCCGGGCACCGCTTAAAAGCGTACCACAGCCTACCACTGGATATTCTTTGGCGAGGAATGAGGGCAGAGGAGCCATCTGTTGACGGAATGAAAACTAAACCACCTGAAGATTCGACATTTTTAGCATTTCCGACGTGTCCCGCAACAAATGGAGCATACTCCATGGCGTATGCTACTTTGACTCCGGGTAAGTTTACCAGAGTCAACGGAACGGACACTGACGCTGTTGCACCCATCTCGAATTCCACAGCAACAATATTTGTTATATTCAACAAGCATGCAATGGATTTCGGTTGTGTTGGTTACTCTTGGTGCATTTCCCGTCGCTGAGTCCCAGGTGTCACATCTCTAGCAGTAGTAATGTTTACTTTGAACAGCCATTTATTGCTTTTATTCCTTCTTCCGAACCTGCTGTTAAAGATGTTCTTTTCAACATGCAAATACGACGACTTGAAGAGATGATTCGATACACAGACCTCTCCAGTGCATTGTATTTACCCATAATTTAAGTTCTAGAACGAGTTCTCATTGAGCCTTTTCTTCGAATCGCCCACCGAAATTGGACATGGTTTGAAGTGGATGGAGGCAACAAAGAAACAGATTTTACAAAAGTTTGGAACAGCGAATTTGACCAACTTTCAGATGCAAGCGAATGGAGTCTTGGGAATAGTAGACCACAGATTGTCGTCCTTTTTCCAGATCGACACAATATCGAGCGCTTTGAGAGGTGATGCTCTGAAGAGAATGTAACGGTTAAGGTGTCATTAAGTGGGAAATGTTTGATGAGTATCTCTCCAGTGGTCCTCACCTGATTGCTCTCGTTGACTACGACGTGGACTGTGGTGAAAGGAAGTTCATTGACTACAGAAACACCAGAATTCCAATAGCTGAAACGCATTGCGCTCAGAGGCTTCAAGGGCAAGAATTTGTGGAAGATCTCCCATTTGAGGTGATTCCGTTGATATCTGTCTGATCAACGGAAGGAGTCGTCTGTGGTGAATGATTTGAACTACGCGGTTATTGTGGTTAAAGGGTTTCCAATCTATCGTTTTGGAACTGCATGGCGAGGGAAATCTCTTTACAGAAAGTTAATCTTCAATGTCATTCAATGGAGAGAAGACCTCGTAGATGAGGCGAACGAGTTTATCCGGGCTAATGTTGTCGGTGTAGGTCTGCCCTTACAGCTCAGTTTGGAGTCGAAAGTTTTATTGCCCTTCATTGGCGTCGAGGGGATAAAGGTCTTGCCGCGGAAATGGGTTTGATTTCCAGTTTTTCCTTATTGTCGCTAGGCCAATCGAGCGCTCTTCTTGTTGCCGCTGCAAGCCCTCGATGTGTGATTGAATTTGTTCAAGGCATTCAAAATAAGACTAGAATCTCTAGAGTCTTCATTGGTACACTGATTTACGGAATGTTTGAATTGGTAGCAACAAATAGCGGGGACCAAGTAGAACTTGCGCACGTCATGAATTCTTTAGAGGGCATCTCCTTTCCGAGGGAGGCGTTTTGGTTTGATGCTCAAAGGCACTCTGTGCTCGAGCAAATCATCGCTTCTCGGAGTGCAGTCTTTGTGGTACCTCCTGGTGCCTCATACCGTCGCTGCGCTCACTCTGTAGCATCTAGTATTGAACATACGTCGTCGTTCAGCACTTTTGTTATCGAGAAAAGAACAGGAATGGGGCTTGGAGGAGATTCAACCGTGATGTGCTGCGGATTTCAGCCTGGTATGTTGTGTGTTGTCAAATTATTCAAGGCTGTAGAAGCATTACAGCCAGCTTTTGTTTCCCCACAAGATGGGACCTTTTTTCGCTACAACGAAGAGATTGTTGTCAGATTAGGTTGCATGTTCATCACTAAAGGTGTTTGCGAGAATAGGCTTCTCTGACACCATAGGTCTGGTGTCCATGGAAGTGAAGCTAGATCCAATCAATCAGGTGTTTTCTTGCGATTCCGAAATGTTCCCTTGGTGCTTCTTCGTGTTCTCTGTGCCGCATCAATTCAGACCCCATTTGAACGCAATTTCATTTACTGCATTATTGCGAGTTGGTGACAAATTGTTACCGGGGAAGGCGTCCATGACTATTTTCTTTTATAACACATAATTCTCTCTATGATGCTACATGTCGTTTGCAATATTGTTGAGCTAGGTGTTTGAGAATCGAATGGAATGAAATAGGTGGATTGAGTGCACATGTTCCATTTGAAATTACGTAAAACTTTGTTTTGTGTCCAACGCGTTGTGTTGTACCACCAAAATTACACAGGCTTGTGTGGACATGTCGGAAAACCACGACGTTAATGTTGAGTATTTTTGTTATGACAGTTAACAACTATGGATCTATCAACGCTGAAGAGTCAATTAATTTCACCTATACGTTGTAACAATCTCAAAATTGTTAATTTCAATAAGACAAAATTCATAGCAATAAAATATACTAATAGATTCAATACATAAAATTGAAACAAAAAACAAAAAGGAAGTTGTATATATAATAACATAAGTAAATGAAAATCAAAAAATGCAAAATTGAGAAGAACCGGGGAGGCAGGGAGAAAAAAAAAAAAAAAAAATTCTTCATCTTGAGGATTAAGAAAATCAAAAAATAAATCATCAATACAAGTTAAATCCGCCAATAACATTTCACGGCTTACGGTTTTCTTTCCGCCAGGTTTAGGGTTTAGGTGAGGGGGATGTTTACTCACATGCCAATGTCTACACGGCGCTCACGTTACAAATTTTTCGAAAATATATTTCCGTCTTCAAAACATTTTCTAAAAAATATTTTCACGTGTCAATTCGCTCAAGGGACTCAATGCGGGTCAGGCGGGACGGGTGGAGGCGGGACGGGGGGCGCTTCATGCGGAGTCGCGTCGTCGTCGTCGTGGGCGTTGTG
>JAIYDP010000056.1 GCA_027487435.1 Verrucomicrobiaceae bacterium | reverse complement strand
GGGAAGTTCGCCAACTTTCTCAAACAAGCCTACCAGCGGCTTGAACAATGGTTGGGTCGAACTGCGCCGCAGTTGAGTTTGAACATGGGGAAATCTCCTCCATGGTTGCTCTTCGACCCCACTCAAAGCGCCCCCTCACCCGCCACCTGACCCGCTTGCACTTCCCATCCTCATTACAACTGCGGATTTTAGGTTCAACTAAGGGTGCAGTCGAATGGGTTCGTTATCACTCACCCATTCGCTACACCCTTTATTGTTCTGCTTCTGTTTTATAAGAGCCGCAGATGTCGCCCTTATGCTGTTCATACAGATGTTGAACGAACCCTATCGTCTTAGTTAGTGAGCCAAGTGCGCCAAGGCTTGCGGTCGTCGCAAGACCATGGACAACCTTGCAAAGGTCTTTGTAGTGTTCATAAACCTGCTCAAATCTTGGACCAGCAACCAACTTGATTCTCTTGTAGGGAGGATACTCCCTAAACATAGCGTGCTCGATAGCTTCCTTTGGTATCTTTCCTGTTCTTACGGCAATGTCGCTGACTGCTGCTTCGAGGATGGTTCGACTTAGTGACTGGACTGCCGAATACTGTCTGAGTGCATAGCACTGACGCGCTTCACCAAGGAAGGTCTCAAGATCAGGTGGGATGCGGAATGGTGCAATAAGGACGCTCACCTCTGCAATGGCGGCTCCATACTCAGCGGGGCTGATCCACGAAAAAAGTAGCTCTGAACCAACCTTGTCAGGATCGTCGATCTCCGTCAGATCCATCTCGGCTACAAGCCTCTTCACATCGGGGTCTTCGGTTACGATAATCGGGTTGTCGAGCAGGTAAGAGCGTAGTCGCTCGCCAGCTCTTAACTCAGGTGCAAGTGAGTTTAGCCATCCCTCAATGTCACCTGTTTGCAATAGACGAGTTGAGGTTTCGCGAAAGTTCAATAGCTCGTGGCACAGTGCTTCAATATTCATGGTGGGTATTCTTGCCGAACATTCTAATAGTTTACAAAAACGGGGAAATATCTCTGGGGTCTCTGGGGTTGTTGCTCACATTGTAACATTTTCTCCATTTCTTTGCATTGCTTTTGAGTGGTTTCATCTGTTTTTCCTTGCTTGATCAAACAGCTTACAGATCGAACATGCCGCATTCCTAGACGCTCCGCAATCCAAATGTTGCTCACGCTAGTGTGCCGCTTAATCAGGACGCTAACGCTACTTTGCGGGAATCGCCTTGCCTAATGCTTGCTTGCAATTCCTCTCCATCTGGGATTTCCATACGCGCAACCCACTCTTCACGATTTTTTCGGCGGTCGATTCATTGTCAATGAGGCAGTCGCTTTTTTGGGTCACAATTTTTGGACAGCCCTTCTCTGCCGGATGATTCATTCGTCGTCGTCATAAACGTCGTAGGTTACCATCTACGACGTTTCTGACTAGAGGCAATCTTAGGTTGCTTACAGCCTGACAAAGGCTCCATTCATCAATAATACACAAATCCAAAGACCCCATTCAGGACAGCCATTCGTAAACTTCCGAATGCCTCACCCGACGTCTGGAATGCCATGCGTAAACTTCCGAATGCTCCACCCGACGTCTGGAATGGCCTTCGCAATTTTCCGAACGCTTTTTTCACGAAAATCAGAGACATTTCAGAGTATCGTAGCCCAGCCCGAGAAGACCTGCCAAAAAAACTGATTCAACGGGGAAATGTGGGCTTGATTCCGATTATGTAAAAAGACAGTCGCTCCACATCAATTTAGGTTCGACAAGCAACACGGCTCATGCGGGAGTTGCCAATCTCTGAGATAAAATATCTCTGGTGACTGACGTAACTTGGAGTGCGCAGACATGTCTGCGCTTTCCGATCTAGGGCGACATGTCGCCCTGATTCAAAGCGGCGACATGTCGCCGCACTCCAAAGCACGCTCGCGTCTCAAAAATCATCAGAAGCCACTTGATTTGAACGCCGCATCTGATCACTGAGACCCGACAAGTTGGTTCAGGGCGATTTTTGCTTGAGATTGCATCATATTATTCATAATCACTCAATATCATAGCCTTACAAAGACCCGATTCAAAAATGCTAAAATCCAAGGACCGACCCCATTCACATTGACCGCTTACGACCACTTACGATTTCATCACCGAATCTACCCCCATTTATGTGACCCAATTCATGCAAGAGGACCTCTGTTGACCGTTTACCTATTCTATTAATGACTTAGTCTCATCACTTGTCTGCAGCTGCTTTTTCATTCATATAATGATTCACGTACACATGAATTCCATGTCCTGATTTGCCTACGATTAGAATTCTTTGAAATCTAAATTTATTAAATTGTGATATTATGCTTTCTAAGAAAACCTCTTTATCATCTTCATTATCCGGTACTACTCCCTTGTCGCAATTAAAAACTAACAATTTTCTATTCATTTTTTCATCGAAATCGCGAGAGATAACACTTAGCGATACTTTTGAAACTTTTTCTTTAACTTCATCATTATTTATTCTATAAAGAGAAAATATTTTTTCACTATGTACTCGTATCTCACAATCTGAGTTTTGAATGTATTGAGAAACCTTTATAGCATTTTTATCATCTACTGAATAAAATTTATTTTCTATAATTGGAATTTCAGGAGACGAATAAGCATAATTAGCGCAATTTAGTAATAACAAAAAAAATAAAATATATATATTCATATAATATAGGAAAAATTAATAGTTATTATTTAACATCTTTACAACAACAAAGTAATGGATTTTTTTTGAATAGTCTCTAATTAATTTCACCATACTCAATTTTTTTCACCTATGTAAAGATGGACAGTCAATTAGCATTATAAGAGAAAAAAGCTTCGATGCAGATCCCTAAAAAATCATGAGAATACGGCTTGATTGCCTCAATGCATCTGCCCAACAGACGGCACGTGCTTGAATCATTGTTATAGATTTCCTGTAACGGTAATTTTTTTCATGCCATTCAAGTTTCCGTGGCATGTCCAGATGTCTTGGGAAGATAAGGCGACTCCCATGATGGGGTATTTGAGTCTATTAGCGGTAAGAAAATGACCCCGCAGCGAACCATTCGGAAGTAGCATGATTTCAAGCCCTTCTGCGAAAACTTTTCCATTTTTATAACTGCCTGCAAGGCGAGTCATGACTCCATTTTCGTCTTCGAGATGAATCGTCACCGATGAGGCGGCTTTCTTCCACCCGAGGAAGGGATGTCCCACACAGACTCCGCTAAGGAGGATGACTCCTGAATCTTCTCCCTCTTCTAGGTAACTTAGTCCACCTGTCCAATCTCCTAGCTCACGTTTCGGCGTATAGCGAAGTCGCCCCACGAGGCTTATCTGGTGTTGGTCAAAAAAGAGCGGAACCATGCCGTTAGCCGTTATTCGCGTCGATTGCGCTATGTTTTTCCCGCCTGGAAAACGCATGAGGATTTTCACAGAAGAGTGGCTGGATATAGCCATGATTCCCGTTGCATCTGCGCCTATACCATAGGCGTTTTGATCAACTGGCATGACCAAGGTATGAGATTTCGGTAGGTTTTTTTGTTTTGGCAGAACTTTTTCTGCAAGGCAATGGAATTGATTGCTACCGCCGAAGTAGCATTTTGCCACTATGGAAAAGCTGCCATTAGCCATCCGCATGAAGGCCAATCGGCAGCCTCTTTCCGTCGCTATACCATCAACGACCTCAGCCGAAATACTCGTTGCTTCCGTCGCTGAAAATTTCCCACGGATCCGCAATGGTGGAAAGCCCCTAGCTTGAATGACACCGGAGTAGATGCCATGCTTGTTGATGAGCAAGGATCGAACCACACCGTTGCCGATGGGGGCACGGCCGTATTCCCGTCCGGAGACTAAAGTGCCGATATAGCTCCCTGCCATAGAAGGACGCCAGAATACGATCTCTCCCGTTGTGGGTAGGACATCGCCGATTTGATCGACTGCCACATGATGGCTTGCCACGTCACCCATTTGATATAGCGTTGAAATGATAACTTCTGCGTTCGAGATTGCCCTCTGCCTGCCTACATAGAGATAGAAACGATGCAAAAGGATGTTTTGGCTCTGGTTCGCAGAAACCTTCAATAGGCACTTTGTTGAGACAAGGCGTTGCGTAGTTTCAACGATTTTCCCTGGGAATTGGTGAGTTATCACGGGAGGCATTTCCGTATCGGATAAGTTCTCTCCCAAGCCTTGCGTGTCGATGCGATAGTAATTCGCACGTTGCTGATCACCGGAAGTATAGTAAACGGGTAAAAAAACACGCTTTTGCGAGTCCACGGCAACCTCGGTGATTTCACTATCGGATGGAATGACCTTGGCATAGACATCGTAGTCTTCACCTGCCAAATTCAGTTTTGTGATATCAGTCGTCCATTCTTGCACAATTTCAGCTTGGAAAGGCGCGTGTAGATATCCGTTGCTTACGTTGATTTCCCCATCGGTTTCGATAGGAATCTCGATTACTTGCTCTTTGCCTGTGATCCAGGGTACTTCTGGAATTCTGATAAATGTCGCTTGGTCTTTTTGCGGAGAGTTTTGCCACGGGCGGGTGCTCCCATTCCCTCCGACCACAGAAATATTGTCAACCGTAATGGAGTGATTACCCGACATCGTTGAAAAAGAAGCCCAATCGATTTCTTGATTGATGACTTCATTTTCCTCTGCCAAGCGGAAAGAATCAAAGGTTGCGGGCGGATTGCTAGTAATCGTAACTTGCTTGGGTAGGTAAAGTGAAAAATCTCCCTGCTGTTTTTTTGCTCTTGGCACAACGTTATTATCATAGACAACATTTGTACCAGTCGTCCATTTGAGGGGGAGAGTATCTTGTGCCTCATCACCCACATAATAAAGACTTTGGGCGCTAGTCATTCGCACACTAGCAAAAAAAAATAACAGGTATGTGATGAGTTTCATAGACGCGGCAAGTGCCTGTGGCAAAGAAGTATGCACTACAATTTCTTGGACAGTATCTAGGGACAATGATTTCGATTGTCGAGAGTGAATATGAAAAAACGCGCGGTGACTCACGTAACATGGAGTGCGCAGACATGTCTGCGCTTTCCGATCTAGGGCGACATGTCGTCCTGATTCAAAGCGGCGACATGTCGCCGCACTCCAAGGAAAATTACTGCCCAACACCTTGAATCCGCAATTTTGGGGTCGCGAAGCTGTAGATGTAGGAGACGGATGCCGTGGTGTAGTTGCGAATGTTCGGAGCTTGGTAGTAGGCTTGATCGGCGTAGTCGCGGGCGGGAAGGATGCAATACGAGTCGCTGCCGGCACAGCGTGCCATGTTGAGCCATGGGATGTAGTATTGCGATACTTTCTCTTTGAGTTTCTTGTCGTCGGAGGCCAGAACTCCACTCATGCCCCAAGTGAAGCCCATGAGAGCATCAGCATGGCCATCGGTCATGTCCTTGTAGGCGGCATCGATATTGGCGAGATGCAATTTCATAGCCTTGGAGTTTTCCGCAGAAGGAGGTGATAATGCATACGCTGCGTAAGCGAGGCCTGACTTGGCCGAGTTGCCATGGCGCGTGCTCATTTTCCATTTTTTCGAATCGATGGGGCCATTGTTGAGGGTGAATTCACCACCGTAGGCAACATTTCCGGATGCCATCGTGCCGTGATCAAGGAAAACAAACGCAGATTCTAACCCTTTGTGTTTCGTTTCGAGCCCGCATTTTTTGCCAAGCTGCCATGCATCGATGGCAAGCAGGGTGGGCCACTGCATAGGGCCGTAGCCGCCGCCGCCACGCGGGACAATCACGGTGGTGTAGGGCGCGTGACCGAAGCCGCCATCGTAGAGATCCATGTGTTTTTGCAAGGTCTCTTGATCTATTTTGATATTCTTTTTGGTGAATTGCTCGAGTTTGTAGCAAATGATGTCAGGCGCTTTCCACTGGCAACCGCGGAGCTGATCCATGGTGTATTGCAGGGTAGGGAGCACGGACTTATCTTTGGTGAGGAGATGGTATTCGGAGAGCGTGATGGCGTGAAACGCCAATTCCCATGACCACGTTTGATCGTTATCGCGCTTGTCCCAGGCTTTGGCGAGCTTCTTGCCATAGGAGAGAATTTTGGTGTCCGAAGAGCTGAGGAAGGATAAACTGCCAACGCAGCGGCCTTGGCAGTTCACCCCACCGGGATTGTCCATCAAGTACTTGTATGCCCGCTCGCGGAGGATTTGGGTTTTCTTACAGTCCACGGAAAAAGATTCCGCAAAGCTCCCGAGTTTTTCGAGGGGAACATCGACCTTGAGATCAGATCCATCGCGTTTGACCATGAGCGAAAGAATTCCATCCTTGCTTGCTTCCGCCTTTTCGATGGCCCAGCCCATGTCTTGAATGGGGCCTTCGATGCCATTGGGTTTGCCGCCGAAGGTGTGTGTTGCAAACTTTTTGCCATTGGCTCCATACACTTCATCGTCGATCTTTAAAAGTTTGGCGGCTGGAGTTTTTGGGAAAATGTATTTTACCACGAAGGAATTTGATTTCAGCACGCCTCGAGCGCCTGTGGGGCCCATGTTGACGAGGAATCCTGGAACTACGGCATCAGGGCCACCTTTGCAAGGTTTGTCCCAGCGGCCTTGGTTTTTTTCATCCTTGATGGCAGCGAGAGGTAAACTTAAGGCAAGGCAAGCGATCGAGCATGAGAGTAAGGGGGACACTTTCTTTTTGGATGGATTCATGGTGGTAGAGGTCGGTCGTTTTTATTTAGCGGATTTTTCGAGCAGGGAGTTTACGTACGTTTGAAAGTCCGTTGCGATCATAGCATCGACAGTGGTGTTTTTTTCCGCCGCGATTTTTTCAAGGAGTTGTTTTTGGCGGAGCGTGAGATTTGTCTTCGCTGAGACGGATGAAAAATTCGGCATGGTTTCGAATACCTCGTTGGCTTTATCCATTTCCTTTTTGTCGAGTCCGAAGGCACGAAGAACGCCCGTAGCCATCATCAGATTTCCTTCGGCAATCATGTGGACACCGTCGTTGGTTAGCACATTGCCTTTATTGCCAAATTTTTTGTGCGCATCGGCGACGGCCTTTTGCATATCCGCATTGAGATCGGCGAGAAGGCATTTTTTTTCTTTGGCAATCGCGCGGAGGAAATCGTTGTAAGGAATGAGTTGCTGATTTTGGGGAGTGGCCTGATCTTCTTTGATCATGGTGGAGGTAAGAATCATCACCTTGACGCCAGCAGCTTGTGCTCGGTCAATGATGGCGGTGATGTTTTTTTTGTAATCTTCTAACAAAACTCCTTTCGGACCATGCCAAACATCGTTCACTCCACAACTTAGTGTCATCCAATGTGGCTTCTTGCTCAAGACATCGCGTTCGAGGCGTTCGAGCATTTGATTCGACTTGTGGCCGCTAATGCCTGCGCCGATGATTTCAATGGTAACGCCATTTGCCGCAAGACCTTTGCCGACCAGTTGAACATACCCCGAGGCTTGGGAAAATCCACCAGCAGTAATCGAATCGCCGAGAAATGCGACTTTTTCGCCAGTTTTTAGCGGTATTTCCGCGAAAGAGATCATAGGAAGGGCGGATAAGCTAACGAGAAATTTTGTCATTCTGTGCATCATAACAGTATAATTCCCTACGTGAGTGATTCTTTCATTTATTTTCGTGGGGCTTGTGGATGAAGCATCGGAAGTGAGGAGAAAGAATCCGTTTTTTCCTGATTGCCATGCGCCAGTCGGCAAGGCAGGTTCTTTGCAATGAAATTGAATGAACAAGCCGTCTTGCGCTTCATGCAGCAAAAGGACTATCGACCCATCGATGCGGGGGAATTGGCGAGGCGCATGGAAATTCACTCGAATGATCGTGGGGCCTTGCGCAACATCCTCCGCAAATTGCTGGGATCAGGGCGAATTATGGAAGGGGCCAAAAGCCGACTATCCTTGCCCAAGCAGGAAGAAGCGCCACAGAAGAAGGCGAAATGGAACAAGCGTCCCGATCTACAAAAAGGGCAGGGGACATCACAGAGTCGGGAATTTGTCGGAACCATTCGCTTTCAAGCATCGGGTTTTGCCTGGGTTTATGCGGACATCGCGGCCAAGGAAAATGAGGGCATCAGTTTTACGGAGGCTGATCGATTTCGCTGCGAAGCTCACGATAGCGGCACGGCACTCGATGGCGATCGGGTGCGTGTTATGCCGATCAAAAGTGCAGCACGTCGTACCAATGGACCAACTCCAGATGCGACGCCCAAGGTTCGCGTTTCGGAGGTTTTGACGCGGCGTAGCGGGCGGGTTGTGGGGATCTTTCGCCGTAAAGCAAAGTTTTCTTGGGTGGAAGTGGACGATGTAGCGGTGCGTGGCAACTTTGACCTTAGTGTAGAAAGCACCGCGCAAAATGGTCAGCTCGTGGTTCTACAGCTCGACGCCTGGGATCGCCCAGATACTGCACCGCGAGGCCGAGTTGTGGAAGTTCTTGGCTGGCCCGGTGACCCTGGCGTGGATATTCTTAGCATCATCCATCGATGCGGATTGCGCACCTCTTTTCCCGATGATGTGTTGGCGGAAGCTCATCGCACTGCGGAAACCATTCCTGCTGCCGAAATGGCGAGGCGGCAAGATTGGCGTGATCGCCTCGTCATGACCATTGACCCGGCTGATGCGAAGGATCATGACGATGCGATATGGCTCGAAAAAATTTCTAGCGGCTGGCGTCTCGCCGTTCATATTGCCGACGTTTCATGGTATGTGAAACCCGGCACGGCAATGGATCGCGAGGCGCAGGAGCGGGGAAATTCGTCCTATCTTGTGGATCGAGTGCTGCCCATGCTGCCACCGGAATTGAGTAATGGCATTTGTTCGCTGAAGCCTGATGTTGACCGGCTGACGAAGTGCGCGTTGTTAGAAATCGATCACGGTGGACGCATCGCGCGAGCTGAATTTTTTGATGCGGTCATCCACAGTCGCGCCAAGCTGTCTTATGAAATGGCGCAGGCGATGCTCGATGGCGACGACAGCGGCGATCCAGCAACGATCGCCATGGTGCGTGAGGCTTGGAAAATGGCAGAAAAAATGCGCCAAGCCCGATTCGTTGACGGTTCGCTTGATCTGGAGTTTCCTGAATTTCGCGTAGCCCTCGATGATCAAGGCCGTGCCTTTGAGGTCCGCGAGGTCATACATACTACGAGTCACCAACTCATTGAAGAATGCATGCTCGCCGCCAATCAGGCTGTGGCTCTAGCCTTAAAACGCCGCCAAAAACCTACGATCTATCGCATTCACGAGGATCCAGACTTTTCCAAGCTCGATTCCTTCGCTGATGCAGCGCGAGCCTATGGCTACAAAGTCGGCGATCTCAGCAATCGACGTCACATCCAAGAGCTTCTCGATTCCGCCAAGGGAAATGCCGATGAACATGTGGTGAAGCTCGGTTTATTAAAAAGTCTGCGCCGCGCCGCCTACTCCGTCGATCCTCTCGGACACTTTGGGCTGGCTAAAGCGGACTATTGCCATTTCACTAGTCCGATTCGCCGCTACGCGGACTTGATCGTCCATCGATCCCTGCAAGCTTTGCTGAAAAATCCCCCGGAAAAGCAAGACCGATTGCCGTCCATGGCAGATCTTACAGAAATGGCGCGTCACATTTCCGAGACCGAGCGATCATCCGCCGCTGCGGAGAGCGAGACCAAACAACTGAAGCTCATGGAATGGTTGGCACGAGCCGCAACTTTGGGCGATGATGCCCCGCCGCTCCAAGGAATCATCACCGAAGTCCGGCAGATGGGACTATTTGTCGAGGCGATTTGCATCGGCATGAAAGGCGTTGTAAAACGAGAAGATCTTCCCGATGGCGATTGGTTTTTCGATCCTGTGCGTCTATGCCTACGCAGCCGCGATGGCAGAACCTACGAAGCTGGGCAAGGTCTTTCACTCCGCGTCGGACGTGTCGATTTTGCCAGAAAATTTGTCGATTTTCATATTGCTGGTGATGCCACAAGTGCAAACAAAAGCAAGTCTTCAAGAACGCCGAAAGGAAAACCCTCTGCGACGAAACGCAGCTCAAATTCGCGTGAAAAAGATGCTCGCAAACCTACGCGCGGTAAGCCAAAGTCACATGCGAAGCCATCACCCGCAGCAACGAAATCGACCAAGCCGCAGAAACCCAAACGCGGCTAGGGAAGGGGAGTCGCCTATTTTGCAAGCTTGCAGGTATCGCTCTCAGCATCGTATATGCCGATGGCACGGAACATTTCCGCCGCCATGTGAGCGTGGCCTAGGGCATTGGGATGGATGGCATCACTTAGCCATGTTTTCTTTTCGGCACCTTGTTGATGATCGGAAAAATACTTGTAATGATCGACCAACATCACGTCATGCTCTTTGGCTAGAGCACGCACCGCCTCGATGAAGGCGGGAAGTTTTTTCGCATGATTGTCGGTAGTATAAACGGTATTGGTCGCTTGAAGAATCACAATCGCACCAGCCGCTTTGGCTTTGGTAATCATCTCCGCCATTTCTTTTTGATACTGCGCTAATGGAACGCGCATGCAGTCGTTCATACCAAGATTGATGGAAACCACATCCGGGGTAAAACGTAACACCCGCCAATCGAAATCCTTGAGCAGGCCGGTTGAAATCTCACCAGAGACTCCGGTATTGATCACGAAATCACGGAAACGCAATAACTCACCGCGCACGCGTTCCGCGAGATGCTCAGGATACGAGCGCCCACCTTCGGTGAACCACGCGCCGTGAGTGATCGAATCGCCAGTGATGACCCAAGTGATCGGCTTCTTTTTATCGGCGAGCTTTTCACGCAGCAATGCTTGATCTTTTGCCCCGCTTTGAGCGAAGCAGATGACTGACATCGAAAGCCATACAAGAAAATATTTCATAGGTGAAAAAAATCATGCGCCGTGGAACAGGAGTCAAGCCAAGACATTCATTTTACCAGAAAAACATTAGATTTGCCGAGAAATCGAAGCAATGGTCACGTGATCTGCCACCCGAAAGCGCACCTCCAAGCCAGCCAACCGCACACCATAGAGTCGTTCTGGGTCATCATGAATCGCTGGCCTCGGATCTAAGGCTAAGGCCTCACAAATCAAGTCGCGTGTTCGTTCCGGCAATGACGCAAATGCCAGTTCTGCCGAAGGCGCAATCACTACGCGCAATTTCACTGGGGGTTCAGCAGCGTAGCCGCACGACGCGTCAGGCACCGCATCGCAATACGACAGATACGGCTTCACATCGTAAATCGGTGTGCCGCTTACCAAATCAATCCCACCGAGGAAGAGGCGCAGTTCGCCCGATGTTTCGATACGTTCGAGTCGGCAGAGCGATAAGCCCAAGCCATTGGGGCGAAAGGTGCTGCGCGTTGCGAGCACGCCGACACGTTGATTTCCCCCTAGCCGCGGCGGCCGCACCGTGGGAGTCCAGCCATGATCCAAAGTCTGATGAAAAGCAAAAATCAGCCAAACATGGGAAAAATCCTGCAAGCCGCGCACCAAATCCGCTTGGCGATATTTCTCGTGAAAATGCATCACGCCCCAAGAATTCGGGCAGAGACCACTTTGCCTCGGTACGCCAAATTTCTCGTCAAAACAGGTTTCTACCCAACCAATTGGTTCGATTTCCATAGCCCAATCTGGCAATCGGGCTAGGAATTGGCAACACAAAACCCCGATGCGTCTAGCACAGATCAAAAGGACTTCTTGCGCTTCGTAGTGAAAAGGGGGAACTCTAGGAAACGACTTTTTCAACAACTGATTTTGATGCATTTTTGAAATGGTAGCTTTCGCCAAATCATTTTTTCTACAGTGCTACAAAAGGTGCGTGCTGTGCACTCCATATTTAAACCACGTATTACATATATTGTCACAAGTTACGTGTGGCAATAACCCCTAGATGGCCTGGAGCCTCAGATTACGCGAAATCCTGCATGGAAAAGATTTGCCGGATCTCTTCTTGGGAAATCGCCGATGATCCAAATAGTTCTGCATCATCCATCACAGCAGCCATCAGTTGATTCTTGGATTCCTGAAATCGTTTCACTCGTTCTTCCATGGAGCCGCGCGTCAGCAAGCGATACACGTTGACAGATTTGGTTTGGCCGATTCGATGCGCTCGATCCGTGGCTTGTTTTTCAACCGCTGGGTTCCACCATGGTTCAAAAAGAATTACGGTCGATGCAGCTGTCAGATTCAGACCGTAGCCGCCTGCTTTCAGACTCACCAAAAACACGCCAGCTCCTTCAGGGCGTTGAAATTCTTCGACCAATTCGCTTCGATTGGTCGTGGATCCATCCAAGAGTAAATTCGCTACGCCAGAATCCTGCAAAACCTGGCGAATCAAGTGCAATTGGCGAGCAAATTGGCTGAAAACAAGGACTTTCCGGCCGTTTTCGAGGCTTTCATTGATGATTTCGCACAATCGCAGCATTTTGCTGGATCGCTGTTCGAGACTGTGACTCTGCACTAAGGATTCATCGAGCAAAGCCAAGTCGCAGCAGGTCTGACGCAGTCGCAGGATCAAGGTGAGCATTTGCATTCGCGCCTGAGCATCGGATTCGCATCGATCCATCAAGGCCATGCCTTCGTCAGCAAAGCCGCGATACCACTCTTGCTGCGTGCTCGATAACTCGCACCATTCGTCGATCTCGATTTTTGCTGGCAAATCCCCCGCCACCAAGTCTTTGGTGCGCCGCAAAATGTAGGGCTTGGTGCGCCATTGGAGAGCTTTGTCATCAGGAGCGCTACGTTGTGGACCGCAAAATCGTTGTTCAAAGGCTTTGCGCTCGCCCAAATATCCAGGTTGAAGGAACTGAAAAATCGACCATAAATCCCGCAAGTGGTTCTCCACAGGTGTCCCAGTGAGTGCCAACCTCCGCTTGGTTGGCAAACGGAAACAGGCTCGTGCAGCATCGGTATCAGGATTCCGAATCAAACTCGCTTCATCCAAAATTACCATGGAAAACGTACGTTTCATAAAAAGCGCCCGATCCAAGGAAAGCACTTTGTAACTTGTTACAATCACCGAGTAACCCCGATCCCAGCAATCGCTATCTCGCTTGTCTCCGTGATGAACATACGTTTTAAGCGATGGTTGAAATTTCTCGATTTCTTGTTGCCAGTTGCCTAGCAACGATGTCGGCATCAGCACCAAAGCTGGTTCATCAGGTGTAGCAAAAGTGGTCAGCAGCGCGATCGATTGCAAGGTTTTGCCAAGTCCCATCTCGTCTGCTAAGAGCGCAAAGCCCTCTTGTTGGAGTCGATCATGCAACCAGTGAATCCCCTGCTCTTGGTAGTTTCGTAAGGTGACTTGCGAGAGTTTATCGATGGCAATTTGAGCAGATGCATTATTTGCAATCAATTCATTATCAATTGATTTATTCATATTTTCACGCATTATATGTAAAATGCGTTCTTGGCCTTTTTGCAGCAAGTAGGCGCCTCGATTCTCTCTCCAATGGGCTTGTGAAACGGTCGCTTGAAATGCTTCCCAGCTCTCTTTTGGCAATAACAAGGTAGAGCCATCGTTAGTTTGAATCATTCTTTTACCCGAGCGCAGCAACTGTAGGATTTTGTCGGTTTGTAGGTCTTTCCCCGTCTCCGTCCGAAATCCCATTGTGACAGAAATTTGACCCGATTGCTCTGAGGAAGAGAGATGAGCATCTATACGGGTAAGCTTCGATAATGCCACCGCCAACCCTGGCGCAGTGTCCCAGGTATCGACGATCTGCGAAAATTGCTGCTGACCCGATTCCCAAAAGTTCATCACCTGGACTTCATCGACGAGTTTCCAACTGTCTGACTCCCCTACCCTCTGCCAGCCGTTTCGCTTTAACCATGAAATAGATGATTCAAACTTTCGTTTATCGCAATACGATGTTCCGCGACTATCACAATGGAGAATTGCGCCTTGGGCGGGCGCTGGCCTGCCGTTGATTGTCGCGGTGAGTCGGATTTGCGGCTTATCGATCGTGCCGTAGGCATTGGCATCTACCAGTGCAGGAACGGCGACACTCGGCCATCGATCCAGCCAATTCGATGTATCAGACAAACGGATAAAATCTTGAATCAATTGATCATGAAATAATTGATTAGGAACGATTTCACAGGTTTCTTCCGTAAAAAGTGTGAAAGCAATATCGCGTACTGAGGCGCTCGAAATCCTAGCCATTCCATGCTCGCCAAGGAAGTAGGAACTGCGCCGCAGTGGCTTCCAGCGCGGCGATGATGGTAGAAGCCTCATGAGTAAGGTCGATTCATTTTCCTCCATGGTGCATTCGGCTTGAGGCGCTTCTGGCCAAACGATTGCTTGAGATCCGGCGATCACTCGATCATGTCCAAATGCCGCATCAAGAAATGAAACAATTGTTTGATGATTCAGTGATAGCGCGATGGGCGCAGATAACTTTTTGACGCCTTGCTCCAATAACCACTCAAACAAACGTTTGTCGAATTCAGTGGCTGGCATGGTTGATGGAGAGACCTTGACGCTCCATCGACCCAATAGCGCGAGTTCTTGCCAACGAGGCGGCAGTTCGATCTGAAATGCCGGGATGACAATCTCCTCGGGTTCAGAGACTCGGCTGCTAGGGGTGGCCTGGCTTTTCGATGTTTCTTGCGTTGCTGCCAGAATCACAGCCACGGCATGTTCGCAAAACGTACCGTTTTTCCGATTTTGCAAGCATCCGCAAACGACCTCGACGACAGCCGCAGACGTGCGTATGACATTCACTTTGTGTGATTTTCCGCTCTGCACCACGCCGCTGCAGCCATCCTCGGTCATTGTGGCAGACACCACGGCGCCATTGGCGAGGAGGCGTTTCCCCTCCTTCACCGGTTTCCACCCTGCCGCTTGCTGCAACCATGCTTCCGACCAATCCAACTTCATAAACTCCATTTCGATGGCGAGATGTGCCATGTTTCGCGGCGTAGAGCAAGAATATACTGCGCAGCTAGAATGAACCACGATCCAGATGATCGAGCGATTTTCTTGCGAGCATGGTATTTGATTGCTTTTGGCGCGGAGAATCATGAAACTGCCTCACGAACCATGAAAGTTATCGCAATCGGCAACCAAAAAGGAGGTGTGGGGAAAACGACCACGGCGATCAACCTCTCTGCGGCACTCACTTTGCTGGGGCAAAGAGTGTTATTGATCGACCTCGATCCACAAGCGAACACCACCAGTGGCCTCGGGATCGAGGCTGAGGGATCGGATAGCTTGTACCCGGTGTTACTCGGCGAATGTGGGATCCGCGAAAAAATTCAAACCACAAGGTTGGAGCGGTTGTCGATCATTCCCTCGTCCATGGATTTGGCAGGGGTGGAAATCGAATTAGCGCGAGCGGATGACCATCTGACTCGTCTGCGTGGGTATTTGCAGGGGTTGAAACCGAATGATTTGTTTGATTTCTGTTTGCTCGATACACCGCCATCGCTCGGGGTTTTGATGACCTCGGCATTGGCGGCTGCGGATGAAGTGATCATTCCGTTGCAGTGCGAATGGTTTGGCTTAGAAGGTTTGGCGAAAATCGTTCACGTGCTGGAGCAAATTAAGGCATCGGGCGCAAACCCAGATCTCAAGCTCGAAGGAATCGTGATGACCATGTATGATGCACGGACCAATCTCTCTCGCCAAGTAGTCGAAGAAGTAGCGCAATATTTCCCTGAAGAAATGTATCAAACGTTCATTCCCCGCAGCATCAAGCTGGGCGAAGCGCCGAGCCATGGAAAAACGATTTTTGAGCACGATGGCTTGGGTTTAGGTGCGCAGTCGTATTTGAATCTCGGCAAAGAGTTTCTCACTCGCCGAGGTGTGGCTCTTGCCAACACTTAAATTTTTAGGGAGGAAATTCCTTTCACACGCCAAGAGCATCCAGAAAAGCGCGTCCGTATCGTTGGGCTTTGACCTCGCCGATTCCGGGGACCGAAATGAGTTCATCGGTGTTGCGGGGACGATAGCGGCATAGTCCTTCCAGGCTTTTGTTCGAAAGAATGCAATAGGCGGGAACGTCTTCCGCTTTCGCAATTTTCGCCCGAAGGTCGCGAAGTCGCGTGTAGATCTGCGGATCAAAGCCCTCGTCCTTGAGTTCCACAGGTGCCGATTCACGGGCTTTCGGCCAAACGAGACGGTAAGGCACATTGCCCTGCATGACCTTTTCTCCTTTTTGGCTCAGCGTGACGACGGGAAATTCCCCTTGCTCGGTGACGACAAGCCCTGCATCCATGAGCGAGCGCATCACCCCACTGACGTAGCCGCTACCTTCGGCTTTGAGCAATCCGTAAGTCGTGAGTTTGTGGAGATCGGCTTGAAGAATGTCTTGCGATTTACTGCCAGTGAGCATCATCACAATTTTCCCTTTGCCGTAGCGACCTTCCCAACCACTGGAATGCTTGCGGGACATGCGTGCTACGCCGCTGAGAATTTTGCGCACGACGAGGTCGTCCTCGGCTGTTGCGGCACGCGCAGCGCCGGCACTACCGCTGCGGCAAACATCGCAGTTGCCACAGGGCTCGGCTTGATCTTCGCCAAAATATTCGAGAATCCATTGCTGGCGACAGGTTCTAGAATAGCACATCGCGGTCATGGCCTTGAGCTTTTCGCGGTCGCGGCGGTTTTTTTCTTCGATGGCTTTTTCATCGAGCTTCAGGCCGCGGGCGAAGACTTGAGGCCGCAAAAGGCGGGTGCCTCGCATGCGTTTTCCGGGAATGTCAAAACGCTCCAAGTATCCTGCGCGAGCCAGCAGCGATAAAGCACTGCCGACGGTCATCGAGTTTTTCAAATCGGCACCTTCGGCGATTTCTTCGATGGTGCGCCGCACCTCATGGTCTTGGTTGGCATCGTTGAGCAAGTATTGATAGATCTTGCGGATGTCCTCGATGGAGGGATTGGCGCCATCAATGAAAAATTCCTGCGTTCTTGTGTCGGCGTAGTTGAAAAGCAACTCGCAATAGGCACTTTCGCCATCGCGTCCTGCACGACCCGCTTCTTGGTAGTAGGCCTCGATGCTACCGGGAATTTCGTAGTGAATGACGAATCGCACATCGGCGCGGTCGATGCCCATGCCGAAGGCGTTGGTGGCGACGGCGACATCGGCGCGGCGGCTGATGAAAACATCTTGGGCCCGCTCACGTTCTTCATCGCTCATGCCACCATGGTAAGCGACGCATTTGATGCCCCAGCTATGCAAGGTCTCGGAAACGGCATCGACCTTTTTCCGCGTGGCGCAATAGACAATGCCGGTGCGATGCGCGGCGATGACCGCCTTCATGCGTTCATCTTTGACTTGCGCGTTCTCGGCGGAAGTGATGTTCAGCGAAAGGTTGGGACGGGAAAATCCGCTCACCATTTCAAAGTTCTCGCGCAGCTTGAGGACGTTGGTAATATCCTCGCGCACAATCGGCGTCGCCGTTGCGGTGAGCGCGACGCATTGCGGCCTTCCGATGGATTCCAGTGCATGGCCGAGGCGCAGATAATCCGGACGAAAATCATGGCCCCATTGACTCAGACAGTGCGCTTCATCGATGGCAAAAAGCTCGATCTTTGTGCCAGAAAGGGCTTGCAGGAAACTCTCCGCACGGAAGCGCTCCGGCGCCACATAGACCAATTTCCATGCGCCTTCGCGGATGCCACGCAGGCGCTCCTTTTGCTCGTCCCACGTTTGCGTCGAGTTGATCATCGTCGCGGCAATCCCCTTGTTCACCAGCGCATCGACCT
>JAIYDP010000071.1 GCA_027487435.1 Verrucomicrobiaceae bacterium | reverse complement strand
CCCTCCCAGAACCCCCCCTCGACCCCCCCCCCTTCCTCGCCCACGCCGCCTTCGACACCTCCGACTTCGACCGCGCGGTGGAGTTCCTCCGCGCCGAGCCGGCGCAGTTCGCCGCCCCTCATGCCCTCCCCTCGTCCCCAGCGTTTTGGGTGGCCCTCCTCTTTGATCAGAGGGGGGGTGCGGAATTTCGAAGTAAGCGAGTGCGCGCACTCGGGACGGTTCTGGCGGAGAGAATTTTGGACGCACGCAGGGAGGTTGAAGACGTCGCAAACGCGCGCTCGGTTGCGCAGCGGCGCCTTGCGGACGCAAAGCACTCGGCGGCGCTGCTTGGGGGGGGGGGAGGGGGGAAGAGTCGGGCGCGAAGCGGCCACGGCGGCGAAAATGCCGAAGTGCGGAGGGTTCTGTTAGAGAATTTAGTTACGAAATATGAACTCAAGCTGCCTCTCGCCTCCCTTCGCTTCGCTTCGCAGCGGTCAAAAGCGTTGATTGGACTCCTTCGGTACGTTGTCGCGTGGTTCCGCTATGTCCGCCTCAGGGTTGTGTTCTCGGCACTCGCTTCGCTTCGCTTCGCATCGACCCAGCGTACGGCGGCGGCCTCTCTCGCTGCGCGCAGCAAGCGAATGGATGCCGTCAAATCTATTTTTAGCTCATGGCGCCAAATCACAGCAGCGGCAACAACAAGGCGCCTCCTCCGCTCCCGCGCTTCCCGCTTTTATTTTGGTTTGTTAGCCCGTGCCACCTTCGGCCATTGGCGCTGCCTTTGTTTTTGGCGCCAAATGCGCGCTGCGCAAACTTCAGCCGCTGCGGCGCAGCTGCGCGCGTTTCGTCGCCCCCTTCTGTTCGCCACGTGGCGCTTCGCCGCGAAGGCCCGCGCCATCACCCGCCGGTCCCTTGCGCGCATTGCCGGAGAGGCCCTCCCCCTTGACGACTCTTCGGACACGACCCTTCGCGCCGCCGCCGCTGATTCGTATTGGGCGACCACAACCAAAGCCGTCCGCCTGCGCCAAGTGGCGTTGGCGGGAAAGCTCTCCGCCGTGCGCGAGCGTGCGACGCGGCTCGCAGTGGAGCGCCGGCGCCGTGCGACCCTTCGCTCCATATTTTGTGGCTGCGCGACGCCGAGAACAAACGTCGCTCACGAACTGCCCCCCCCCTCGGTCTCTCCCCGCAGGCGCCTCATGGCCACCCCCCCCCCAGGCTCTTTTCCCCCCTCGCAGCGCTGCGCAGCCCCCCCCCCTCTGACGCTGCGGGGGGAATCGGCGCGACCTCCCTCGCCCGCAGGATCGCGTCCGTTCGCCTCCTCCGGGGGGTCACCGCGTTGTGGCGGAGGGAGGTCGCCGTGGGGTCCCACGCGCGCTTCGTCGTGGCGCGCTGGTTTAAAAATTTCGCCATGTGTTTGTTTGCGACCCTCCGCTCCCACGCCGCCGCTACCGCCACCCGCGTCGATGAAACGTCCTCCCGCCGCACGGCTGCGCTTGCGGCTCTGTTTTTGAACGAGTGGCATTGGTTCGTGCGCGTTTCCTTCGCTTCGCTTCGATTCCGAAGGCGGTCAGCCCTTGCCGCGTGGCGCCGCCGGACGGATGAGCGCGTCTGCGCCATCGCCGCGTCTGCGAGGAGGCGCACGGCGCGGCTGCGCCTGTTCGTGGCGTCCAGTCGTTGGCACCTCTTCGTCTCTTCGAGGCGGGTATTTTTAGAACGGACGCTTCGATGCGTGCGAGCTTACGTCGCCCGGCTGGCCGAGCGAGCCGTCGCGGGGTGGTGGCTGACGACCCGCGCGAAGGGGCTGGGGCGCCTGCGCGACCAGCGCGCGCGGCAGATGGCCTCCACGAGGCTAAAATTAGCCACCCTCTGCGCGATGAGGGAGAATTTGTGGAGGCGGAAGCTCTTGCGAAGAGTTGGCAGTTGATTGACTTAAAGTGCTTACCCCGCAGGTTTTTAGCCGCGCGCTTGAGGCGTTTGAGGCGCGCGTTTGCGCGGAGGGCCTCTTCCGCCCCCTCGACTTTGCGCGCGACCTTTTGAATTTGTGGCGCCGCAACGCCCGCACGTGCGCCGATGAGCGCGCAGCGGCGGCGCTGGAGCGGACGGCCGTCGTTTTCCGCGCGCTGCGCCTGCGCTCTCGATTCTTTTTGTTATTTAAGCTTCGCACCACAGCCGCAAAGTGCCAGCGCTTCATTCAGAAACGCGTGGTCCAAAACGTCCTCCACGCGACGCTTCGCGAGTGGGCGTGGCGGACGTTCGCTGCCGTCGCCCGCCGCGCAGCGCTCGCAGCGGCCAAAAACTCACTCCGGCGCAGCGCGAAAGGGCGCGCCATTGCGACGTGGCGGCGCGCTGCAGAAGCCCTTCGCTTCGATTCGCGTCGAGCCTGCGCCGCTGCATTGGCTGCGTGGGTGGCCACGGCGCATGACGCGACGGTTGTCCAGCCGCAGCGCCACTTCGAGGCGGCTCTTCGCCTCCGCGCATTCGTCGCCTTCGCCGCGGCGGCTGAAAATTCAGTCGCGCGGCGGTCGGCGGCGTCATACGCTTCGCGGCGGGTGATGTCACGCTCGTGGCGGCGGTGGAAGCGGCGCGCACGCTTTGTGGCTGCTAAGCGGCGGCTTCTCGCGACGGTACCGCGCCGTCGGCTGGGTCGGCTGAAGGCGGACATCCTGCGGGGGTGGTTGCGCCACGCCTTGCTGGCCAAACAACGGCTCTCAAAGACCGGAAGTGCAGCTATTTTTAGCGCCACACGATATGGGACGATGGGGCTGCGCGCGTTCGGAGCGGCGCTGAAGCGGCGCGCGGCGAAGGCGGAGGCGTCTCTTCGGGCCGAACACTTTTATGTCGCGAAGCTGATTTTGAAAGGGAGGGGGTACACGACGATGGTAGCAGCTCGGAGGGTGGCAACGGCAGAGCACATCCCCGCGGCGAAGGCGGCGTTCAGGGCGATTCAGTTCAGGTCGCTGATTGAAGTGTTGGGCAGGTGGAGGGGATTCGTCGGGGCCATTCGAAGCAGACGGAGGGAGGCAGTTGAGAAAGAGTTTTTGCTGCGAGTGAGGGCGCTCCGAAATGCGTGGGGGCGATGGAAGGTGTCTGCTTTGCAGGGGTCGCTGCGGCGGACATGGAAGCGTTTGGAGATACCGGAGAACGACAGGCACACCCCAAGGGTCGCTGCAGTGAGTCGGACGAAGGTGGGTCCTCCCCCAGCGGAGGCAACTGCCGCCAACGTGGGGAGGCTGAGGGCTTACAGCGTCAGCTCCGCGTTCAAAGCCAAGTCGAACGGACCGACTCCTTGTAAACAGCCCCACGAACTATGGTCACATTGACGTGCTCCGCTGCCAGCAGCGCATGTACGCAAGCCGTTATAAATCGTAGTGTAAGTACAGATCAGCAGCCACTTCCCGATGCAGCGCAGCTCCACGCAATTTAAATTTCCTTTTTTGGAAGTCGGCTGGCTTTGCGGCGATTTCCCCTGCATTGTTTCGTCAGCGACGTCCGCTGACTGCAATTCTGAGGGCGAATTCATCAGGTCGAGTCTTACATAGAGAGCTACAATTGAATGGCACAAGAAGGAGGATAGTGCTGCGCAGTAGTGGTTGTTGGCTGACGATTCAGCGATTACTTGTTCAAGATTGTACTGATAGGGGATTCAACAGTAGGGAAGACCAGTCTGCTTACCAGATTTTCGGTTGGTGTACTTGATAATCACTCTAATGCGGTAGGATGATTCATTTTCAGATAGTTTCATCGCGACGATCGGAGTCGACTTTGTAAGTCCTAGATTTAAATCTTAGTGGTAGAACCTTTGAAAAGATGAGATTGACGTAGGTTCTTACCCTACAGCGAGTCCGCACGCTTGAAGTTGACGGGAAATTGATCAAACTTCAGATTGTACGATAGCCTCTGCCTTTTTTTTCGAATCCTGACGCTGTCAGTGGGATACTGCGGGGCAAGAGCGATTTCGTACGATTACTTCTGCCTATTATCGAGGTGCTGACGGTATTGCAATTGTGTACGATATCACGAACCGTGAGACGTTTGGGCACGTGGAGTCGTGGCTGCATGAGATTGGGCGATACACCAACACCGAGTCTGTGTCGAAGCTCGTGATCGGCAACAAATGTGACATAGAGAATAAGCGCCAAGTCCCGACTTCAGATGGCCAAGATTTTTGTTTCAAGCTGTCCATTCCCTTTTGCGAGACGTCCGCTCGAACCAATTCAAACGTTGAGGAAGCGTTCTCCATGATCGTGTCTGAGATCCTCCAGCGCCGGTATGTGTTGCTTGGAGATTTTTCATCGTTTCTCTCATTCAAAATGTGGGCCCCACTTTGTCTCACAGCCCAGTGCGAAGGAGGCTGCCATGATGCGAGACTTATCTTCGACGTCTAATTTGTCGGCGGCTCGGAGCAAAAGTGGCTGTTGTGGATGCTTTGGAGGGAGTGGAGACAAAGAACTCACTCACTACTCTCTGAATGATGGGAAATAGTCAATCTATTGGTTCGTTTGATGGTTGTAAGTATTGTGCTCTTTTTTACTTGCTTGATAAAGGATCTTATTTGACCTTGATCGAGGAATCGCGCTACATTGTCTCTCTGTGCAGCGTTTAAAGCCAGCACAGTAGTCGTCTATGAGGGTCCACAACGAAGAGAGCCAAAACCCTCTAGTTGCTTTAACACTGATTCAAATACCACAAAAACATTGATGAAAGTGGATCGGGGCTGTGGTTTAGTGGTATAATGCGTGCTTCGGGTGCATGAGGTCCCGGGTTCGATTCCCGGCAGCCCCCAATCTTTTCGTTTTTTTACGACTTCTTAAAGAATGACATGATATTCTTTTGATTCGTTACAACGCTGGGTTTCTTCTCCTTGGCAGCGCTTGACTTCTCTGATGAACCGAAAGAGCCCGAGCTGCCTAATGCACGTTTGCTTGCATCAGACGAAGCCGACTTCGAATCATCCTGTTGGGACGTGGACGCCTGTGATTCCGCATCCTCTTCCACATCAACCGTGACTTCCTCCGTCACTGCATCTCGTCAGGGAAATGAAGTGTCACCAAACCAGTGTATCCTTCTTCGTCAACGAATGTCCTCGAAACCTTCTTCTTCCGAATGACGCGCTGTCCAACCCCCGTCGCAGCCGCAACAGCCCGCATGAGCACTGCGCTCTCAGGCGGAGGCGGCTCCTCTTTCTTCTTCCTGCGCACCTTCTTGGCCGTCCCGCCCTCCCCTCCACTCGAGCCATCGCTCCCATCCCCATCCACAGCTTTCTTCCGCCGCCTCCTCTTCGGCGCCTCATCACTTTCGGACCCCCCCTCTTGTTCTTCCTCTCCTTCGGCCGGATCTTTTTTCTTCCGGCTCGTCCGCTTCGTCGGCGTTCCCTCCTCCGACCCCTCCCCTTCATCCTCCGCAACCCTTTTCTTCCCGCGTCGCTTCCTCGGCGTTCTTTCAACTTCAGACCCCCCCTCATCCTCGTCCGCCTTTTTCTTCCGGCCCCTCCTCTTCTTCTCCTTGATCTCCCCATCAGACGCGTCGTCCTTCTCCTTGCCTTTCTTCGACGACCTCCTCTTGCGCTGTGCTTTGCCGCCTCCCTTTGCCTCGCTTCGATTTTGGCCGTCCTCTTCAGAGGCCTCACCCATCAAGCGCCGTCGCTTCCGCATCTCCGCAGGGGAGACCTCACCATCGGACCCATCCCCTCCCTCGCCCTCGCCACTCTCTTCGCTCTCTTTTGCCTCTTCATTTTTTCTGTCCAGTAAAACTTTAAATAAAAAGAAAGCCTACTCCTCCACGTTCTTTGCGCCAACGGCAGCTTCCCGCCCCCCTCCTGCATCGACCCTCTCCTCTGCTTCTATTTTTGACACCGGCGCTGGTGCAGGAGGTACCTTCTCGCTTTTCCTCGGTCCTTTGTCAAACATTGATGAGATCCCCTTCGCCTTTGCAGATGGCGCCGCTTTGGATGCAACGACAGACGGAGACGTCGCCGCCTTGGGGGGGGGGGCAGTCGGCGAGGAGGCCGTCGGGCGTGGGGAGGATATTCCTCGCGGAGAAGTTGGGGCGGGAGTGTAGGATGGCACTCTTGCCGCTCGTGCGGCCAAAGGCTTGATGTCGGAGTACCTGCGACTTGAGACGCGGCAGGAGAGGGGAGACCGGCTGTCTCGAAGGGGGTGGGGCTCCATGACAGGGGTTGCGTATTGTTTCTCCTTGATTGCAATGTCCGCGGCATATATCGCCTCAGCGTGGAGAGGCTTCGTGGCGGCAACGGCGATGATGGACTTTCCAAGTACCTCCGCAAACGATCGTTGCGTTTCTGCAATATCAAACGGGGCAGCAAAGAGAGTGTACCTTTCACTGAAGAAGAGTTCGTGACGACAAGACGGAATGCTCCAGAGGAGTCCTTCCCAAGGACTCCGTACGCAGCCCAGGCGCCCTTCTTTCGTTCAATGAAGTCTCCCAAGACTCTACGCCATCAGGCTTTGGAGGGGCGAGGAGCACCGCTGCGTGTGCATGGCGCTCAAGCACAACGTTTCAGACGCGAACCTTCTCGAAACGACCTTGGACTCGTCAAAAACCCACGCCTCCACGTCCTCAATGGCCCTCTCCAACTCGGAAGGTTTCATGACCAAAGTTTGGCGGGAAAATGGCTGGCAATGGCGGGAAACGTTGGGTTGTTGTCAAGGCTGAGCACTATTGAGGAAACCCTCACGCGGCGGCGTAGAATCGACCCCACAGAACTCAAACTTGCTGTTCAGGACGCTGCGCGTGCGCCCGTGAAGTTTTTGAGCGAGTTGAGGCTCAGGGCGAGCGCAGTCTCACTCGCCAGCGCTTTGAAGCTCGCGCCCAGGGGAGCTTTTGTCCTGTGGCTCTGCACGGGACGAAAGGAGCTTTTTGATCCTGCAGCCTGGTTTCCAGGCGTCGTTGCTGCGACGTTTGCGTCTAATCAGGTTTGACCGCACCGCACTGGCCTGACAGGGGAGTCAAAGGCGCCGCAATTGCAGCCACTCGACGCTCGAGCACCGGATCTCGTCGATGCGCTCGTGCGTGATTTCTTCAGCCCCGAAGGCCGCACAGCCCCGACTCTCCCTTCCTTGGCGACCCTCTCTGAGGCTCTCGCCGCAGACGCGCCCCGGCATTTCGCTAACCAAGCGTCTCCTGCTGTACTTTTGACTTTATCGACGGCAAATCAAGCGGCGTGAAGCAATCGCGTCCGCGCAGCTGACCCCCGCAGCTTCGGCCAGCGCGTCCTCCTCCGCGCCCTCGCCGTGCGCATCGCCCACGGCGCCGGCCTCCCCTCTCGTAGGTCCCACCCCCCCCTTTAACCTTTTTCTCCCAATCACTCTGACCGCACAGAAGCACCCTGCCCCCCCTCCACCCCAAGCTGGACGGCGCCTTTTTTTCCACCCGAGACCGCCCTCTTTCGCACCCTCTCCATTTTCGCACCAAATCTATTTTTAGAAACTCGCTTTGATGCCACCGCAAGGTCCCCTCGGTTGATTGACATTTGCGTTGACAACCGCACCCTCGCGTTTTGCTACGCCGACCCGTTCGACTGCAGCGCCGTGAGCGCCCCCCTCCCCCTCGTCAGCCCTCACACTCTTTTAATGGATTTTTTTAATTCCCACGCCAGACTCCCCCCCTCATCGGCGCGGTCCTGCGCGACAGCCTCCGTGCGACTCCATCGCACCGTGTCATGGATTTCCTTCTTTTAACAGATCTGTTAGCTCACGTCGCACATGCCGACGCCGCAGCCGGGGGCGCCCTTTGCGACCGCGTGGCCGACGCGCTGTTGGACCCCCCCCCTTCGATTCCCGCCCACGCGACCATGGTTTTGCTCGCCGTTGCGGCGTCTTCTGTTTGTGGAGGGCATGTCGCCAACGTCATGGCTGCAGCTCTTGGCGATGCGCGCTGTGATGGCGCAATCAAATCTATTTTTAGCAACGTTTTAGAGGCTGCCAACCACCTTGAATACAACGTCGCCATCGCAGCGTGCCTCTCGCGCTTTTCGACCGACGTCCCTGTCGCTTCGGGATTTGAATTCGACGGCCATAAAAGCTTTTACCTCCCGCCTATCATCGCGCGCGCACCTCCGCTGTCGAGATGGCGCGCCCTCAGCGCGGCTCTTCGCTCCCTTCGAAGCGAAGATGTAGCGTCGGCGATGTACTCTTGCCGACCCCACCCCCCCATCAACCAGATTGAGGGGGGACTAGCCGACAGAGGGGGGGCAGAAATCGCCGCCGCAGCGTCGTCACGAGCGGTTGACGTCTGCCGCCTTCGCGCCGTCGGTGGCGGCGTAGGACCCCTCCCCCCGCGTCTGCTGACGCCCCCTCAGTTGGAAATGTTTGATGTGTCCGAACTCAAGCGGCGCCGCCTCGTCGACGTTGCGCTGGCTGGGGGTGGGGCTGCGTTATCCTCTTCTCCAAATTAAAATAACAGATTCGTCCTTCTCCGTCGCGCGCTGCCTGAGCGAAAGCGATGCGACAGATCCGTCCTGCGCCGATTTGATCGCCGCGGCTGGTCGATTCGAAGCGAAGCGAAGCGTCGCGACGCTGCGGCAGCTGAGCGCCGTCGTGCTGACCGCTTTTTTGCGCGACCTGCGCTTTGTCGCCGCGCTGTGGGAGTGCGCACTTGCGGAGGGGTGGGGGGGAGGCATAACAGATGCCGTTAAGTCTGTTATGTTGGCGAATTCGAATCTCGTCTTGCCTGCGTGGCTTAAAGACACTCGCGGCCTGTTTGTTAGCGATGCGCCCCATTAGTTCTAACTCGCGGAAGGCCCTCGCCCTCGTTGCGCCGATGGCTAAGTACCCCCCCCCTGTTTTTGAAAAGTACGAGGGTAGCGTCATGCAGTGTCTCACCCACCCCCCCCGCCCGGTGCCGCCGTCAGAGCCCTCCAAGTTGCCGCTTCGGATGAATACTCCGTAGCCGCGACTGCTGTGAGGCCCGAGCTGCTCAGCGCGACTCTAAAGTCGATCTGTTTTTTAGCACCGGATCGGCTCGTCGCGGTCGTCGACGTGGCGCTCCGCCTGTGCGGCGACGCCGGCGCCAAAGCTGACGCGGGGGTTATTTTTAATTTTTCAAAAGTCTGTGGCATTGAGATTGCGGCACTGGTAGCAGTCCTGTCGCGACATTGTGGAAGCTCGCTTTTAGAGGACCTGCAGGGGGCGCTGTCTGCATTAAGCGGCGTACAACCCCCCCCTCCCCCTCGAAGTAATGACCTTCCTTTGGGGGACTGGGGCCTTTCTAGGTCAGTAGCCGAGATTACATGTGTGTCGTTGTTGGTGGTGTT
>JAIYDP010000063.1 GCA_027487435.1 Verrucomicrobiaceae bacterium | reverse complement strand
ACCAGCACTGGTAACGTAGTCACAGGGGCAATCAGCCATGCGGTGACAAAGAATGGCAGCGGCACTTGGACTTTCTCTGGTGCAAGCACCTATTCCGGAGCTACCACCGTCGCTGGCGGCACCCTACTCGTCAACAACACCACGGGATCCGGCACCGGAACAAGCGCGGTAACTGTGCAAGCGGGCTCCCTTGGTGGCACCGGTTCCATCAGCGGGGCAGTGACTATCGGTAATGGCACTGGCAGCGCGGATGCCATTCTTGCTCCGGGAGTCACCATCGAATCACTCGCCACTGGCAACCTCACCTTCGCTAGCGATGGTAGCTACGCGGTAGATGTGAATGGAACGTCTGTCACTTGCGATCAAACCATTGTAACTGGAACTGTGACGATCAATCCAGCCGCGACGCTCACGGCGAACGTAGCAGGAGGTCTTGTAGATGGGCAAAAATACTTCATTTTGCTCAACAACGATGTAGATGCAGTTTCCGGCACATTCGCTGGCTTGGCACAGGGTGCGGTGGTCAGCACTTCGGGGGGGATCGATCTGAAAATCAGCTACAGCGGCGATTCTGTGAGCGGTGATCTCACGGGTGGCAACGACATCGTGCTCTATGCAGCCACGAGTGGTCTTGCTACGCCTTATGACACCTGGGCTGGCGAAAAAGGCCTTACTGTTTCCAACCAAGCCAATAACCTCGATCCCGATGGTGACGGTAGCAACAACCTTTCGGAGTTTGCTTTCAACGGTAATCCTCTCAGTGGTTCGGACAATGGCAAAATCTTCATCCTCACCGCCGACAGCGATGCCGATGTGGATTCGACCAAGGAATTGGTGCTTACCATTGCCGTTCGCACCGGCACCGCAGCATTTACGGGCTCGCCGACACCATCCGCAGCGCAAGCCGCTGATGGCATCACCTACAGCATCGAAGGCAGCCTCGATTTGGCAGGTTTCCCCACCGCTGTCAGCGTAGTGCCAACTCCGGTTACTGCCGGATTGCCCGCCGCAGGTGCAGGTTACGAATACCGTAGCTTCAGCCTCGACGGTTCCAATGGACTCACAGGCAAAGGTTTCCTTCGTGCGAAGGTCACCGCTCCATAAATTTTGTTCGAAAAAAACAATAACCAACCATTCGGCGACTTTCTCACAAGAAGGTCGCCGATTTTTTTGCATAGCCTATTTCTCTCAGAGGAACGCGATAAGGTGTCGCAGCATTATGATGCGAATGAGGGAAATCCAAAAAGCAAAATCAGTTGAATCAGCGGAATCGCGAATCAGTGGTTTGAACTGCGGATTTTCGCATGACGGCTTGCTTTGGAGTGCTGCGACATGTCGCAGCTTTGAAACAGGGCGACATGTCGCCCCGTTTGGAAAGCGCGGACATGTCCGCGCACTCCAAGTTTTGCGCAGCTTTTTCAGGCCTAACGCATCGAAGCATGGCCGAGCCATGGCTCGATCAAACTCGCTCTAATTTGATCGGATAAGAGTTACCAGAATCGAACTGGGCAACATACAGACTTCCGTCCTTGCCGACGGTGAGGTCGTGCGGATGGAGGAAAACCTGCTCGCGATGAGCCATCTTGCGTAGTTTTCCCTCATCGTCGTACTGAGGAGCCGTGCCTGCGATGTTCGAGACGACTCGGAGATTTTTATCGAGCACGGAAAGAAATCCGCGACTGGCGCGATCTTTCGGCCAGTTGTCAGCCAAGTGAGCGATGAAATAATGATCACCATGCTTACGAATTTGACGAGGATTCCCGCCTGGCATGGGGACATTTGCTAGCTTCTTGCCATCAAGATCAAGACGCAAGAGGGACTGCTGGTCGCTCATGGCGATGAGCAAGCTCGCATGGTTCTTTTCATCGATATCGACCATGCCGCCATGCGGTCCCCAATGCGCGATGCCACCTTCTTGTCCACCGAAAATTCCTTGGAATTTCCCTTCTGAACCGTAGCGGGTGATGTAATCGCGGCCATAGCCATCAAGCACAAAGAAACCGCCATCCGGCAAGTGAAGCGTCCAAGAGGGGCGGTATTCCGTCTCTTTTGCATACTTACCGCTGACTTCGGGCCAAGGCCATTCGTTGAGGATTTCACCGCTGATCGTCGATTGATAAACCTTGTGGCGAACGAGATCGGTAAAGTAGAAAACTTCCTTTCCTCCTTCGGAAACGAGCGATAGTCCGTGCGCCCCAGGATAATCATGTCCCCACTTGTGGACAAGTTTGCCCGATGGCTCGTAAACGATAAAATTGTTGCGGACTTCGTCAGTAAGGACGACGATGCTGCCGTCTTGCGTGCAAACGATGCCGTGGCAGTTCTTCACTGGTGTGTCGGTTCCGAGATTTCCCCAGTCGCGGACGACCCGGTAGCGGAAATCCCCCTGACCCAGAACCTGTTTGGCTTCCTCAGCTCGGCATAGCGATGGTACAACCAAAGCAGCAGCACCAGAAGTGATGAATGTACGGCGAGAGAAGCGGTTCGAGTGCATCAGCGGAAATCGATATTTTGTGGGCTGCATGAGAAGATGAATCCGTTACGCTGTCCAGTCAAAATGAACCCGAGATTCCATGGGGAAAGCTAGGGAATTGCGGCATCCTCAGGTGGGCGACGGCGGAGTGTCTTTGCTTCCGGAACGAGCATCAGGGAAGCAATGGCAATCGCGCCGAGCGACCACCAAGACAGAGAAGACATGGGAATCCAATCGACGAGATAAAAGCCTAGCAAGGGAGCTAGCATGCCTCGCACTCCTGTGAGGAAGGAATGCACTCCCATGTAATCCGCGACAAATTCGGGTTTTGCTACTTTGGTCACCCACAAGCTCCATGCGACATTTCCGCCGGAGGAGGCCATGCCGAAGAAGAACCCGCCGAGAACGAATCCTGCAACACCTCCGTAGATGAAAAACGAGGTGATCGCAGCAACGAATAAGGCGTTGAGCACGATGCGTAAGAGAAAGAAATTCATGCGATCAAACAAGCGACCCCAAAAGCGGGCGAAGACGAGGTTGGTAAGGCTCGGAATCATCGTCACTACTAGCGCGATCATCGGCGGAGATAGCTCGATGCCATATCGTGGATTGGCGAGAAACTCGACCCGCATCGGCAGCATGAGGAGGTTTCCAAATCCCATCAGCATCCAGCTCGTCAGCAGCCATCGGAAGAGCCTGTCGCTGCGTACGTGACGCATGCCGTGCAGCGGATGGGAGGAAGTGGCGGTATGAAGCACCGTGGAAGGGCATTTTCTCAGCCACCACGCGCCCATGCCTGCGGCGGCGGAAAATGTCAGCAACAAAAGTCGGTAGCCGTCCATGTGCGTGTCTAACCACATTCCACCCGCCCAGGCAAAAATGGTGGCGGAGAAAACACGCACCATCACTGCTTTCGAAAACAGATCGCCGCGTTCGGACGCCGGATAGTTTTCCTGATAGATCTGCGTCATCATCGGTATACCCAGCGAAAGGCTCATCACGCCGATCATGCACGACGGCACAAACACCCAAAGATTTTCGAACAGCGCGGCGACGAGAAATGCGACGCATCCCAAGCAACTTGCCGCCGCCGCTCCCGTGGCAGCTTTCCAATGCATGTTCCGCGTCACGGAAACGGCCAGTGGAGACAACAAAAGGCCAAGCGGGCCACCCATGACCAGCAGGGCTTTTGCCATAGCTCCCGTTTGAAAGTGCTGCACGGCGATGAGCAGAAGAAAGGTGGCGGCGGAGGTTTCAAGTACGCCCGCAGTGATCGCACGGCGCATTTCGAGAAGGTAGGTGCGGTTCCGGCGCTGTCGGGCTTCCGACGATTCACTATCCTCGCTCGTCGTCGTTTCGCTCCACACGCAACAAGGCTAGGGGCTAATGGAGCCGTGTCAAATCTTTAGGCAACGCAGTGCAATTCCGGAGTGAGAGAAATCCCATTTCTCCATCCAGCAATTCATCGATCAACGAGCCATTGGTCACCGTTGTTGTTCTTGATGAACTGGTTTCGATGCGATACATTTTACCCACCATGAACGCGATGCATCGATTTCACCTCTTACGACTTCCTCTGCTCGCCGTCTTGTTTTGCGGTCATACCCTAGCGGCGGAACCGCTTATGCCGAATGTAGTCGTCATCATGGTTGACGATCTTGGTTGGAGGGATCTGCATTGTTATGGCAATGCTCAGGTGGATACCCATGCGCTCGATCAGTTGGCCGCAGAGGGCATGCGATTCACGAATGCCTATGCCGCTTCCCCCGTTTGCACGCCGACTCGTGCTGCGATGATGACAGGGCAATCGCCCGCTCGCTTGCGGATCACCAACCATGCGCCGGGAAATGGTGATGGCTTTGCACTGAAGGATTCCCCATTGTGGGAGGCGGAAAATAGACGTTTTTTGCCGCTCTCTGCCGTGACCATCGCCGAGCGGCTTTCGGCGGCTGGTTACGCCACGGCTCACATCGGCAAGTGGCATCTTTCCTATACGGATCGAGGGCAGCAAGGCGTTGCGGAAAAGGATCTCCGCCCAGAAAAACAAGGCTTCGATCATAACATCGGCGGGGACTCAAGTGGCGGCCCGCCCAGCTATTTCGCCCCCTATCGCAATCGTGCACTCGTGGATGGCAAAGCCGGTGAATATTTGCCAGAGCGACTCGCCGACGAGGCTATTGCCTTTATCCGCAAGCCTAGGGATGGTCCGTTTTATCTGAATTGGTGGCCGTTTTCGGTGCATTTTCCGATGCAGGCGCGCGAGGAGGTCATCGCGAAGTATCGTCAGCGCACGACCATCAAAGATCCGATTTATGCGGCGATGATCGAAGACATGGACACTGCGATCGGACGATTCCTCAAGGCACTTGACGACGCAGGACTCCGCGAGAATACACTCGTGATATTCAAGTCGGACAACGGCGGCTACAATGGCGATAATCGGCCTTTGCGTGGCGTCAAAGGAATGCTTTACGAAGGCGGCATCCGCGTGCCATGGATCGTCCGTTGGCCTGGCAAAGTGCAGGCCGGAGCGATCAATCACACGCCCGTCATTAGCACAGACTGCTACCCAACAATTCTCGAAATTGCCGGCCTTCCGCCCACTCCAAACCATCCGCTCGACGGCAAAAGCATCCTGCCTCTGTTTGGGCAATCGGCTGGCTTCGAGCGGGACGCGCTATACTTTCACTACCCGAATTACGCCTTTCACAAAAAGAATCGACTTGGCAGTGCCATTCGCGAGGGCGACCACAAACTCATCAAAAACTACGACGATGGTTCGATGGAGCTTTACGATTTGAGCCGCGACATCGGAGAGGGAAACAACCTTGCCACAAAATCGCCCGAACTCGCCAAGCGCCTTAACGACAAGTTAGATGCATGGCTCAAAGACCGCGACGCTCGATTGCCAGAAAGGACTACGACGAAGTGAATCGACAATCCGCAGATGCATTCAAATAACAGCGATTGATCACTGATTTGATGAAGAAATTCTGGATTGGAAGCTTCCAGGTTGAACAACGGATATGTGCTTTGGAGTGCTGCGACATGTCGCAGCTTTGGAACGGGGCGACATGTCGTCCCTTGCTGGAATGCATGGACATGTCCACGAACTCCAAGTTTCACGAAAGTCTAACAGTGGCGTTTTTGTATTCCACTTTGGATCTCGGGATCAAGGAACATACAAATGAATTACTTGGCCCAGCCGCCGCCTAGGGATTGGGCGAGGGTGGTGAGGGAGATGCGTTGTTGGGCTTGGACTTCGGCCAAGGCGAGTTGGATTTGTAGGGCTTCGCGTTCGGCATCGACCACTTCGAAGTAGCTGGTGAGGCCTTTTTCGTGGCGTTCCTGGGTGAGCTTCAGGGTGTCTTGTGAGCTTGCGTAGGCTTGTTCCAGGGCAGTGCTGGATTTGGCGAGGCCTTTGAGATCGACGAGGGAATCCTCCACTTCGCGGAGGGCGATGAGGAGGGTTTGTTGGTATTGGGCGAGCGCTTCGTCGTAGCGGCTGCGGGCGGCTTGGTAGTTGGCTTTGTTGGCTCCGCCATCGAGGATGGGGGCGGCGATGTTGGCACCGAGGGATAGCAGGCGGTTTTGCAGGTCGAGGAATTTTTTGATGTCGAGCGATTCGAAGCCGGCGCTGGTCGTGAGCGCGAAGTTGGGGTAGAAGGCGGCTTCTGCGATGCCGATTTCGGCGATGGCGGCGCGGAGTTCTTGTTGGGCGGCGCGTACGTCTGGGCGGCGGTGGAGGACTTCTGCGGGAAGGCCGGGGCGGATGGTGGGCAGGGTGTGTTTGGCGACTTTTTGCTGGATGTGAAATGCGCTGGGCGTGCTGCCGCAGAGGACGGCGAGGGCGTGTTCGGCGGAGCCGCGCTGGCGCTCGATGTTAGCGATGTCGTTTTCGAGAAGTTCGAGTTGGGTTTGGGCGCGTTTGACTTCGATGGTGTTGGCGAGGCCGGCGGCGGTTTTTGATTTTTGTAAATTGAGGGAGTCTTGGCGGCTTTTGCGGGTGTTGAGCAGCACGGCGTGTTGTTCATCGAGGCCGCGTAGGAGGAAATATTGTCGGGTGACTTCGGCGGCGATGCCGAGGCGTTGTGAGTCGAGCAGGGCTTCTTGTGCGGTGGCGCGTGAGGATGATGCCTCGATGGCGCGTTTGTTGCGTCCCCAGAGATCGAGGTCGTAGGCGAGATCGAAGGTGCCGCGGTAGCGTTGTTGTTCGAGCGGGATGGTGACTCCAGGTGGGAGGTTGGCGCCGAGCGAGTCCTTGGATTGCCTTGAGATGCCGGGAGAGGCTAACAAGTCGAGCGTGGGGAAAAGTTTCGCCCTGTCGGCGCCGACGAGGGCGCGCGCCGTGTTGACGCGGGATTTCGCGGCGGCGATGTCGTTGTTAGAGGTGAGCGCTTGATCGACAAGGCGGTTGAGTTCGGCATCGTTAAACAAGCGCCACCAGGTGTCGGGAAGCGCGGCGTTGCGTGCGGAGGTGCTTTGTTTCCAGGTGCGGCCTGCGGAACTTTGCGGTAGCGAAAAGTCCGGACCGAGGGTGCAGCTGCTGAGGGCGAGCAGGGCGGTAAATAGGGTGAGTGTGGGTGTTTTCATGAGTCGGAGTTGCGGGGGTTTGATTCGATAAAGACGTCCATTTGCTGGCCTACGAAGAGGCGATCATCAGGCGATGTGAGGCGGAAAACGGCTTGGAGGACGCGGGTGTCCACGCGCTCGATGGAGTCGCCTGTGAGGGATTTTTTCGGGATTACGAGCGGCTCGTAGCGGACAAACTGGAGTTCATATTTCCGCTCGGCATCGCCGCGCGGGGAGGCGATGGCTTTTGCTCCGGGTTTGAGGCGGGCGATCTCGAATTCATCGATGTCGGCACGCAGGTGGAGCGGGTCGATTCTCCCGATGATGAGGCGCGGGTCGTTGGAGGAGCCGCCTTCGATGAACTCGCCTTCGCGGACGCGGACTTGCAGGACGGTGCCATCGATGGGCGAGGTGACGGTGCTGCGGGTGATTTCGGTTTCCACGGTTTCCAGCTCGGCTTGGGCGAGGGCGATGGCGGCTTGGGATGAGGCGAGTTGCGCTTCGAGGCGGGCGCATTCGGAGGCTCGGTCGTCGCGTTCCTCGGTGGCGAGGGCGCGGAGATCGGTGAGGGAGTTGGCGGATTTCAGGCGGCGCTGGGCTTGCTCTAACAGAACGGCGGTGGTTCGGCTCTCGGCGGTGGCTTGGGCGATTTGCGCGAGGGCGGTTTTTCGCTGGGCGGTGAGGTCGCGTGTATCGAGGGTGAAAAGGACTTGATCCTTGGTGACTTTGTCGCCGGCGATGACGTTGACTTTCGTGACCACGCCGATGCGATGGCTGCCGATGGCGATGCTTTCCGAGCTGGGTTCGATGAGGCCGACGGCGGCGATGGTGTGCTCGAAAGCGGTACGCGGAGGGGATTGTGGCGGATCGGTGAGGACGCGTTTGGGATGGCTTTGCGCGATGGATACCGCTGCGTAAACCAGACAGATGCCGGCGACGGTGGGCAGGATGAGGCCTTTGATTTTCATGATGGATTCGTGGTGTTAGATTTTGTTTTCGGGAGATTCGATGTGGGTGATGACACCGTCGTCCATGTGGGCGATGCGGTGGGCGAAGCGGAAAACGCGGTTATCGTGCGTGACGACGACGACGGCGCGATCGGGGTGGACGGCGGAGGAGGAGAGCAGCTCCATCACTGACTCGCCGCTCTTGTGGTCGAGCGCGGCGGTGGGTTCGTCGCAGATGATGAGGCGAGGTTCGTGGACAAGGGCGCGGGCGAGGGCGACGCGTTGCTGCTGCCCGCCAGAGAGAAGGCGCGGCGCGGCATCGGCGCGATTGCCTATGCCGAGCGCGCCGAGAAGCTCGGTCGCTTTTTTCACGGCGAGCTTGCGGTTCATACCAGCGGCGAACAATGGCACGGCGGCATTTTCCGCAGCAGTGAGCGAGGGCAGCAGATTGTATTGCTGGAAAACAAAGCCCAAGTGGCGGCGTCGAAACAAGATCTGATCCCGCGCGGAGAGGCTGGCGAGCGATTCGCCGAAGAGACTGACGCTGCCGGCATCGCTGCCTAACAAGCCGGCGATGATGGAAATCAGCGTGGTTTTCCCACAACCGGATGGACCGACGAGAAAGGTCATTTCGCCCTGGGCGGCGGTGAAATCGACACCACGGAGAACCATGGTGCGGGTTTCCCCTTGGCCGAAGGATTTTTCGATTTGTTGGCAATGTACGGCATTCATGAGAGTTGATTTTTCAGGCGCGGAAGACATCGGCGGGTTGGAGTTTGAGGACTTTGCTGAAGGACAATCCGGCGGCCATCACGGTGATGAATCCGAGGATGCCGCAGCAGGCGAGTGAGACTTCCCACGGCAAATAAAGCCCGCGGAAAAAGGGCAATGCCTTCGCGAGTTCGGTGGTGGCCGCCACCATCGCGGTGCCGATGCTCAAGCCCAGAACCACCACGAGAAATGCCTGCGCGAAGATCATCACGCCGAGCTGCGGATGCGTGAAACCGAGCACTTTCAGGGTGGTGAATGCCCGTGCGTTTTCCTTCACGAACATCAGAAAGGTCTGGCCGGTGAAGGCGATGCCGACGATGAGTCCCACGGTGATGGTGATGTAAAAAAGATTTGGCACGCCTTGATCGGAGTAGAATTTCCAGCTCGCCGCCTCGAATTGCTCGCGGGTCAATGCCTTCCATCCGGTGCTGCGCTGGATTTCCTCTGTCACTTTCGTGGCATCCGCGCCGGCCTTGAGCCTTGCTACGACAAACGTAGTAGTCCGCGTTTCCTCACGGTTCAGCCGCATGGCGGTGGCGTGCGAGACGTGAACGATGGGGAAGCCGGTGAACGGCGGCGAGGCCTTGCTGACACCGCGCAGCGTCAGCCATTCATCATGGACGCGGATTTTCATGCCGGGGCGAAATGTTTCACCCGGATAGAGCAGCGACATGCCGCCGGGATCGATGACGGCGCAGTCCCGCTGATAGATTTCCGTGGCATCGCCGGCCTGCATGATCGGCTCGCCGACGCGGCTTTCCTCCGGCACGCCGATCAGGGTGATGACGCTGAGCTTGCCGGAGTCGGTACGGGCGTTCGTATCGACTTTCAACAAGGGCATCGCCCACTCGACACCGGGGAATCCACGCACGGTCTGCACGGCGGTTTCTTTGAGCGGTTTCGCTTGATCGAAGCACTCGGTGTCCGGCTCCATCACCCAGAGATCCGCCTCGCGCACGTCGCGGATTTGCGAACCCGTCATGCCGAGAAAGGCGGTGAGAAATGACGCCTGATTCTGCATGAGAAACGCCGCGAGCGCGACGGCGAGAACCATGGTGAGAAATTTCGCGCCGTCATGGCGGAGCATCTGGATGGCAAGGGCGATCATGACTTACCTCCTTGCGATTTGGGATCGACACTGCCGAGAGCCTTGAGGATCAGTCCGCTGAAAACGCGCGCCATTTTCCGCCAGTTCACCGAGGGATCGAAGGTGGATCGCGGGCAAAGACCATCGAACGTGGACATCATGAAAACGGCCGCGTCGCGGGGCTTGATCGACGTGTCCAATTCCTTCCTCTCCTGGGCGCGGCGGATGAAAAGCTCCATGCGATCCGTCATCACCGCGTAGTGAATTTTCAAGGCCTCCGCCACTTTCGGATTCACGATGCCTTCCGCCGTGATCTGACTGAAGAGCGCGAGTTCATGGTCATTGATGAGGTTCTCCAAGACCTTCGTAAGCATCTGGCTCACCAGCTCGGGGAAAGGTGTCTCGAAGGGAATCTCGGCGAAAATTTTCTCCATTTTCGCGCGATCCGCATCGACCATCGCGGCGATGATGGCCTCCTTGGAATCGAAGTAGCGGTAGAACGCGCCGGGGCTCATTTCGAGAGCGGCGCAGATGTCCCGCATGGAGGTTTGGTGAAATCCCTTGGCGGCAAAGCACTGCATGCAGGCGGCTAGGATTTCCTCGCGGCGGGCTTCGTGTCGTTGTTGTGTGTGGCGTGGCATTTGTGTGTGAGAACGAACGTTCGCTATTTTAAAAAACTTGCAAGAGAAAAAATAACGAACGTTCGCATTTTATCGAAAAACCTCAGCGGGCTGGAGTCGGATGACGCGGATGAGCCCCGCCGAGCTGGCGAGCGCGATGACCAGCAGCATGAAGGCCGCGACACCGACGGCGGATTCCCAGAAAAGGATGAAGTGCCGCAGCTGGATGACGAACGGCGAGATATTGAAAAAGGTCGCCGAGAGAGCGGTGCCGATGCTTACGCCGACGAACCAGACGAGAAGCGATTGGAACAAAACCATTCCGAGCATCGAGCCGTTAGTCACGCCGATGGCTTTGAGCGCGCCGAATTGTTTGAGATTTTCGAGGATGAAAAGATAGAACGTTTGTCCCGTGACGACTAGCCCCACGATGACCGACACCACCACCGTGATGCCGAAGTTCACAGGGATGCCGGTGTTTTTCAGATAGTAGGAAACGGACGCCCATTGGAACTGCGAGGTCGTCAGCGCCATCAAACCCGTTTCCTGCGAGATGCGTTTGGCGAGCTCGTCCGGGCTGGTGCCTCCGCTCGGGCGGGCGAGGACGAAGGACAATTGCTGGCGTTGCCTGCCCTGGAAGGTGAGCGCCTCAGTGTAGCGGGCATGGATCAGCGGAAAGGTGGTGAACGCCGGCAAGGCATCCGAGATGCCGACGATCTTCACCCGCTTGTCATTCAGCTCCAGCTCCTGCCCCAGCTTCAACTCCTCGCCCGGGAACAGCAGCAGGTAGCCCGCCTTGTCGATGATGACGCTGTTCGGTTGCCACAAATCCTGCCAATCGCCCAGGATCATGTTTCGCGGAGCACCGAGCAAAGTGGCATCGTCCAAGCCGAGCACGGAGCAGGCCGCAAACTGCCCGCTGCGGGTATTGGCAATCGGCAGACCCTTGAAAATCCTCACCGCGAAATCGACCCCGCTGACACCGCGCACCTTTTGCAAATCCGTTTCCTGGAGCGCCTTGGTCTGATCGAAATACTCCGTCTTCGGTGCCATCACCCAGACATCGGCGTCCGTCACATCGCGGATTTGGTTGCCCGCACGTTTCATCAAGTTGGAAAAAATCGACGTCTGGTTCTGTAGCAGAAAGGTCGAAAACGCGACCGCAAACAGCAGGCCGATGTACTTCGCCCGATCGCCGATCAACATTCGAAATGCAACGTAGGTCATAATGTTTTTCTAGTTCGGTTTTTGACTATTGGTCATAATTAGGTAAAATTTTTTAGGCGATCTTCAACCAATCGGCCTCGGGAAAAATCTCATCGCGGATACTGCGATCCGTGGCAGCGTAGTCGTAATCGGCGAAGAGCAATTTCCATTGGAAGCCATCGAGCAGCACATCTTGATTCTGGCGCACGATGAGAATCGGATCATCGATTCCCGCCAACAAGTGCATCTCAGGAATCTGCGACATGATGTGACTGCCCATCGTCACCGAAGCCATGGCCAAGGCGATGTGCTCTGCCGAAATGTGCCCCCGTGGCAGATCGCCGGACTCGAAGCCATGATGGACCACCTCCACCAAGGCGCGAAACGTGCGCCCGCCCTGCAAAGAGTTCTCCATGCGCCGCTTTTCCGAGGCTTTTTCCCAGAATGATTGGGATTTCATCATCATCTCGATGT
>JAIYDP010000278.1 GCA_027487435.1 Verrucomicrobiaceae bacterium | reverse complement strand
CAGATCACTGGCGCCGTCGTCCCCGTCGTTCGGAAGGTAGAGCCGAATTCGATTAGTGCCTCGAGCGGCACGATTGTGAATATTCTTATTCAAAACCTCCCTCCAACTTTGTCAAACATGGCTCCTTCTTCAATTTCTGTGTTTTTTGGTGACCGTGTTGGGACGAATGCTCGTGTGCTTTCTGTTGTTGGCACAGACTTGACCGTCACTGTCTCCTCTCCTCAACTAAGCGTATCCGGGGGCACCGTTCCTCTTCGTGTCCAGCTTTCTTATCCTCCTCAACTTGGAGGCAACGTCAACATTGATGGCCCTGCCATGGGTGTCTTTGATCAGAACCGCCCCCGTGTTGCTGTTAGTGTCCCCAATGAGGGTCCTGCGACTGGAGGATTCCTTGCTGCTGCAGCTTTCAACTACATGATAGATCCCTCTGTCAATCTCTCCCGCTTCTATGCAAACTTTCAATTCGGTCATGGTCGCAATACGAGTTCTTCTCTGATAATTCTCACGAACCAAGCAGAGGTTGCAAATCGCTTATCTGATCCTCGATTTGTCCAGCAAGTTGGTCCTGAAGGCGTTGGTATCTTAACCACGTTGCTGCAGCGCCTCGCGTCAGCGTTCCAGCAATTTTTGCCGTCAAACCCTCCGCCTCCTGGTTCTCCGCCATCCAACATTGGAGCATCGGGCGCGCCTCCTGCTTCTGGGATTGGCAGTTCTCCTCCTGGGGGAACTGTTCCTCTCTCCGGGTCTCCGATCGGCAGCTCCCCCGCTGGTTCTCAACCTGTTCCCCCTGGTTCTGCACCTTTTGGCTCAAGCCTTTCGGGATCCGCACCTCCTGGAACCAGTCCCTCTGGATCCGCACCTTCTGGCACAGGTCCCTCTGGATCTTCTCCTTTTGGTTCAAGCGGCACGGGTCCTATGCCGTCTGGTACTCTTCCTGGAAGCGGCACCCCTGTGTCTGGTTCGCATCCAGTTGGATCTTCTCCTCAAGGTTCTGCTTTTCAAGGCTCGGGCCCAATCGGAACTACACCTTCCGGGCAAGGGTCGCCATCGTCTGGATCGAGTGATCAGTCATCAATTTCGCAGAGCCTTGGTCAGTTTGCAATTGCTTTGTTCATGGTCCCCGTACCTCCAGAAGGATTCTCCGGTGCAACTAACGTGTCTCTTTGCCTTCGCGACCAGGGCTGTTTGGATCCGTTCATTATCAATTTGAGACCAGATCCCAGCGGAGCAGGAGTTGTCCAATTCGCAAGTCCTTCTCGTGCCGATGTTCTCGGAGGAAGCAATTGTGAAGTTCGCCTTGGAAACTTTGCGGTTGTTGGCTCTTCTTCTGATGTTTCTGTCGTAATTGTGCTGGACTCCTCGTCAGCCATCAATGCGTCTGTTGTTGCAGTATCGTCAACCTTTGAATCGACTCTTGTTGTGTTCAGGGTGCCACCACTCTGCTCATCTGCGTCATCGTGCACAATTCGGACTGGCATCACTGTCCGAGTTTCTCCTCGCCGTCTCCCTTCCAATAACGCATCATTCTCGTTCGAGTATTTTGACTCGCGCGCTGCAAACGTTCAAGGATTCGAACCCTCAAGTCTCTTCGTCACCTCCACAAATGAAGTGATTGCAGCAAGGTTATCTAACTTCAATCCAACTCGAATCTCTGAAATTTCGGTTTCGTTGGTCCCGTCTGGGTCCAGCAGCTCCATATCTTGCACGGTGGTCAGTTATGGAGCGTCTCCACAGTTTGCTGGCCAAGTTGTGGTGTCTTTCCGCACGCCGGCATCGGCTGTCGCTGCTGGAACAGCAACGATCTCTGTAGGAATAACTGGAAGGACTCCAGCTACATTCACTTTCAATTTCCTTGCAGCTCCATCTGGAGCAGCCAGTGTCATTTTTGTGGATAGATTGTCTGGTCCCCTGGGTGGCGGATTCTCGATTCTTGCCCAGTTGTCTAATTTCTTGCGCGTGCTGTCGCCGCAAGAAGTCCGCGTCCGGCTTTCTGGCTTCGAAACTGATCTTGACGTCCAGAGCGTTCAATCGTCGACGACGTCAACGTCTGTCCGTTTTGGCATGCCCCCTGCACAATCGGCAGGCAATGTGACCATCTCAATTTCACCTCGTGCGTCATCATCAAACGTTGCCTCGTTTGTTTTTGCTTACGTCGATTCCTCTCGCCCGACTGTGTCCTTCATTTTCCCTTCGATTGTTATTGCTGGAACAAGTAATGTGATCGTGTCTGTAAGAATTGCTAACGCGTTGCCGGTTGGACCTTCTCCTCCCTCCTTGCCCTCCTCCATTGTTACTTCCATCAACGGTCCTGTTGGCACGTCAGGTAGAGTGCAAAAAGGTGCTGCAAATGGAGCTGATGGATCTGTGTCCATTGACTTTTCTTTGACAGTCGGCTCGCAAACGGGTGCCATCAACATATCCATTGGTACAAACGGATCGTTGGTTGGCCCTCGCGTTGCATTTGCGATTGTCAATATTGTGTCTGCTACGACACCTTTGATTACGTTCATCAATCCTGCGTCAGCATCTATTGATGGCGGGATCGATGTGCGCATCTTTGTCTCGAACGTGCCGAGCAATTTGAACAGGACGTCGGATTTTGTTGCGACGATTGGTGGCAGCGCTTGCCCCATCAGTGCGGTGTCACGAACTGTTGATGCAACGACGATCACTTGCCGTGTCCCATCTGCAAGCGCGGCAGGTCCTGCAATGCTTGTTGTTCGGCAGGCCACTGATTCCTCTCGAAATGTTTCCACTCCGTTCTCGTACATTCAATCGGCTTCTATGTCCGTCACTTCCCTGTTTCCGTCTACTGGGTCCATCGCTGGTAACTATCCTGGAACGATAACAATCGTTAATGTCAATCGGCAGGGTGTGCAAGCAGCAGAAGCTGTTGTCCTTTTCGGTGAAACGACGGCGACTGTTCAGAGAGTAGAAAATCGTCTTGATGGATCAATTCTTGTTGCTTTCGTTGTGCCAGCAGGGTCGGTTGGGAGGTCGACAATCACTTTCTACCTATCTTCCAATCCAGTGCGTACAGTGTCTGTCTCCTTTTTGTATTTCGATTCGTCTCTTCCCCAGATTGTCGAGGTGCGGCCAAGTGAGGGTGAAACCTCGGGCGATACCCTCGTCAATATTCGTCTTCGGAACGCAGGTTCATACGACAGCTCGTCTGGGTTTGCAGCCTATTTTGGAAGCAGTATTGGGTCGATCAGTCTCTTTTCTCGCCAGGGCTCAGAAGCTTCCATCGTGCTACGCAGTCCCTCTGTGCAGTCCTCGGGCACGGTGACGTGCCAGCTGGCGCTTCCAAATTCTGCCGGCAACTTGACATTCAACTTCTTGTACAGAGATGCATCGAGGCCATTTGTCAGTTTGGTGTCTCCGCCCGAGGTTGGCGCTGCTGGTGGGTCTTTGCTATTTGTTGAGATCACCAACTTCCCTGTAATTACGTCCGTTGATGGCGTTCTCATGTCGACTTCGTCTGGGGTTATTTTGGGCTCAATTCAATCTGTGCACTATTCGAATCCTCTGCGAACACGATTGGCTATTCTTGTGAACGACCTGTCTGAATCAATCACAACAACGACTTCCCTGTCGGTCACATTAACTCCTGTCTCGTCATCGTCAAGGGCAGTAACTTTTTCGTTGTCCATCAAGGCCATCTCTGTCACTGTTGATTCTATCACACCGTCTTCTGGTCCTTCCACTGGAGGCTGGGAGAGTTTGGTCGTTATTCGTGATCTGCCTAGAATCGTGTCCGCGTCAGATTTGTTCATTGATGTGGATGGTGTGTCTGTTACGAACGTCCGCATACTGTACTCGAACAACGAAAGGACTGGTCTTGGCATTACGATTCCGTCCCTCACGACAACATCCGGCACTGTGACTGCCTCGATCTTCCCGAAGAGCGGGTCGTCGAGGGGTTTAACTTTCTCCTTGTCGGTGTTTGATGGCACTGTGCCTCGAGTTCAGTTTGTGTCTTCGCGTCAGGGAATCGCAGCGGGTGGAGAAATTGTGTCAATTAATATTGACAACGTCCCTCCCTCCACTGCGGCGGCTGCAATTTCTGTTTCTTGGAGGGGGTCGACTGTTCAGATTGGAAACTTCAACCTTCGTCCGTCTAACAACCCCACGAGTTCTGGTGTTGCTGCTTTTACCGTCACTGTTCCTTCTGGTCCAGTTGGCAGCGCTACAGTTATCATTTCTGTGAGTAGCCGTGAAGTCGGACGATTTACCTACACTTACTTGGACAACTCTGAGCCTGCTATCATTGGATTTGCTCCCAATGCTGCGTTGACTTCTGGTGGGTCTCAAATGTCAATCGTCGTTCGCAATGTGAATGCGACGGCTTCCTCTGACGTTGCTGCGTCGCTTGATAACGTTGTCACTCTTACTGTGAATTCTATCTCCAGGATTAGCAGCAATGTGATCCGCATTGTCGTGACTTTGCCGGCCACGGACCGTGTTGGCGCTGCAACGATTCGAGTAGCTCTG
>JAIYDP010000199.1 GCA_027487435.1 Verrucomicrobiaceae bacterium | reverse complement strand
TGCGCGTCTTTGATTGGTGTGGGGCTAATGCGAGTGGTTGTTGTCGAGGGGGGGGCGGGGGGCTGTGTGGGCTGTCTCAAACTTCTAGTCTTTTATCTTTTGATCATTTTTAATATCGCACGTCATCAAATGTACATTGTCATCGTACCTCTTGATGTTATCCAAGAAGATATCAAAGAGTGCAAAGATTTCGCCCCCCCACCCCCTCTAAAAAATGGTCCTTAGATCGGGGAGGACACGGTGCTGCACCCCTTAACAGACCGCCTGCGGGGAGTGCGCGGACGGTCGCTGATGATGGCACCCCTTGTCGATGACAGCGGTCACGTCATGGGCGTCATCCAAGTTTGGAACAAGCGCCAGACCGAAGGCCATCAAGTGAGCTATTTTTAGTCAACGCCACGAGGAAGCCGCCATCCTCAACTTAAAAAAAGAATAAAGAAAAAATGCAGATATTCTATTTATATATTTTATTTTAAACTCCGTTTTTTAGTTTTTTTCCTTCCATGATTTTGATTTATTTTGTACAAATGTATTGTGTATGAACAAATGTTGGCATTGGCAATGAATTTTGCGAATATTTTTTTTGTAATTCTATTTTTAGACATTGCATTTTTCCAAGACTAAACCCCGCACCCCAAAGTGCTCCCGCGTTGACTCGTTATGGCTCCATCTCATCGCCCGCGTCTGCGCTAAAGACATCCGCCATTGTTTAACCGCGCGCAATGGCTGGGAGGTGCTGCGCGCGATTCAAAACACCCTCCTCGACGCGACGGTACGCCTCCACGACGTGGGGGATGTCTCAAAGCTTGTCGTGCAGAAGATGGCTACGGCGTGGGGGGGGGCTGGGAGGAGCCTAATCTATTTTTAGCTTCGGAGTGGAACATGCAGTCATTTTGATGGTTGACAAGAAGAGGGACGAGTTGTGGTAAATACTATTTTAATTTTATCTTATTTCGTTTTTAATTCTATTTGTTGTTTAACATGTTATGTTATTTTTGATTGCTTCATTTATTTTATGGATACATGTTAAAACGGAAATACGTGTGGGTACACTTTATTTCTGATTTTACCCTCATCATGTTGCCATTTCGCAAACAGCGCATCTTCACAAATTTCATCGCTGCGCTCAACTTTCTGCTTTTTAATTTCGAATTTTTAGAATGCACGGCCGAACCCTCTGACAAGTCCTAAGGGGCTACGACAGTCGCTCCAACGACCTCCTCCGCCTCCCCCTCCACTCGGGCCTGGCGGGGTGGGTCATCGCCAACGGCGCCACCCGCTGCGAAAACGACGCCGCTAACGAATCTTTTAGCGCCGATGTCGAACGGATCGCAGGGGGCCGCGCCCGCAACGTCCTAGCGGGGCCCCTTAAGACATCCCTTGGTGATGTGACCGGGTACCCCCTCACCCCCTTTGTGATTGCGCTAACAGCGTACAGGGTCGTTCTGTTAATTAACAAAACAACTCCGTTTTTGAGCATCGACATGGACGCGTTTGGCGTCATGACGACCGCAATTTCGCAACTCCTCGATGCCGCAGCGGCCGCGCCGCGTGCCCTCAACGCTGTGGGGGGGGGGGTGCGGTCCCACGCGCTCGGACCAGAAGCGGAGGCGGATGCGGCGCGCTGCGCGGCGATTCGCTCGGCCGTTGGCGATTTTGTGGACGAGCTCTGCGACGAGATGGAGGGGGTTGTTGTGCGCGTGTTTGCAAGGGGGGGGGGTGGAAATGAGGGGTCGTTCATGTGCGCGTTGTCGTCTGAAAGGGTCGCTCGCGCGGCGAGGGGGTGGGTGGGGAAGGGCTTCGTCGGCCATGCGCTCGCGACGGCGCACGCCGTCAACGTCGTGAGCGCCGCCGTCGACGAAGTAAGGGGGGGGGGGGGGGGAAATGAAGTTTTCTTCGCAGGTGATGACTAACTCCTCCTCCCCCAGTGGTACGACGCAGAGGTGGACTGCTTTTCAAACGGGGCACCCCCCTCAGCCGTCCTCTGCCTCCCCCTCGTCGTGAGAGGGGAGGCGTTGGCGGCAGTGGCGCTGCTGCGCGCGCCCGAATCGAAGGGGAGGTTTGAGACTGAGGATGAGGATGTGGCACGGCGGCTGGTAGATAAGATGTCTGCTGCGGTAGAGCAGGCGCTGTAGATGAGGGGGCACTGGTCCCACAGTGTGTTCAAGGTAGTGAAATTAAATTTGTACTTTTGACTTCGTTAATTCCGAACGGCGGATGATGCGCTGACGATGCTGAATGCATGTAGAGGGGGTGATGAGGCAAGTTAAAAGCTGTTTACGACTTCAACGACGCAGGTCAACTTTGTTTCGGGGGCGTGAACTAATGACACGGCGCATCCATTAAAGGACCAACATGACTCAGCAAAACGCACACAATTTCGTAGCACAAACCAAAATCCAACACCGCCGAGTCCCCGCGCCACAGTCTTTCCCCATCGCCCTCTCAAACTTCAGATTCATCCTCCGCCACAAACTCGCGACTTTTCAAAAAACAGGGTGGCGCCCACGCGGAGCTGTCCTGACGCAACGGACGCGAATGGAAGCCCCTGGGGGTATCTTCGAGGGGCCGGGACTCAAGAACTTCTTTTACCGAGACCATTCGCCCG
>JAIYDP010000185.1 GCA_027487435.1 Verrucomicrobiaceae bacterium | reverse complement strand
GGAGGGGGGGGTGGGTGGGGGGAGGGGCGCGCGTGCGGGCCGGAGCAAAAAGGGGGGAGGGGGGGGCGGCCGCGCGGGGGGGGGGGGGAGTGTCGGAGGATGAGGCAGAGTTTCGAACGGAGCGGAAGAGGGTTTTGAATCGAGTTAAGAGAAAAGCTGTTTAGAAAGAGGGTTTCACTGTTGGAGGGGACTAATGGGTCTATGCACAACGTTACGGCGGCGTAACAAAACTTAACAGCCTATTGCGACTCACTTGAGAGCTGCACCTGCAGCGGCGTCACGGGCGTGAACCCGTCGACTGGCTCCTTGGAGTCCCTGCGGCGTCAGTGCGGGGGGCTGTTGAGGGCAGGACCTGAAGAAGACGATGCCCTGGAGCTCGCAGATGATGACCTCGACGGTGTCGTGCGCGACGAAGTAGTCGAGCACTTGGCCACCAAACGCTTGGCCGGCTGAGTTGGACAGCGTGACGTGCAACCGCTGGCCAGACGAAGAGATCGTGCCCTGAACGGAGAGGAGCTGGTGGTACCCGCGGAGGGTCCGGATGGGGTAGCCGGGGGGGTTGGTGTTGTCCATGAATGCGGTGCGCATTGTAATGGACTTGATGGAGCCGACGCAGCTGCAGCGTCAAAAGGCGTCAACGGCTGCTCGATACGACGCCATGAATGCAGCCTTGATGCCCTTGCTCTTGACGTAGTGCTTGACAGCGCCGAGGATGTCCTCGTTCGGCGGGACTGTGAACACGTGGTAGTGTGCCATGACGAATAAATATTTGGATTATTTGAATTTTAACGGTCACTCGCTCAGCCGCTGCCCGTGTTGTGGCAAGCAGCGAGCGCTACATTCCAACCCGACGCAGCGTCGAGGGGCTCGCTGGGGGCCCAAACAAGCGGGTCCTCCTACTCCTTCATCGCCGCGTACTGCCTCCGCGCCGCAATTTTGAAAATGCGCCGCGACGGCAATTCCAGCGCCGACAGCTCCCCCCCGTACACGCAGCCGGTGTCCAGCCCCACCGCATGCGGCCACTCCTGCAGCTTTCGCTTCGCGTCGTGGCCAAACACGGCGAGGCGTGGCCCCTCCCAAAGCGACGCCCACGGCGCGCCCACGTCGCAGCCCTCCGCCGCTGCGAAGCTGCCGCCGGCGGAGGCGACGGTCCGAACGGTCGTGACGTCTTCGACCGTCTGCTGGCCCAGCGGCACCCCGGGCACGAGGCCCGCGTGCACGACGAGGAGGTCGTCGTCGACGAGGAGGACGTGCGGCAGCGCCCGCAGCCACGCGACGCTTTCGGCCGACAGCTCCCGCGCCGCCGCCGTCTGCGCGTCATCGCGCGGATCATCCAGCCGCCGCAGAACGGCCAGGTCGTGGTTGCCAACGACTGAGAGGGCGCCAAGGCCGCGCAGGCGCGCGATGAGGGCCTCTGCGTGGGGGCCCTTGGCGAGCAAATCGCCGACGCACACGACGGCGACGGCGGGCCCGACTTGGGCGGCTGTGAGGAGGTCGTCGAACTCGTCTAAGCAGCCATGGATGTCGCCGACGATGAGGACCCTCTCGAGCGCGCTCGGGCCGGACAGAAGCGTAACCTTTCGCACCGTCACCGCCATGTCTGAAAGGTACTTCTGACTTGTACTTTGCACTCGACGGCAGCCCGCAGCGCCACTGAGACTTTCCGACCCAAGGGCGTGACTTCGACGTCGCAGCGCACGGCCGATGCGCTCGGACGCACCCCGCGCTAGCATTGGGCAGCTGATGCGGTTTACTAATTCGAAATTCGAAATTCGAAATTCGAAATTTGAACGTCTGCTTCGAAATTCGACCTCCGGCGGCGGCGGCGCCGATCAATACACCCACGGCACCAACCGGCGGGTGCCCTTCATGTACTCGACGTACGCCCCTCCAAACGTTGCGACCATGAGGGCCTCCTCCAGCGCCATGCGCCGCGACGCGTAAAACGCTAACATAACAAACGACAGCGCCACAACAGCGTTGGCGGAGAGGAGCGAGGCGCCGATGGCGTAGAGCCATGCTGCTGCGTACATCGGGTGGCGGACGATGCGGTACGGCCCGTCCGTGACGAGGCGGTGGGCGGAGCGGAGGGTGACGCGGCCGGACCAACTCGCGCCGAGGGCGGCGTGGCTGCGGGCGAAGAGGACGAGGCCTGCGGCGGAGAGACAGGCGCCGACGGCGCGGAGCCAATCCGGACAGGGTGGTGCGGCATTGCAGACGGCGTGAGGGCTGGGGCAGAGCAAGGCGAAGGCTGCGTTGGAGGCGGCGACGTTGGCCATGAGGGCGAAGCCGAAGAGGCGGGAGCGGAGGGGCTCGACGTGCCTCTCGGCGGTTGAGGTCCTTTTCAGAAGGTAGAAGGCGCGGATGGTGAGCATCCCCAGCGCAAAGCCAACGTGCCACTCGGCCCACGTCGCGGACATTTTGGTCGTGTGGCTAACAGACGTGCGGAATTTAGAGCAATTGTCGGTTATCAGAACGCGTGGCGGAAGAGATGGCCTCGCGCTTAAGCAGCCGACAGATTCGGCGAGTTGCGCCGCAGAGGGGCCGCATGTCCTTCCTGCCAGCATTTCGCAAGACCCCTTTCACAACCCCCCCCCTACATCCCCCCCAGCAGCGGCCAAACAACGCCAAACGCAGCGTCCGCCATCTTCTTCTGCGCCGCGACGTTGGGGTGCCCGTCGCAGCCGCAATCCCGCGGGCATTCGAACCCAAACGTCATGTCGATGAACGCGCAGCCGCCGTGCTGGCCGCACACTTTTCGAACGGAGCCGCAGAACGTCCCGAGGACGGGCCCGCACGCGGCGAAGATGCGCGGCGCCTTCGCGTGCGGGACGGCGGCGTAGCGCGCGGCGACGAAGTTGAGGAGGTCGGCGTAACCTGAGTCTGTTAGCGCGCGGGGGGGGGGGCGACCCCGTTCAAAAACGTCCGTCGGCGGGTGCGGCTCCGTCGAGTAGTCGTTTGTACCTAAATTAACAAACACGGCGTCCGGCGCTCGCGTCGCGGGGGGGAGGGGGGTGTCGCTTGACGCGAGGAGGCGTTTGTAAAGCGCCGGCATGGGCGTTGCGGACGTGGCGTTTTTGTCGCCGTAGTTGCGGACGACGCCCCTGCCGCTGTACGCGATAACAGACGACGCCGCTTGTTTGTTAAGTCAGACGACGAAAAGGACGCACCGCCGAACCGCGCGGCGAGGAGCGGCGCCCACGCCTTGGCGCTGTTTTCCGTCGCGGGGGAGAAATGGCAGGTGGCGTTGCCCTCGTCGCCGTAGCCGCAGGTTAAAGAGTCGCCGATGAACTCTTTTAGCGTTTAGCGCGCACACTCAACACGCACCAAACAAACGCCCGTTCAGCTCCGGCGCGGCGATGAGGGGCCCGTCGGCGAAGACGCCGCGGAGGCACGCCGCGCCGAGGGCGCCGACGTTGGCCTCCGTCCGCTTGCGCAGCGCCAGGCGCACGAGGGTGGGGCGGACGGAGCGCCAGAGGCTGTACACGGGCACGGCGACGTCTGTGACGACCTTGCCGGCGACGTACGCGTCGTGGAGGAGGTCGTACTCGTTGGCGCCGTCGGCCATGGCGGCGGACACTTCCGTCGCGAAGGCGAAGAAAAAAAGCTCCGACCCCGGCCAGTCGAAGCAGACGGACCCGTTCGCCCCCCGCATCGTCCGGCCGCGAAAAGACACCTTCCCACCCGCCGCGGGGTAGAACTCCATTTCGGCCGCCGCCACGAGGACGAGAGAGAGCACAACCCAATTCATGTGCTCTATTTTCTCAACTAAAAAATTAGTTAAAAGTCAAACAATGCCAAAGATCCGCACGTCCAAAACCAAAGTCCCCGAGGGCTTTGAGGTCGTCGAGGCCGTCCTGAACGAGCTGACGAGGAAAATGCGGGACGGTGGGGGGGGTGGATGCGGGTGCTGACGTGGCAGCGGAAAATGAGCCGCACGAAGGGAAGCGAAAGTCTGAGAGCGCGTGGGGGATCTTTCGGCTGCACCACCAGCGGACGCGGTACGTGTACGAGATGTTCTTCAAGAAGCAGCAGATCTCGAGGGCCGTGTACGACTTCTGCCTCAGGGAGGGCTACGCAGACGCAAGCCTCATCGCCAAGTGGAAGAAGGTGCCGCACCCCCCATGTCTTAAAGCCCTCCACACCCTCGTTCTATAAATAAATTAACATCAGATAGGCGGGGTATGAGCGCCTCTGCTGCCTCCGCTGCATCCAAGCGCGTGACCACAATTTCGCCACGGCGTGCATCTGCCGCGTCCCCAAGGTGCCTCCCATCAATCAACGTCATGTCATCGTCATGTCATGTCATCGTCATGTCATCTCATCTCATCTCATCTCATCGTCATGTCATCTCAACGTCATGTCACATCTAGTCGTGTCATGTCATCTCAACGTCATGTCACATCTAGTCGTGTCATGTCATATCAACGT
>JAIYDP010000345.1 GCA_027487435.1 Verrucomicrobiaceae bacterium | reverse complement strand
GCGTGCCGCTGGTGTTCGACTACGCCCGCGTCGCCCCCGTGCAAGTCTATGATGGCATCAAAGGCCTTGGCGATAACCCGATTCCCTATGCCATCGTCGCCATCATGCTGGTGATCTCCGCAGGAGTCTTTGCTCTTTCAAAGCTCGTGCTCGGTCGTTCACCGCTTGGCACCGCGCCACGTCCGAAAGGTCGCAGCAATGACCTACCGCTGCGCGGCTACAAGTCCTTCCTCACCGCAGGATTTTTCCTCTTCATCTTCCTCATCGCCAGCGTCCCGCACTGCGGCGTGATCTTTCTCTCCGTTTCGGAGGATTGGTATCAAACCATCCTGCCGGAAACCATGACGCTGCGACATTACAACGAAGCCCTCGGCGACAGCCTCGTCGTGCCATCCATCAAAAACAGCCTGTTCTACGCCTCCATGGCCACCATCATCGACATCGTGCTCGGACTCGCCATTGCTTGGGTCGTCGTCCGTGCGAAAATCCGTGGCCGCAGTCTTCTCGATGCCATGGTCATGCTGCCCCTCGCCGTGCCTGGCCTGGTCATGGCCTTTGGCTACCTCGCGCTCTCGCAACCCGGCAAACCTTTTTCCTTCCTCATCGGGGCCGATGGCAACCCCGCGCTGCTCTTGATCATCGCCTACGCCTTTCGTCGCTTGCCTTACGTTGTGCGCTCCGCCGTGGCAGGCCTCCAACAAAGCAACCCAGTGCTGGAAGAAGCCGCGAAATCACTCGGTGCCACTCCTTTCCGCACCTTGCGAAAAATCGCCATCCCGCTCATCGGAGCCAACATCGCCGCAGGAGCCATTCTCGCCTTCGCCTTTGCGATGCTAGAAGTCAGCGATAGCCTCATCCTCGCCCAACAAAACGAGCACTTCCCCATCACCAAAGCCATCTACACCCTCTTAAGCTCCCTAGGAAATGGCGTGCAACTCGCCGCCGCGCTAGGAATCTGGGCCATGGTCTTCCTCTCCGTCGCCATCATCGGCGCCGCCGTCATCGGCGGCAAACGCGGTGGCCTCTTCAAAGTCTAGCTCAAGATTTCCAAAAGGAGGACAGGCTTCCAGCCTGTCTCGGCAAACAGGCGTCTCGCCTGTTTCTTCCGTTCTGGGAAACCACAAAACGAAAAGCGGCGGCTCTCCACCAAAAGGCGGCGGCTCGTCCCCAAAAAGCGGCGGCTCGCCCCCAAAAGGCGGCGGCTCTCCACCAAAAGGCGGCGGCTCGCCCCCAAAAGGCGGCGGCTCTCCACCAAAAAGCGGCGGCTAGTCCCCAAAAGGCGGCGGCTCGTCCCCAAAAAGCGGCGGCTCTCCACCAAAAAGCGGCGGCTCTCCACCAAAAAGCGGCGGCTAGTCCCCAAAAGGCGGCGGATCGTCCCCAAAAAGCGGCGGCTCGTCCCCAAAAGGCGGCGGCTCGTCCCCAAAAAGCGGCAGTCCTCTGACAACCTGCCGATACACATTTCCATGTGCCTAGCATCCGCGGTACAACCACAGACCTCTGTAAATTCGTTCCGCCTGTTCCCAGCGCTCAAGGAGCTTCTCCCCGAGAAGCCCCTCTGTGTCCTCCGTGCCCATTGTGGTGAAACAATCCCATCCATCCCCTCCATCTGTGGTATTTTTCACCGCAAAGACGCAAAGATCGCTAAGGTTTGAGATTGTTAACTACGGAAGACAAAGAGGTATTGATCCGGTTGAATTTAATTCTGCTGAAAAAACTTCAAAAAACTTTGCGCCCTTCGCGCCTTTGCGGTTCAAATCCACGATTCCTATCGATTTGCGTCCATTTTTCACCGCAAAGACGCAAAGATCGCTAAGGTTTGAGATTTTTAACCACGAAACAAACAGAGCTATTGATCCGATTGAATTTCTTTCTTCCCTAAAAACTTCAAAAAACTTCGCGTCCTCCGTGCCCTTTGCCTCATTTTTTATCGATAGAATCAGTTCGGCTATCTCCGCTTCGCTCCGGTTGTGGTGAAAAATCTCTTCATCGTGCTTGCGCCATCTGCGAAGGTCACATAGCTTCGCGGCATGGCGCAATATGTAGCAAATGCGGACTACCAGGACACCGATAGCAATCCGCTTTTTCTTAAGTCCGGAGATGAAGTCACCACCGGCGTAGCCGACCGCACCTGGCCCGGTTGGGTTTGGGCCGAAAACGCTTTTGGCAACAACGGATATGTGCCAGAGGAAATTCTCGAACCTCTCGGCGAAGGTCGTTTTTCTGTCATTCAAGACTTTGACCCCACCGTGCTCACCGTAAAGCGTGGCGATGCCTTAACCTCCCTTCGCCAAGTTCATCAATGGCATTGGTGCCGCAATCACGCTGACCAGGAAGGCTGGGTTGCCGACTATCTCCTCAAAATACTCTAAACACCCTCACCGCTCACTGCTCACTGCTCACTGCTCACTTCCCTCTATGACCCCAAAAGCCACTCTCGAAAAAGCCCTGACGATCAATCTCGATCCGCTCATTTACGGCACCATTGCCGAAATTGGTGCCGGCCAAGAAATCGCCAATTGGTTTTTTCGCGCTGGCGGAGCTGCTGGCACCATCGCCAAAACCATGTCCGCGTACGACATGACCTTTAGCGATGAAATTTACGGTCGCTCGGATCGCTACGTTTCTCGCCAACGACTGGAAGCGATGTTGGATCACGAATACGAAATTCTCCACCAGCGTCTTTGTGAAAAACGCGGCTCACAGACCCAATTCTTCGCTCTTTGCGATACCGTGCGCGCACGCGGCTTCCGCGATGCGGATAGCGATGCCTGCCGCGGTTGGCTTGGGATTCGCTTCCAAGCGGAACCCGGCGGCAATCCCAACCAGATTGTCCTTCACGTCAAGTTGCACGATGACACAAACGCCGAGCAAGCAAACGCCATGGGCATAATCGGGGTCAACTTGCTCACTGCCGCTTATTACCATCGCGCCAGCCTCAGCCAATTGATGCCTGTGCTCCTCGAAGGACTCGATCGCCGCCGTGTCGAGATCGATATGTGCCACGTCAGCGGCCCTGCGTTTCCCAAGGCTCAGTTCGATGGCCGTATCTGCGCGCTAGAGCTTGTCGAGCAAGGTCTTGCCGATGCTGCGCTCTTCGGGCCCGATGGCTCCATTCAGCAAGCGGCTGATGTCTTCCATCGCCGCCCCATCTTGGTCAAACGCGGCAGCTTTGATCCCGTAACGCTGCTCCACATGGACATGTTAGAAAAAGGTCGCCAAGCCTTCCGTGCCGACCACGGTAGCGAAGCCGAGGGCCTCCTAGAAATCATGGAAATCACCATGAACAATCTCTTGATCTCCGAGGGCAAAGTCAACAAAGCTGATTTCCTTGCCCGTGCCGATGTCTTACAATCCATGGGCAAGTATGTTCTCATCTCCAAGTTCGCCCGCTTCGCACGGCTCAGTGAATTCCTCACCCGCCATACCCGCAAGCCGGTAGGCATGGTGCTTGGCGTTTGTTTGTTTGAGGAACTGTTCCAAGAAAAATGGTATGAAAACATCCCTGGCGGCCTGCTTGAGACCTTCGGGCGCATGTTGCGCAATGGTCTTCGCCTTTACGTCTATCCACAAGGCGATGCCCATGGCAACTTGCGCACCGCATCCACCGCCGCCCTTCCCGAGGAGCAGAGGCCACTATTAGAATACCTGCTTGGCCTCAAGCAGATCCGCGAAACACTTCAAGGTGACCCCAAATATACCTTCACCAACAGCTACGCCGTGCGCGAAATGTGCCACGCCGGTGATCTCGCCTGGCGCGACATGGTTCCCCCTCAAGTCCTCGCCCACCCCCGCTGGAAAGATCTCAAAGCATAACCAAGCGAGCATCCTGCGATTTGGAGTGCTCGGACATGTCCGAGCTTTCCATTCAGGGCGACATGTCGCCCTGAACCAAAGCTGCGACATGTCGCAGCACTCCAAGGAAGGTCACCCACGGATTTGAGGATAATCCCGAGATCCGAAGTAGAGCGCCAGCACCTCGTTGCCAGACTTCGATCTGCAAGCCGTTTCACGAGCCCAGCAGTATGGCCTGTTCTCCAGTTGCGTTCCCACTCCCATCTCAGCCTTTCAGCCTTTCAGTTTTTCAGTTTTTCAGTTTTTCAGTTTTTCAGTTTTTCAGTTTTTCAGCTTCTTCTTTCATAACTCATCCTTCATCCCTCATCCTTCCAATCGTCCCCCCTTTGATAAACTTCGATAGAATAGTCATCTCCTGCCTATCCTCCCTGCCGTTTGCTACGTTTTCTGCCCAGTTCACCACTCGGGATACCAAGGGACTCGTGTCGGTCGTGATGCGCGATACCTCCGGCTTGAGCCACTCAAATGCCGGGTGCTCGCCAAATACCGCTAATGACACATCCCGTGGTGCCGATAGATTTTTGCTGGCCAGAAACTGCAGCGTCGCAAAAAATAGTGCCGACTCGTCCAAAAACATCGCCGTAGGGGGCGTATGCCGAAATAGCGATTCCAAACACGCATGAAAGCTCACGGGATCATTCTCCCAATCCGGCAGATTGTAGGCTCCCACCTCAATGCCTAGGCGTTTCAGTTCTTGCAGAAAATTCCTCTCCATCGTCGCCAGCGTCGGTTTTCGCCGCTCTTCTCGCACCAGCATGACGATGCGACGATGCCCAAGCTTCACCATCAATTGCAAAGCTTCGATCATGGCGGGCGATACGCGCGTTGCCAGGCCAGCGATGGGCAATTGATCTTGCCTGCCGAACCAGGCGAAAACCGGAAGGGTCTGCAAAGCGAACCATTCCAGCAAGGGCCGCGAGCCCGCGCGCACGATCCATGCATCGCCAGGATTCTTCTGAATCATATCCACCATTCGTTCCAAATCAAACTTCATGTTCGTCATCGTTTTCGGCGTAGCAATGATCGGGTGCCCTCGTTCCTCCAGCCGATGATACAATTGCACCGTGTGTTCGTCGTGCATGTCGCTTTCTTCATACAATAGCAAGCGGATTTGCAGCCCTGTCTTTTTGGTGCTTTCGTTCGCTACGATCTTATGCTTCATCCTGATTCCCGGTGTCGCGATGAGACCTTCCTTCTTGAGGATTTCCATAGCTGCCACCACCGTTTTTGTGCCAACGCCTAAGTTTTTCACAAGCTGCCCTACTCCGGGCATTGCCGCGTCTAGCGCGCCACTTTGGATCTCTTCGCGCAGGTGATTCGCGAGCTGCTCTGCTGCCGACAACGGATGAAAGGCTTTCATGGAACAAATTCTGCTACCCAATGAGTAACAGGAGCAAGGCAAAAATGCAAAAAATCACTTGTGCGAGGATGCAAAATCAAATAAAAAGGCGCGTCTTCGAAGACAAAAACAACAAAATTATACATCCTTCATGAAACTGAAATCAAAATTACGCCCCTTGCATTACATCGCCTGCGGATCTTTTTTCGCAATCAATCTTGCCTCCGCCCAACTCCAGTGGGATGCGAACGGAACTGGTTCTGGGCAAACCAACGGTGCTGGAAACTGGCTCGGAACGAATCTATGGTTCAATGGTAGCAATCAAAACTGGGTATCTGGTAGCGATGCCGTATTCGGCGGTGCAGCTACTGCCGGTGGTGCGGTCACCCTTGCTGGTACCACGTCGGTTGGTTCGATTACTTTCAATCAGTTCACTGGCACTTACACACTCGGCTCAACTGGCACAGCGAATACGCTTACCATCAACGGCGGAATGACCATCAATCCTTCGGCAGCGGCTGTTACCTACTCAAGTCCTATCACTGTTGGAACCTCACAAACATGGACGAACAATTCGGCATCAGTACTTACTTTCAACGGTGCTGTTAATGCTGGCGCCAATACCCTTACCCTAGGTGGAACGGGAACGATTACTTTCGGTGCCGCTTTAAGTGCAACAAGTGGCGGACTCGTAAAGAATGGAACAGGTCGTGTGAACTTACACAATAGTGCTACCGGACTAACAGGTCCCGTGACAGTCAATGGCGGTGTGTTGCAATATGGAGACCAACTTGCATGGCTAACATCAGGCAACATCACTCTCAACGGCGGTGTGATTGATCAGCGTTGGACGGCTACAAATACACGAGCCCAAGGAACAGGGGCAGGCCAAATTCAAATTCTTGGTGGCGAAAGCGGATTTTCTATGAATGGAAACAACGGACTGACTTGGAACATCGGCGCCATTACTTGGGGTAGTGATACTTTCAACCCATCAAAGTTTCTCCTACAAGCTTCGACATCGCAGTCATCTTCTTCACTAACCATATCGAGTGCTATTAACCTGAGCGGTGCGAACCGGACGGTTGTTGCCAATGCTGGTGCACAGCTGCAAGCAACATCAACACTTTCAGGTGCGATCACCAACAGCACTGGTACTGCTGGTTTGATCAAAGAAGGAAATGGATTGTTAAGTCTCACGGGAACGAACACTTACAACGGAGGTACAACCATCAGCGCAGGCACCCTTGCCTTCGGCAGCCTTGCCTCAATGCCCAATGCAGGCACAGTGGCTGTAAGCTCCGGCACCAACCTTCGCATCGATCTTGGCACTGGTGGCGACTGGACTACTGGCACTAGCGGAGCAGGCACCCTCGGAGGTCTTCTTAGCGGTGTAGGCAGCGGAACATCAAGCACGGTAACCTTCTCTGGTAACGTTGGCTTGGAACTCAACGTTGGTGCCGACTCAACCTTCTCGGGTGGCGTGAGCAATGCAGGTGCAACGAACCTCTCACTCACGAAGTTGGGCGCCAACGCGCTAACGCTTTCCGGCGCCAACACCTTTACAGGCTCGGTGAACGTCAACGCTGGAACTCTCGCGCTTTCCAACAATAATACTTTCGCCGCAGCGGTGAATCTTAACGCTGGCACGCTGCAACTTGCTCACGCCGACGCCGTCGACACAGCAACGGCCGTGAACATGGTTAGTGGCGCTACTCTTCAGCTTCGGAATAACAGTGCCACAGTGTTCAACACACCGCTGACTACCGTATCTTCCACTGGTGGTGCCACAGTTACGATCGATGTTAACAGGGTTTCCTCTGGTACGGGCAACCTATTGACTCTGAACGGTGGATTTTCGTCCCAACAAAGCCACGGCAACGAGAACAATCTGAACTTTACTGGCGGAAATGGTTACACCTTAAGCATACCGACCCTGAAAGTTGACCGCTTCGGTGGCGGGGGTGGTGGCGGCGGATTGCACCTGAATGCGAACAGCACGAGTGTAGAGATTGGCCCTGTCAGCATGACAAGTAACGGCCAACTGGTGTTTTTGAATCTTGCTGGCTCTACGGCCGGCAATACCTTGGGAGCGATTACCCACAACAACAATGGTGCTTTGAGCTTGCGCAAAAACGGCACCAGCACTTGGACGCTCACTGGCAGCAACAATTACACAGGCACCACAACGGTGAGTGCGGGTACGCTACGCGTCAATGGCAGCACCCACAGCAGCAGTGCCTTTACTGTTGCATCTGGTGCGACTCTAGCAGGTGCAGGCACTGTGCGCGGCACCGTTGCTGTCACTGGCAATGTTGCTCCTGGAAATGGAACCGCTGCCATCGGAACTTTGAGCACCGGTGCAACGACGTGGAACGGCGGATCGAATCTTTTCCAATTCGATCTATCCAACACCAGCACTAGCTCAGACAAGCTTGCCATCACTGGCAACTTCGCCAAAGGCACTGGCACTACCTTCAAGTTCAACTTCTTGGGTGCGGCTCCTGCTTATAACACCACTTATGACTTGGTCACATGGACGGGAACGACGGGCTTCTCATCTGGTGATTTCTCCTACGAAAATATTGGTGGAAGTTTCTCATCCACGAGTTTCTTCACCATCACCGGAAGTACACTCCAGTTTACCGCCGTTCCAGAAGCTTCCAACCTCCTCATTGGTGGACTTCTCGGCCTTGGCTTGATGAGCCGCCGCCGCAAAAACGCGTAATTCTTAGGTAGGGAGGAGTCGTCGGACTCCTCCCTGTTCTATTCCAAAGGAGCTGAATCGTTGATGTAGCTCCTTTTTTTTACCCCATTCTCAGAGCAGAAGATACTGATGTTCTTTTTTTCATCCAAAGCCCTCGGGCAGAATCACCTTTCAGGAAGTTATGGGTATCTTCTTAGAAAAATCGGGAGTGTCGTTTGGATGGCGACGCTCCCAAACTTGATTTCCTCTCGCTTAAGGAACGCACCCATCGTTCGTTAATTTTTTTACTACTCTATC
>JAIYDP010000320.1 GCA_027487435.1 Verrucomicrobiaceae bacterium | reverse complement strand
TGGGCGTGATTCCTTTGCGTGGTGGCCTTTGCCAAAGTTTCTTTTCCAAGAGTCTTCTCGGGCGGCCCCCCCCCCCCCCCCTCGTTCCCACCCATTTCTTTTCTAAAAATTCTTTTAGGCGCCTTCATGATCGGTTTTCAGCTTTTGTTGCCAAGTACCCTGCCCTTGTCGATGGGATGCTTGAAAGCGTAATCCCACATTTAGTTTGTTTTTTTGACTTGGGGGAGGTGTTGACGCAGCTGGGGGAGTTGCACAAGCGGGGGGAGGAGATGGGGGTGCTGCCGGACAAGCTGATGAAGGTGCGGCTTCAGCCCCTCATCGGCTCTACATTCTTAAATGAGATACTCATTAACCACCCGCAGCCAACGGTCATTTTTGAAAAATACATCCGCGAGGCTGCGGACGTCCTGTTGGGGCGGCTTAAGGACGCCATGCAGCGCGCGGCTAACGTCGATTCGATCGTCTCGGCCGCTGACGTTTGACTTTGCAGTGGGGGGGGGGTCCTTATTTGCGGCAGGTTGCGATGCTGGACGGCCGTGACCCGACGGGGCTGCCCATGTGCACCCCTGGTACTTCTGACTACGCTGCGTACACGCTTTTTTCGCTGAGCGCGCTAACTATTCAGTCTTGTCGCGTCCTTAATATCTGTTTATGTTAATTTTAACCCCGGCCACGACCTCGTCCTCAGCTTCCTCAACGGCGTCGCTAAAATAACAAACGAGTTCTCGGCCCTGCTCCTTGACGCCATGACAAAGGATATAACAGAGTCAATTGTACGTCGCCAAAACTCTTGCCCCCCTTACCCCCCCCCCCCCTCCAACCGCCAGACGTTTTCCCATCCCGACGCCTACGGCGCGCCAGACGACGACATTTCCAATTCAATTTCGGCCTACGACGAGAAGGCTCTTGCCGCAGCCGGCACCCGCCGCAGTTTGAATTTGTGGCGCGCGCCGCGCCGTGAGGGTGGCAATGCGCTGCATTTTCTCCTCTGGAAAATTCGCGACGATTTAAAATCCCGCGAAGATGCGCGCGAGAAGAACCGCACAGCAGCGCTAAAAATCATTCGGTTGGTTATGAGGTGCAAGGCGCTAACAGGTTGAAGGCATTTAGTTAAGCATGGTGTTGACATCAACGGCATCGACGCCGAAGGCACCCCCCCCCTCCACATAGCTGTTCGGTTGGGCGACTTTGAAATCATCGAACAAATGTACCCCCCCCTCTCCTCCAATCGCCCTGACGCCCCCAGGCTTGCCCTCGGCGCCTCAGCGTCGGCCAAAGACGCGCGCGGAACGGCAGCGGGGGGGGTGGAAATTGGCGCCAGCGACTCGAAGGCGAACTCCATCCGCGCGCTTCTGGACCGCGCGGATGAGCGCAAGTTCACCCACGAGCCCGTCATCCACCTGCCCGTGCGGAGGAGGAGGGGGGGGGTTGACGCGTGCAGACGAGCGTGCGTTTGAATTCGCTTCAGTTTTTGTTCCGCGAGTGCGAGGAGTGGTTTCGCACGACGGGGGTGGAGGACAAAGAGCTCGATGGTGTCATCGAGTCAATGCAGCGGTGGGGGGGGGGGGGGGGGGGCTTAGGGCGGAGGTACGCACGCGATGCGCTCGGGGCGGGGTTGGACCTCGTCGTGGACGAAATGGCCGTCCGCGCGTTCGGCGCCGTCGTGGCGGAGGCGATGAGCGCCGCGTCGCGCGACTTCGACGCGCAGTGGGCGAAATTTGAGTCGGTTATCGTGCGTCGTGAGTTGACCCGACTGACCCCCTGCCCCCCCCCTTCTCGACAAGTCGGACCAGCTGCGGACGCTGCTGCTGGACGAGAGCGTGCAGCGCGAGCTGCTCGCGAAGATGTTCCACCGCATCGTCGCGGCGATGGAGGCGATCCTCCTCCCCGTCGCCGCGGACAAGCCCCCCGCAACGGCGCTGCAGTTCAAATTCGCGCGCAAGCTCCTGCAGGTTCTCGCCGCTTCCCCTCATGACATTTTGATGTATTTCGGTTGGGAAAGTTATTTTAGTAGCTGCAAGTGGATTACGAAGGAGCGGGGGGGGGGGTGCATTGTTTTTTGACGCCATAAGCCGGACGGTCTGGCCGCGTGCTTTGCCGACGCGGACGGCGCTGTCATCGCGGCGATTCGAAACAGCCGCGGGGTCAAGCGCTTGCAGTGCGGCGCATTTAAACTACAAACACCAACCCCCCCCCCTCTTTCAGAAATATGATCACCCTCTGCGACGTGCCGACGCGGCGGCTCGTTTGGATCCACTCGAAGCTGCTTTCAAACGACAACCTCAGGCAGGGCCTCCCGTACGGCCTCTCTTAATGAAAGGAGAGTCTGAGTCTGTTAAGGTTCGACGTGCGCGACGTCCTGCGCGTTCTCCTAGCCCACAGCGACGAAGACGCCGTAACCCCCCTCCCCCCCTCCCCCCCTCCCATTTCCCCCCTTTTTTTAGTCTTAAAGGTCGCGTACGTCAACAAAATCCCCGACGCCCGCAGCTTTGCGCGGCTGCAAATGTCCTTCCGCCTCGCCCCTGACGACCGCATCGCCGCTGGCAATGCCCCCCCCCCCCCGCGCCTTTCTGACCCTTCGTTACAGAATTTGAATGCTCGCGGCTTGGGCGGGAAGGCCGTTTGATCATCCTCCGCGCCGCGCTCGTTTTTGAGCCGCGCGACGAGGCCGGCCGGACTGCGCGGCTGTTCCTTCGCTTCGCGTCGGTGAAACAACTTAAAAGGAAGCGCGACAACTCTGTTATTCTTTACCTCGTGGACGGAAAAGTCGCGAACAAAACCCGAATTTGACAGCGCGCAGGTTGAGGCGTTTGGGGGCCTCGCCGACGTCGCTGCCGTCGCGCGGGCGCTCCTCGACGGCGCGCGCCGCACTCGTGCGGCCATCCAGGAGGTGTGGATTCTCGCTTTTATCTCAACGCGAAGGTGTCTAGCTTCTCCCAATGGACGGAGGCGGCGCTGAGGCGCCTCGGCGTCGATTCGACCCTCCCCCTGCGCGACAGTCCGCCCCCCTCCCTTTTCAATTAACCTCTCAATGCCACCTTTTAACTCCAGTCAGAAATACATTGCTCGCTCGTGCGAGATAACAGATCCGTCGCGGGCTGCATTTATCTTTTTTCGACCGTCCTCGCGTTCCTCCCGTCGAAAGACGCCTCCGCTGAGGACCCCCCCGTGCGTGGATTTTGAATTTTCTTTTCTATTTTTTGAAAAAGAACTATTTAAATGAGGTATTGGTTTGAATTGACGTTGATGTGTTCTGTCTGAATCGCCTCTCTTAAAAGCGAGTATTTTGAGTCTGTCTGACCCCCCCCCCGCAAAGGTCAAACTTGACCTCGCGTCGGTTGACGGGGCCAAAGACGAGCCCTCCCGCGGCGTTGTCGTGACGGCGCGCGGCCGCAGCGTCGTTTGGACTTTAACAGACTTTGTGGTTCACGTTTAACCAAGCTCCCCCCTCCTCTGAGCTAACAAATATTAGAAAAGTGAGAAAGAGCTGTCCCCCAGCGCCGTGGCGCAAGCCATCACGCGGCTGCGCGACGAAGTCAACACCAAAGTAGGGGACGGCATCCCTTGTTTAAAAAACAAATCTTAAACCCTACTTTTATCTCTACCCTGACCTTTCGCCAGTCCGACGTCGTCATCTTCATGCTCCCCCCCGACCTCTTCCCTAACAAAACAAAAGTAATTTTTTTATGCTGCTCTAACAAGAAGGTGGCTTTGTCTGTTAGGCCGTCGTCGACAACCGAAGAGGTCCTGGACGCCCTCCGCGCGAAGTTGGAGATCGGCGCCGACATGCCGTTTGAACTCACGCTGCGCACCCCCAGTGGCGGTATAATTGTGTTTTATCGCTTTCATCTCATCCGTTCAAAAGTTGACCTGCAGCTGGCGCCAACGGACCAACCGCAGCTTCTTTTTGAGCAGCACCAAGTCCGCATGAGGGTCATCTCCGTCGTGTCGCGCCAGTCGCAGCTGATACGCCGCATCCCAACGAATACGCTTGTGGTCATCAAGTCAAACCAAGAGCCGTTTGCTCTCGCATCGTGCGCGCCCCAACACACAAACCTCTACGGCGCCCGCAGCCGCATGTCCGTTTGGATGATGGAGACCGTCGGCGCACCGCGCGAGCACCTCTGTTACGGCGACAAAGTACCCCCCCCCCCTCTAGACCCACACCCTCCTGCCGAACACACGTTCTAAGATTTTTAAGTCGCTCTCTTCTGCCCATACCACCCCTCCCTTTTAACCTTCCCCTCCCCCCCCTCAGGTTGTCCTTGAGGTGGAGGACCACGCGATCGGAAACACCTGCATTTATTTTTCAAAAAACAAAACAAAAATAAATTGCCCGCGCGAAAAACAAAACACGCACCTCTTGGAGGTGCTGCCCCCCGTCGGCGCGGGCAAAATCGGCGACTTCGTCCTCTACGGCGACGCTGTCGTCTTCCGGTACGGCCCCGACGTCCACCGGGGGGGGTAGATCTTCTCGATTTTTTTTGAGTCCTTGTTTTCTGCCCCTTTGCATCTCGCTGCTCCAGTTTTCTTGTTTTTTTAAAAAAGAAAATCTTGTCAGTATTTTTACTATTTTTTTATTTGATTGAACTAAAAGACTTCTCTTCGTTTAACTTCCGCCAGGTTCTGGGACTCAAAGCCCCTCGCGCCGCGCAACTTGTACCTCCTCCTCAACAACTCGCGCCCTAGCAGCTTTGATGACGTAAGGGGGGGGGGGTTGCGTGCTAACAGACAAAGTCCATCTTTTACGCCGAGGCCGTCACGTGCAACGAAGCGCCGGTGCAGCAGACATTTTATTGGAACTTCCGTCTCCCAGACGGTTCCTCCTCACCCCCCCCCCACCCCCCCACCCCCCCCCCCCCAAAAACGCACACC
>JAIYDP010000351.1 GCA_027487435.1 Verrucomicrobiaceae bacterium | reverse complement strand
CCGCCAAGCTCCGAAATTCTCACCAAACTGGCCAGCCAGCTTTCCAAGCTGATCCTCGAGCGTGAACCTACGCCCGAAGAAACCGCAGAATATGTCGCCCTGACCCAATCCTACACGGAAAAAATCGGACGACGCAAAGCCGTGCAGAAGCTGATCCAGACCTTCCTGCTTTCCACCGAATTCGCCTACCGCAACGAACTTGGAGTCGGAGAGCCGGATCAACACGGACGCCGGATGATGTCCCCCCGCGATGCCAGCTACGCGATCGCCTACGCTCTGACCGACCAAAGCCCGGACGCCCAGTTGGTGGCGGCGGCAACAAGCGGACGGCTCAGCACCCGTGAGGACTACAAGCGCGAGGTCGAACGCCTGCTCGCCAAGCGCGATGTGCGATCGCTCATCGATCCCATCCTTGAGGATAAAAACTGGGCAGAAAACACCACCGACATGCCCATCCGCGAGCTGCGGTTTTTCCGTGAGTTCTTTGGCTATCCCAAGGCGTTGGAGATTTTCAAGGACGAGAAACGTTTCGGCGGCGACCGCCTGGATCATGCGACCAATCGCGCGGTCAACGAGGCCGACCGTATCGTGGAATACATTCTGGAGAAAGATAAAAACGTCTTCGAGGAGTTGATGGGCACCGAGGAATTCTATGTGTTCCATAGCGGTGACAACGAGGCGATGACCGCCACTTCCGACCGCATCAAGCGCATCTACGCCTACTTCAAGGACAAGGACTGGAAGAACTTCGGTTACAAGGAACTGGCCGAACACACGGATTTCCTGCGTGCGAACCCAATGCGCAACATCAATCCGGACAACCTCAAGTCCGGCAACCGTTCGGGCGATGGCTTGACGCTTTTCAAGAAATCCCTCACCTCCATCACCGCTCGTCTCGACAAGGGTCAGAAGGACGCGGCACCTTTCGACATGTATCGCGGCTACGGCTCCGATTTCATGACCGGCGAAAACGTCGGGATGCTGTGGGGCTACAGCAAGGACAACTGGAACTGGTCGTCCATACAACCCGCCAAGGTGCCCAACCGCAAGGGCCTGCTGACCCATCCCGCTTGGCTCATCGCCCATGCTGTCAATACCGAGACCGATCCCGTGCACCGCGGCAAGTTCGTGCGCGAAAAACTCCTGGCCGACACCATTCCCAACGTGCCGATCACGGTGGATGCGGTGATTCCGGAAAATCACAACCAGACCCTGCGAACCCGCTTGGCGAGTGCCACCGAATCCAAGTCCTGCTGGCACTGCCATGAAAAGATGAACCCTCTTGGCAATACCTTCGAGATGTATGACGACTTCGGTCGTTTCCGCACCGCGGAGTATTTGGAATATCCCGAGCACCTCATCACCAAGAGGCCGGACGAGGCGAAAGACCGCAACCACCTGCTGGATCTCCGCGATATCTACAAGACCCTTCCCGTCGATTCCTCGGGGCATCTTGCCGGCACCGGAGATACGTTGTTGGATGGCGATCTCGTTGGCGCGGTCGAACTGGCAGAGCGCCTGTCGAAATCCCGTCGCGTCCGCCAATCCATCATCCGCCACGCCTTCCGCTATTTCATGGGACGCAACGAATTCCTTTCCGATTCAAAAACCATGATCGATGCCGAGCAGGCCTACATTGAAAACGGAGGTAGCTTTGATGCCGTGATCGTGTCATTGCTTACTTCGGACTCATTCATTTACCGCAAACCTACAGAAGACTAGACCTATGTTCAGCAGAAGAAATTTCCTCAAAACCTCAGCTCTCGGCGCCGGTGCCATGTCGCTGGCTCCGTCCTTCCATCAGCTTTTCGCGGCTCCGAGCGGTGCTGGCACGGGCATTCCGAAACGTTTCATTTTCATCCGGAAATCCAGCGGCCTCGTCCCCTCCGAGAATGCGCCACTGAACTTCTCCGCCAAGGACAAGGCGCTCGATGACGCGAAGCAGCCCTTCGAGGCCGACCTCAGCAAACACGAGCTGCCCAAGTGGCTGCGTGGACTCGACGAACACAAGGAGCACATGACCATCCTCCAGGGACTCTCCGCGAAGATGAGCGAGAACGTCCATTTCTCCTATTCCTCCGTGATGGGTTGCTTCAAATCGAACAACAACACCCTCAGCGCGATCAAGCGAACGACGATTGATTTCGAACTCGCCAAGCTATTTCCCTCGCCTTTCGGCCATGTCGAGTTGTCCTTCGCCGGCGGTCGAACAGGTATCGTATCGGGATTTTCCGCACCCGCTCCGCAAACGCGCAACTACTGCTACGCGGATCCGGACACCGCGAGAAGAGAGCTGTTCAAATCCGTCCTGAACCCCGAAGCGGTCAATTCCGACAACGACATGCTCGCCTTCCTTCAGGGCAAGGAAGGATTGAAAGAAAGCGGTTTCAAAGGACATGAAGTCAAACGCCAGGAAGCGCAGGTCGAATCCATCAACGCGATCCGCGAGCGCAACAAGAAGCTCATCACGATCTCAGGTTCGCTTGCCGAATTCCTTCCCACGCTCGACCCCGTGCATGACAATGGCGGCGCAAATGCCAGCACGCCCGAAAAACAGGCGGCCATGACCGATGTTCTCATCGCCGCCATGAAAGCCGGCCTGACCAACGTCGTCACCTACACCATCGACGACCTCGGCACGCCCATCACCGGCCTGCCCGGAAACGAAACGGATCGCGTCGGCATCCACCCGTTGGGACACGACGAGGCATTCGGCGGAGTCCCCGCCTGGATGACCCGCGAGCAGATCCGCATCAGCCACATGAACCAAGTTAAGACCATTGTTGATAAGCTCAAGGCAACCCCCGAAGGCAAGGGCACAATGTTCGACAACACCATGGTCATGTATTTACCGGAAAACGGCGAGACCCACCACGGCATCGGCACGGAAGCACCCTTCATCATCATGTCCGGAAGCAACTGCAATATCGACATCGCAGGCCGCTACATCCGCCTGCCGTTTCTCGGCACCGAAGGACACAAGACGCTTGGCAACTGGTACACCACCCTCCTCAATGCCCACGGCAATCCCATGGCGCACTACGGCGACCTCGATCTCGAAATGGCGCGCAAGAAGCTCCCGCAGACCGGCGCAATCCGCCAGTTCATGGCGTAATCCAGAGGACGAAGTACAGGCGTGCCGAGTAGGGATTGTTGCAGATTAACTCTTGTAGAATGGGAGTCCGACGACCTTCTCGTCATGTCTTTTCGAGACGTAAAGGGCGCCCGGAAAGATCCTGCTTGATTCTGCGCTCCCAGAGAAGGGTGTTGACGGCCTCAAGGCTATCTACCAGCGTTGCTCCGGTGAATTCGACGATTTCACCAGGAGTCGGAAACCGATCTCCTGGGCGAAGTTGGCCCTCGCGAACTGCCTCCACGGCGGCGTGGATCAAGTCGGGCTTGGTGGGTCGAACCTTGGATTTTAAAATTCGAAACATCGGCGTTTTTGCCACAAAGCCACGAATTCCTGCGATCCTATAGGGGGTAAATGATACAAAGTTCATACAAATTGGTTTTCGCTTAAAAGATCCAATTGGATGCAAATTATCCCTAAATCCGAATGAGCCTAGAATCCGCAGTTGATGTCACCAATCCAAAGTTTTTCACAACTGATTTAACTGATTTACTGATTTTTATGTTGGATTTACAATGGATACAACTCAGGAAGTTGAATAATAAAACACACTACATCTTCACCTATTGGGTGAAACAGCAAACTTCAAAAT
>JAIYDP010000239.1 GCA_027487435.1 Verrucomicrobiaceae bacterium | reverse complement strand
GCACCGAGCGGCTCATCGCCGATGTCATTCTCGATCAAATCCACGACTTCGATACCCAACTCACCACCTCTCCTGCATGAAACTCCGCGACCGACTCCAAGACCTTCTCCACCACGGCTTCCACCGCATTGGCCAAATCGAAATCCTACACGGCTCCTCCTTACCCGCCCATCTTCCGCCCTCCGTCGCCTTTCTTCTTCACCACCAAGACGACAACGATCTCGACTCCCTCGAAGTCTTTCATGACCCGAACGCCGCGCGCCAAATCTCGACCTTCGCCGACGATGGCGAATACCGCTTCACCAAAGGTCAAACCAACCTCCGCAGCGGCTGGGCCATGCACCTCAGCCATCTCGATGATCTCTTGCTCGCGCTGGAAGGCTTTTACCCCGCAGGCTTCACTCTCTGGGCCGCCAAACAAAATGGCACCCTAGAAGTGCAAAACCTGCGCGACAAACTCGACCGCCAAACCGGCATGTACCGCTTCGCCCGTGGCATCAGCAACCCAGGCGCACAGGCACTCATCCAGCGCGTCTGCGGCCCCGCCCACCAATGCGCCAAAAAAATCCTCTGGCAGCTCGATGCCACCACGCCGCTCGACGACAGCGAAGCCTCCCGCTTCAACGGCATCGCCAGCGGCCTCAGCGAGCCGCACGCCATCCCGCTCTACTGCCGCGAAGCTTGCAACCACTTCGTCGCCGAATGCCGCAAGGCCTCGAAAAAAGAATTTGATGACAAACAAGCCGCAGCCAGCAACACATGAACGCCCCCCAGCGCATCGGCTTATTTGGCGGCACCTTTGATCCATTTCACCAAGGGCATCTCTTCCTCATCCAGCAAGCCACCGCCCAAGCGTCCTTAGATCGCGTCATCGTGCTACCATGCCAAATCTCGCCACACAAAAGCGCCACCAACCCCACCAGCTTTGCGCATCGTCTCGCCATGGCACAAATTGCTTGTGCCGATAGCCCAAACATCACCGTCGATGACTTCGAGGGCCACCAACCGCCGCCCTCGTATAGCTGGCGAACCGTCGAACATTTCCGCACAACCATGCCTGAGAGCCAATTGTTTTGGATACTCGGCTACGATCAATGGCAAGCCCTGCCCCGCTGGGCCAACGCAACGTATTTAGCCGAACATCTGACCTTTCTCGTTCTCGCACGCGAGCAACCACCCGAGCCGCGCGATGGCTGGAAAATGCTAGCCATCACCGGCACCCACCCTGCCTCTGCTACTGCCTTGCGTTCAGAAATATCTCCTCATTTCCTAAGAAGTGACTGGCTGCACCCCAATGTCAAAAACTACATCCACCTCCGCAAGCTCTATCCACCTCTTCCTCCTATTTCGTAACGCCATGAGCAAAAAGAGAATAAGAATAGGAAAGGAAGTGTCGCTGGGGCACGTTGATCCAAGGTTAAACCTGAGATCATTTCCGTGATCTTGTTTGTAGGAAAATTTCGCATCTACTTGATGACGAGTCATGACGGCTCCCATCGTGTATGAAAAACGAACTATCTCTCCACCAATCCGGCGAATTGATGCAGCCAAACATCATCGCAAAGAAACGCGATTCGCTTATTTTGGACGACATTGCGGCTGTGATCATCTTCGCCGTTGGTTTTGCACCGATCACGGCTCTTGCTTTGGCGCTCATGGAAATTTTCTCCCTTCGCATCGCTTCGATGGTTCTCGTCGCTCCTGCAATCGTTATCGCTATGACCTTGGGCTATTTCTTTTCTGGTTATGGCAAACTGATGCGGCAGGGATTTTTCATGGGAATCATTGCTGTCAGTTGTTACGACTGCGTTCGCATTCCTTTTACGATGATCGGCTGGATGAATGATTTCATTCCTCACATCGGCGGCATGCTCCTCGGCGATGGCCAAAACAACTCTGTTATCGGTTACCTGTGGCGCTACCTCGGCAATGGTGCTGGTATGGGAATGGCATTTGTGAGCGCCTTTACGTTACTACGAAAACGCTTCTTGGTGCTGGATCTGTTAGGTGCTGTAAAATCCGCGCTCGTTTTTGGCATCTTTGTCTGGGCATCGCTTATCGCAACTTTGCTCATTTCGCCACAAGGTGAACAAATCATGTTTGTGATCAATCCTGCCAGCCTGCTGCTCAGTTTGATCGGACATCTTGTCTTTGGCTACACTCTCGGACGTTTGGTGCATCGATGCATGAAATGCTGCCCCAAGGTCTGAAATGCCTTGCGCAGCAAATGATGGCGGCGAAAGGCGGGCGTTATCCTTAGGATTTCGGGATTAAGCTTCGGATCTTGATTTGAGGCCGCAAGAGAGCTAGCATTCCTTTGCAAAAGCGTATCTGAGATTTATCATAGAAATCTGATCCATTCCGATAAATAATTTCGCATCTACCTTCAGACCTAACTCATCATGATCCAGCACGAAAATGAACGCGAAACTCCTCAGCGTTGGCAAGCTTTTGCCTTTCAAGTGAAAACCCGCTTGTTCCAAATGCGTCGAGCTATCGCAGAGTTAGGCAAACGACCTCTTGTTCACCAAAAGACACGAACCTTGCTCGATGCTCCGATTCTTGCAGAAAAACGCACAGCCTTGTGGCTCAAGGCAAGTGCCGAGGAATTCCCCCTCACAGCTGGCAAAGTTCAGAACTTGCGGGTAGCCTCTCGCGCTTTTCATGGACTGGAAATCCCCGCAGACGAAGTCATGAGTTTCTGGCGACAACTCGGAAGAACCACACGACGAAAAGGCTTTGTCTCCGGTCGTGAACTTCGCGAAGGCTGCATCGTCCCTGCCATCGGCGGTGGGCTTTGCCAACTGAGCGGCCGACTTTACCAAGCCGCGCTCGATTCTGGTCTCGAAATCATCGAACGCCATGGACACTCGCGCGTCATCGCCGGCTCGCAGGCCGAGCAAAATTTGGATGCCACTGTGTTTTGGAATTATGTCGATCTGCGATTCCGCAGCAATAAGCCATGGCGCATCGAAGTCGAACTTACTACCAGCGAATTGGTGGTTCGGATTCGTGCCTTATCAAACGAAGTTCATCAATCATCACCCGTGACCATGCGCAGTGCACCACCGCGCGCGTTACCTTCGGGCGACTGCTTGAGCTGTGGCATGCTCGAGTGCTTTCGCCATCCCTCGGCTGTGAAAGAACATGCCCCAGCAATGGGACATTCGGCATTTTTGTTAGATGCTCGATGGCCCGAATTCGACCGTTGGTGCGCCGAACACTCACGCCCTGGAGATCGGTGGTTGACCCCTATGGACGGCAAAAAGTGGAAAAAACCAAACTACCAATGGTCCACACCTGCTGAGGCAACAGTTCGACATGCTACTTTTGCCGCGATGCTGCGCTCTTGGAACCAACGTCGCCTCCCCGCTCAAGGCGCACGGAAACAACATGTCTTGATGCGTGGCGAAGCTGAGATCGCACGGGCTTATGCAACAATGCTCGATCCAAAATGTCGGCACCTTGTGATTTCTCAAAACCTCCTTCCTCACCTTTGGCAACTTGGTGTACTGGGAGGTCGAAGTTTCGATGTTTTGATGGAACGTTGGCCCATGGAGGAAATGCAACGTCGTTTGGATCAAGCAAAAGTAGCGCATCCCCAATCCACAACACTCGCAGACTTCCGCGCAGATGAGGAATTGTTGCGAGCGGAACGTGAAGCTCTTGCCGCTGCTGGACGATTGATCACTCCCCACGTAGCATTGGCAAAATATTTCGGTGCCCGCGCATGGTTGCTCCCGTGGGAAATGCCTGCACCAATCGCGCGTACAACAGCAAAAGAAAAGCCCGTCTTGTTTTTCCCCGCTTCCCGACTGGGTCGTAAAGGCGCCTTCGAACTCGCAACTTCGCTAAAGTCAGGCATCAACGCAGAACTGCGTTTCCTTGGCGCAGCCGATGAAGGAGATGCCGATCCATTTGTCGGTATCGAATGCCAGCGAGGAAACATCGCTGACCTCGCATCTGCAAGCGCAGTGGTCATCCCCGCATGGATCGAGCACCAACCTCGCCTGGCTTTGCTAGCGCTAGCAAGCGGCATTCCCGTCATTGCCACCGAAGCCTGCGGTTTACCTACGCATGAGTCATTGCACCTCATCGCTGAACCCGATGCCAACGCCCTCACGGCGATCATTCAATCAATTTTAAAATCATGACAAGCACGGCTCATAGCCTCTTTCACCGAATAAAATTGATTATGGAAAATCACTGGTTAAGCCCGAAATCCGAACTATAGCACCAGAAAGTCGCTGCTAGGCTTTGGTGCGCAAAGCGTTTCATGACTGCATGTGGGCTGCGTCAAAACATGCTAGTCCAAGGCTGAAATGACAGGCTCTGTCAATGACCGCGGTCAACATCGGATCTCGGGCTAAATTGTCTCATGAAGACAAAATGTCACAACAGATACGACAGAATGACACACCTCTTAGAGAAAATCTCACGTTGATTCATTGATTTTTCAATAATAAAAATGATGGCACACATCCTGCCATAAGAATAGCGTTCACACACCCGAATATTCGGGGGCATCACAACAACTACTACCACACAAAATTATGAGCAAAATCCTCGGAATCGACCTCGGCACAACCAACTCCTGTATGTCCGTCATGGAAGGCGGTGAACCTATCGTCCTCGAAAACTCCGAGGGCGCACGCACCACTCCTTCTGTCGTCGCATTTACCAAAACTGGTGAACGCGTCGTCGGACAGGCCGCCAAACGCCAAGCGGTGACCAATCCTAAAAATACCATCTATTCGGCAAAACGCTTGATCGGCAGAAAATTCGCCGAACTCACCGAAGCTGACAAACGCATGCCTTACAAAATCGTCGCCGCTACCAATGGCGATGCCCACATTGAAGTGGAAATCGCAGGTGAGATCAAAACCTACTCACCTCAAGAAATTGCTGCTATGGTGCTCGGCAAACTCAAAGCTGACGCTGAAGCCAAACTCGGAGAAACCATCACCGAGGCCGTGATTACCGTGCCGGCCTACTTCAATGACTCGCAACGTAACGCCACCAAAGCAGCTGGCGAAATCGCAGGACTTAAAGTCCTTCGTATCATCAACGAACCTACCGCGGCATCTCTCGCTTACGGCCTCGACAAAAAATCCGATGAAAAAATCGCCGTTTATGACCTCGGCGGCGGCACCTTTGACATCTCCGTGCTCGAAATCGGCGACGGCGTCTTCGAGGTTCTCGCCACCAACGGTGACACTCAACTCGGCGGCGACGACTGGGACAATGCGATCATCAGCTTCATCGTCGGCGAATTCAAAAAAGAGCAAGGCATCGACCTTTCCGCTCAGCCTGATGCCATTCAGCGCATCAAAGAAGAAGCCGAAAAAGCAAAAATCGCTCTTTCTTCCAGCCAATCCTTTGACATTAACCTCCCCTTCATCACCGCTGATGCCACCGGCCCGAAACACATCCAACTCAGCCTCACTCGCTCCAAGCTGGAACAACTGACCGACTCTCTCTTTGAACGCACCAAAAAGCCCGTCCGCGATTGCATAAAAGAAGCCGGTGTTGACCTCTCGAAAATCGACGAACTCGTTCTCGTCGGTGGCATGACCCGCATGCCGAAAGTCATCGAAACCGCCCGCGAACTTGCTGGCAAGGAGCCGCACAAGGGTGTCAACCCGGATGAAGTTGTCGCTATCGGTGCCGCTATCCAAGGTGGCGTCCTTCGCGGCGACGTCAAAGACGTGCTGCTTCTCGATGTCACGCCCCTCACCTTGTCCATCGAAACCGAAGGCTCACGCGCTACTTCGATGATTGATCGTAATACCACCATTCCTTCGAAGAAATCTCAGGTATTCTCGACCGCCGCTGACAATCAATCTGCCGTGGACATCCGCATCTGCCAAGGCGAGCGCCCGATGTTTGCCGACAACAAACTGCTGGGCAATTTCCGCCTCGATGGCATTGCCTCCGCACGCCGCGGCGAGCCTCAGATCGAAGTGACCTTCGACATCGATGCTAACGGTATTCTCCACGTCTCTGCGAAAGATAAACAATCCGGCAAGGAGCAAAAAATTTCCATCCAAGGATCCTCCGGCCTCAGCAAGGATGAAATCGAGCGCGCCAAGCAAGAAGCGGAAGCCCACGCCGAAGAAGACCGCAAACGCGTCGAAGCCGTTGACACCAAAAACAAGGCTGAAAATCTCGCCTTCCAGGTGGAAAAACAACTCGAAGAACTCGGCGACAAAGCCCCAGCCGATCTCAAGTCCGAGATCCAAGGAAAAGTCCAAGCTGTGCGCGATGCCTTGAAGTCCGATGACCTCACCAGCATCAAATCCGCCACCGACGACCTGGAAAAAACCATGACTGCCCTCTACAACGCCGCCCAGCAAATGCAGGGCAGCGCCCCACAGCCTGAAGTCGAATCCACCAACGAAAGCAACGAACCCAAACAAGCCAAAGGCAAAGTCGTAGATGCCGAGGTAGTCGATTAATTTCACGATCTGACGGATCTTTCTGATCAGAAAAATCCGTCAAATCTTTTTACCAATTTCAAGTCAACACGGCTTGTCTAACCAACAAACAAACACATAACAACACACTACTATGGCCAACATCAAACCATTAGGACAACGCGTTCTCGTAAAACGCATCGAAGCTGACGCTATTTCCTCCGGAGGCATTGTCCTCCCCGATAGCGCCAAAGAAAAGCCACAAGAAGCACTCGTCATTGCCATCGGCACCGGCGGTCGTGACGACAACGGCAAACTCATCGAATTCACCGTCAAAGTGAACGACAAAGTGCTCATCTCCAAATACGGCGGCACCGAAGTCAAAATCGATGGCACCGAGCACCTCATCATCTCCGAGTCCGACATCCTCGGCATCGTGGACTAATCTATCTCAATTCAAACTAACACCAAACTAACGAACATAAGAATATGCCAGCTAAACAACTCCAATTCGACGAAGCAGCACGCCACGCCCTCCTCCGCGGCGTAGAAAAACTCGCCCGTGCCGTTAAAGCCACCCTTGGCCCAGCCGGACGTAATGTCATCCTCGACAAAAAATTCGGCTCCCCCACGATCACCAAAGACGGTGTTTCCGTAGCCAAAGAAATCGAGCTCGAGTGCCCTTACGAAAACATGGGTGCTCAGTTGATCCGCGAAGTTTCTTCCAAAACTTCTGACATCGCCGGCGACGGTACCACCACCGCTACCGTGCTTGCCGAAGCGATCTACAAAGAAGGTCTCCGCAACGTCACCGCCGGTGCCAACCCGATCTCACTGCAACGCGGGATCATGAAGGCTACCGAGGCCATCGTCGCTCAACTCAAAGTGCTTTCCAAGACTGTTTCCGACAGCAAAGAAATCGCTCAGGTTGCCACCGTTTCCGCCAACTGGGACGCTGAAATCGGCAACATCATCGCCGAGGCCATGGACAAAGTCGGCAAAGACGGCACCATCACCGTGGAAGAAGCCAAAGGCATCGAAACCACCCTCGACGTCGTCGAAGGTATGCAGTTCGACAAAGGCTACCTCAGCCCCTACTTCGTCACCGACGCAGAAGGCATGGAAGCCGTTCTCGACAACGCTCTCATCCTCATCAACGAGAAAAAGGTATCGTCCCTTAAAGACATGCTTCCTCTCCTTGAAAAAGTTGCCAAAACCGGCAAACCCCTCGTCATCATCGCCGAGGATGTCGAAGGCGAAGCCCTTGCCACCCTCGTGGTCAACAAGCTCCGTGGCATCCTTCATGTTGCTGCCGTTAAAGCTCCAGGCTTTGGCGACCGCCGCAAAGCCATGCTCGAAGACATCGCCGTCCTCACTGGTGGCAAAGTCATCACCGAGGACCTCGGCATCAAGCTGGAGTCCGTGGAACTCAGCGACCTTGGCCAAGCCAAACGCATCACCATCAGCAAGGAAGCTACCGTCATTGTTGAAGGTGCCGGTTCCAGCGAAGCCATCACAGGCCGCGTCAATCAAATCCGCAAACAAATCGAAGACACCACCAGTGACTACGATCGCGAGAAGCTTCAAGAGCGTCTTGCCAAGCTTGCAGGCGGCGTAGCCGTCATCAACGTCGGTGCTGCTACCGAGACCGAGATGAAAGAGAAAAAAGCTCGCGTCGAAGACGCCCTTCACGCCACCCGCGCTGCGGTGGAAGAAGGCATCGTCCCAGGCGGTGGCACCGCTTTGATCCGCGCCATGAAAGCGGCTTCGGACGCCAATTGCTGCTCCGCTGCATCCAACGAAGACGAGAAAACCGGTATGGGCATCGTTTCCCGCGCCATCGAAGCTCCTCTCCGTCAGCTTGCTGCGAACGCAGGCCGCGAAGGTGCTCTCATCGTCGAAAACGTCAAGACCAACAAAGAAGGTTTCGGTTACAACGTCGCTACCGACAAATACGAAGACCTCATCGCTTCCGGTGTGGTTGACCCAACCAAAGTCACTCGCAGTGCTCTGCAAAACGCCGCGTCCATCGCTGGCCTTCTGCTCACCACCGAGTGCCTCATCGCTGAAAAACCAGAACCAGCGAAACCCGCTGCTGGTGGTCACGACCACGATCACGGCATGGGCGGCATGATGTAATCGTAGTGGAGGCGTCTCGCCTCCCAGCCGAATATATTATCCGACAAACATCACCCCACGCGGCACTCCACCGCGTGGGGTTTTTCTTTTTCAAACCAAATCAAACTCCCGCTTAAGGAGTCGCAGCATACTGCTGCGGTATTCTCTTTTCGCACGCCGCCGTGCTTTCGGTTCTACCACGACAAGCTTGTGATTCTGATCGACCAAGAATTCGACGCAATTCATCGTAATACTCAGGGCTAGTCGGAATTTGACTTTACGATCATTCGGCTTGTCATTCGCCCGAGTTGCGATACTTTTTGCGCAGTAAATATTGCCGTGACCACAACATCCCTATTATCCGACGATGTGAAACTTCATGAAAGAGAAGTGCTCACTTTGCGCGCGGTGGTGAAAAATGCGGCTTTGATGATCACCCGTGCCATTCGCAACGCGCCCGATCCTGTGCATGCGAAAGCGACCACCCCATCCCGCTTCACTGACAAATGGGGCTGCCCGATGTGTTCCTACACGCCATGCCAGTTCTCCTTCATTTCCGGTACGATAAAAGCCTAGCCACACCAAACCCCTACGACTACCTCTGTCCATGAGTATCATAACTTTAGACCTTGAAGATCGCATTGCCGACACGCTTGCGCGTGCAGCAGAGGCAAGCAAAAAGCCCTTATCTGTATGGGTGCTGGAGAGGCTCAATGCAGCCGCCTCCGAGGATATCGCCCTAGCAAACGGCTATCCACGCGGTTATTGGAAATTATTCTCCTCCATGGAGGAAAATCTGGACTTTGAAGCCCCTGTCCGTGAGCCACTCCGAGCCATCGCCACACTAAATGAGACTTGAGAGATGATTTGGTTTCTCGATACCAACATCGTGATCTTCTGCCTGCGGGGGAAATCTCCGTCTGCCATGCGGCGGATTATGAATACTCCCGCATCCTCCATCAAAGTTCCGCTGCAAGTGAAGGCGGAACTTCTCCTCGGTGCTGCGAAAAGCGCCAAACCCGAGGCGGGTCGCCTTGCAGTTTGCGACTTCATCCTAGAATCCGCAGTTGATGTCACCAATCCAAAGTTTTTCACAACTGATTTAACTGATTTACTGATTTTTATGTTGGATTTACAATGGATACAACTCAGGAAGTTGAAAAATAAAACACACTACATCTTCACCTATTGGGTGAAACAGCAAATTTCAAAATCCCCTCTTC
>JAIYDP010000422.1 GCA_027487435.1 Verrucomicrobiaceae bacterium | reverse complement strand
GAATTGGAGCAAAAGCTATTTGATACACTCCAGTCGCTCTTGCAAGCACCGCATACCGTACAATCCATCTGTGCCAACCGCACTTATAACGGCACGTAATTTTGGCAAACAGTCTAATCGCGTCGCCATGAAAGGCTTGTTTGCTTTCTGGAATACGGATCGGGATCATGCTTGGAAACAAATATTAACCGATCAAAAATAGACACAGAGCAATAAAAAGAACGATGCCGCATGTAGCATCAAGGCGAGACTTTCGTTCTTTCTCCGAAGCGGCAAATGAGGCGATTCCCAAACCAGCGGAAACGAGGAAAAATAAAAAACCAGCAGTGCTTGCTATACTGCCTTTGGCTGGACCAATTTCCGCACAACCGAACGTCGAAAATGCAACAACGGCGGTCATGTAGGTCTGTATCGTAAATCGGCTCATATTCGAAAAATTGCTCTCATGAGATAGCGAACGATAGAGGAATGGCGTCGCCGGGGCAAACCTCAAATTCAATCAGACGGCTTCCTCGGCGTCTTCATCTCAGGCTTGTTCGCCTTCTTTGTATTCTCTTTGGAAAGCATCTCGACTGCGTCTTCAGAGTCCAACCAACTGAGAAAATTCTCTGCATTGTCGGGGGCAAGTTTTGCAGTCTTGTCGGCAAGATTGTAGTCAAGGAATGGCACCGCAGCAGGCAATAATGTTCCAAATGCAATCTTGTCTTTTATCGAGTATCCCGCTCGCGTGGTTCCAAACAAAGAACTCCGAAAGGAGGTTTCTCCGCGCTCAATCACCAAGTTGTATGCTTGCGAGGGATATTCACCACGAGACAACACATGTTGATTAATCTTATCGGCTGCTCCCTTCAAACGAGGATAGATTCTCCGATAGGCATCCGCTGACCAGATGTTCTGCGGTAGGCGTTCGGGAATAATCGGCATGAATAACCCAATGGCTCCGAAAGTTATGATTATCGCGCACAACAATATTGCGACCTTTTTGCTGCGGTTCAGGTTCATTTTCTATGCGAACGATGAGCGCATGCACCACTACCAGCGGCGGCGCACGGCGATCATAGGGTTGAGTTTGAATTCAGGGATAATCATGGCAACAGAACAGCTGGTATTGGTTGTCACGGCGCGGCTTGTTGGGCTTCTTGATTTTTAGGTGGCGTGAAAACTCCGGTAGCCGCTCTGACTGAGATCTTTTGATTCTTTGCATAAGCGGTAGCGGCTGCGGTTCGGATATCTGTTGGTGTGCCACCAGAACGCCACTTCTCAATTGCGGCATGCAAAAGAAACGAACCTGGATACATCAATTGTTGAGTCATCAGTATCGGACGACATCCTACAGCGCTCAATCGGTCTCGAAAGTATTTCTCGCTGAGGCAACAGAGGACAATTACCTCGGTGTCATTTCCTTCCGCCTTCTTCGGCACCTCAAGATTGAAATCCATCAATCCATTGTGTCCAATGAACGCAACAACATCGAACTTGTTCGAGCTGGCGGCCTCCTCAAAATCCTTGAGACACTGTCGAATCTGTGAACCTCGGTAAGCATCGGCGATGAGATCAATATCGCCCTCGGCGTGTCTCAGTGAGAGTCTGCGAAGAATCGCCTCCGAAACATCCTTGTCCGACGCAATGACCTTCCATCGACTGCTTTTGGGGAAAAACGATCCAAACCCATCTGTGCACCCCCAATACAGATTCGCCTCTGGATCGTCGCCGTTCCCTATCTTCGCGCCTACTGGAACAATCCCTTGTGTCTTGTTGTCGCAAAGAGCCACAAAGACGCGAACTTGCTTAGGCGAGGCCTGCGCTACGGCACCCGAAGCGATCAGCAGTATTGTCAGTAGTGCTCTCATATTTGATTTCGCCCAACGATGAGCACATCCACCACTAGAAGCGGCGGCGGAAGTGGATCGCGGGGTTAGTGTTGTAGTTACGGATAATCATGGAAACAGCGCGGCTTCTAGTGGTTGGATGATGCGGCTTGTTCGCTTTTGCCTTTCGTCACCGTGTAGTGTCCTCTGTCACGAAAATAGAAACTCAGATCAAGAAGTCGATCCAGAGGGATTGTCTGGTCGGAAAGTGATGGATCGGTAAAATCTCCTTCCCACATGCCGTAAAATTCGAAGGTCGTTGGTTCAGAAAGATAAAGGTGAATAAAATGAACCAAACGTTCGTGATTCGGCTGTGCCTCGATCTGTGAGGTATCGCCTTCTGGTTGCCATTCTTCCTCTGGCCAACACCCATTCTGGTATGAAGCATTGCGAAAGCCACATCCACAGTGGGTGTCTGATCCAACGTAGTATATATGCGGATTCTTGAAATGGGCTTTCACAGACAGGTCTCGATCGGAAAGGGGCTTAGTATGAATATCCCCAGTCGTCTCATCCCAAGCTACCAGCGGCATTGGTTTTGGAGAAGCAATGTAGAGCACGAAGCACATAATGTGTTAGCGAACAGATTATATTCATATCCACCCGTGATCGTATATCACGGTGATAATGGATGCAGTAGGCTGTGGGGATTTTGCTGATCGTGCAAGGATTTTTTTGAAGATCGTGCGTCGCGTAAAAAGGCATTGCCTCACGCGATTCCCTATCAGGTTTTCAGATGTGGGAGATGGTGCGGCGGGCTTCCTTGGCTGATATCACGGTGGTAATGGACGGCGGGAGGTGATATCCATGCTTTCTGCGCGATTACGGAATGGGGTGTCGAAACGACAGGGAAAGCGGCGTTGCGTGGCCGCTTTCCCTGCGGGCCTTCCTTTAGAGCTTGATGCCTTTGACTGCGGCGTAGGCTGCGCTGTCGCGGCCGTATTGGGCTAGGGTGGCTTGTTTGATGGATTTCATTTTTTCCGACAGACCAGCGGGACCATCGTAGCCGAGGCTGCGTTCGCTGCGGGCGTTTGACAACTCCACTTCTACGTCGGCGATGCTGCGATTCAAGTCGGCTAAATCAACACATAAGCTCGCTATTTCCGCTGTGGTCAAATCTGCGGGGGCTCCGGTATCATAGCCACTGAGCTTTTTTAAGGATGTGACAAAGCGATCTGCCAAATTCTTGATATCGGCGAAGCTTTGTGAGGTGGTGGATGGGCGACGTGGCGCGATTTTTTCGCCATCGGCGGGCGGGGACTTGGGCGCGGGGGCGCGGTAGCCGCGCAAGTTATCGTAAACGAGCTTCACGGCGGGCATTTTGGCAGCCCATTTCGCATCGCTTTTCACCCGTGCCATAGCGCGCATGGCGCGGGTTTTGATGTCTTTGACGAGGGCGTTGCGATCGGGGATGCTCGTTCGCCAGTTCGCTTCATGCTCGGCGACGGTGAGGTTCAATCGATCGAGGTTGGCCAAAAAGTCGGCAAATTTGCCAGGCGTTACGTCGTCCTGACCTGGGGTGAAAGCGGGCGTAAAGCCCACTGTGGCAGCATTCATTTCTCGGCCGCGTTGTAGGCGGTCGGCAAAGGATTTCTCTGTATTTTTCATAGGGTTGTGATGTTGCATTGTTGTCAATCGAGTATCACCATGATGCATCGGGAACAAACATGACTGATGAAAAGGATTCGTAATGTCATTCTGCAATACACATGAAATACATGTGCTACTACTACACCATTGATGGAGAAAAACAAGTCGCTTTTTGAAGTCCGTTGCTGTATTTGTGTGTAACTTTTGTCAAATTGGTAAAAACATTGCGCGTATTTGACACAAACCTTGCTCAAAATGAGTCTGAGTAGGCTTGTGGACTGTATGAGTAGGCTTGTGAACTGTCTGAGTAGGCTCGTGGACTGTCTGAGTAGGCTCGTGGACTGTCTGAGTAGGCTTGTGAACTGTCTGAGTAGGCTCGTGAACTGTCTGAGTAGGCTTGTGAACTGTCTGAGTAGGCT
>JAIYDP010000191.1 GCA_027487435.1 Verrucomicrobiaceae bacterium | reverse complement strand
CAGCTCCAGCGGTTTCTGGGAGGAGCGCGAGCACGCCAGCCGATGGACCACCTATAACGAAAATTCCGCCCTCGCCATCACCAACCGGGTGCAGGAACTCCTCGACCTCTACTACCCGAACGGCCGACCCACCACCATCACCGGGCCCGTCGTTGGAAATTTCAGCCCCGCCGACAATTCCACGAGCGTCGCTCTGGACGCCAACCTGGTGGTGACCTTCAACAAGGCCGTCGTTCGTGGCACGGGCAACATCACGCTGATGAACCTGACCGATGGCACCTCCACCAACATCGCCATCACCAACACAGCCCAGATTTCCATCGCTGGCGAAGTGATGACGATTAACCCAACAGCGAATCTCCTTCCCAGCAAAACGTATGCCATCAAAATTGATCCTACGGCGCTTGATGGCGTGGTCACCAACAGTTTTGCCGGGATCACCGACACCACGACGTGGAACGTCACCACCCTCACCCCCCCACCGGCTGGCGTGACTGGCCTCGCCTTGTGGCTGGATGCCTCGCAGCTCACGGGCTTGAGCGACGGGGCCACGCTCAATACCTGGAGCGAAATGTCCGAGCTCGGCAATCATGCTACAAGGACTGCGGGTGCACCCACTTATGAGACCAATGAACTCAACGGGCGACCGGTCGTGCGTTTTCCCGTTGGCAACGGAGCCAGCTTTAGTTTCCCACGCATGACCAACATCCGCACGGTTTTCTGGGTGATGAAACAGCAGAACCCAGGCGAACTGCGGTTCTTGTTAGGTGACACTACCAATTTCCATTTTCATCGTGGCACCGCTTCTCCCTCTACAATCTGGCATTCCGTGCATACGTCGTCCAATATCAGAAACGGCACAACAAGCTTGAACGGACTGGCCATCAATGGCACCACGACCCCTATGCCTAGCGGTTGGAATTTGCTCTCGGTGACAACCACGGATGTCGTCACGGCCAGCACCCTGAGTAGCGATCGTACATTCAACCGATCCTGGGAAGGCGACATCGCTGAGGTTCTCGTTTACAACAGAGCTTTAAGCGCGGTTGAGATCGAACAGGTCGGCAGCCATCTGACGGCAAAGTATGCCATGACCACCGCCTATGCCGCGCCCTTGATCTCCACTTACAGCCCCGACGACGACGCAACCGGCGTGGCCATCGACGCAGACCTTGTGGCTACCTTCAGCGAACCCATTGCCAAGGGCACCGGCAACATCACAATCAAAAATCTTACGGACGGAACGGCCACGAACATCGCGGTTACCGATGCCCAAGTGACGGTCTCAGGTGCAACCCTGACGATCAACCCGACGGCAGAACTCGTTGCTGGAAAAAACTACGCCATCCAGATCGCAGCGACCGCGATTGATGACTTGGCCGGGAACAGCTTCGCTGGCATCACCAATGACACCGCGTGGAACTTCGAAACGGAAGCGCCGACGCCCGTTTTCGTCATGTTTGCTGACAACTTCGACCGGCCAAACAACACAGGCCTGAATGCTTCGGCCATCGGCAAGTCAGGGTCGCTCGGCGCGTTGAACTGGGTCGAGAAGGCCGGCTCTGGCGGAAACGCTTCGATCTCGGGTAATTCGCTCTTTGCTTCCGGCTCTACCAGCGGCTTCTCCATGTCCTATGTCGATCACAACTTCATCAATGCCTCAATTTCAAGCGGCGGTGGCTTCAGCATCAGCATCGACCTCAAGCACTACTCGACCCAAGGCACCGTAAGGTCCCTCGGGATTGCCATGGGCATGTCGAAAGCCGAGGCCGAGGGCTGGGCGCACAACAATCCCACCCTTTTCAGTTATGCTGATTTATACGTTGGCTACCGCGGCAATCAAAACGCGATCCAGGTTTACGAAAACGGAAGCGAAGTGATCAACAATGCGACCGCAGGTGATGCCTCCACGCTCCCGAAGAAACTGAAGATCGATTTCACATGCGCGGACTTCAATGCCGGCTCGACGGTAAACTACAAAGTCACCTTCGGCGGTGCAGCGATGGGCACCGGATCATTCACATGGAGCGGCACCAACGAGAACTACATTGGTCTTTTTTGCAACCTGTTCCCCGCGAGCGGCACGACCGGTCAATTGGACGATTTTGTTGTTAGCGCGCTGGTTCCCGAGCTCTCGCCCTACGAAACATGGGCCGCAATCAACACCCTTGGCAGCACTGCGGAAGAGGACTTCGACGGCGACGGCGTGCCGAATGCCATCGAATTCGTGCTCGGAGGCGACAAGAACACCAACGACCTCGGCAAGCTCCCCACCGCCACCACCAGCGGCGGCAACATGACTTTCACCTTCGTGCGCGACCGGGATTCGGTCGATGCGAACGTGAGTGTCGCCATCGAAGTCGGGACCGAACTTGGCCTCTGGCCGAACGCCTTCACGGTAGGTGGCAATACCGCCGGCTCCACTGCCGGTGTCACCGTCACCGATAACGGCAACGGCACCGATACCATCACCCTGACCGTTCCGCGAGCGCCAGATACCCGGAAATTCGCACGGCTCAAGGTGGCCATCGCGGAATAGTCGTCCGCAAAGCGACTGTCATTGCATCATCCGCAACGAATCGGATCGTCCGCAGCAGATCGAGACAGTCTTCCGACATTCTACCTGCTCGGTCCCATCGAGCCGATCACGTCAAACGGCATCATCGGCATGGTGGTCAATGCTGCCCAGAGCTTTGAGTGACAGGCGAATCCACCGTGCCCCTGCTCTTTCGCCTACTTCCGCGGCTGCGCCTCAGGTGAACAGGGATTTGGCGAGGTTTTGCGCTTCATCGAGAAACTTGGTAGCGAGTTCGCTGGGTGGACCATTGGTGAATCCGCCGAACAGGATTTCCGGGAAGCTGGGCAAGCGCAGTACGCGCACCCCGGGAGGCTGGCTGGCTCCCGGGATATCCAGCGCCAGGCCGACTCCGAAGCCCGAGGCCACATAACGGGTGATGAGTTCCAGACTGGCGAGTTCGTAGGCGGGATACCAGTCGATGCCGCGCGTTTGCAGCTCTTTTTGGAAAATCCGGCATGCGGGTTCATTTTTCGGCAGGGCGATGAGCGGGAGATCGATGCGGTCGCGTTCAAGAATTTCCGCTGCCTCTTGGATTGGCGAATCGTCTCTCACCAGCAGGACGCAGGGCAAGCGGAAGATCACGCGGCAGTCCCATTGAGCGGCGGCCGTTTCATCGGCGGAGGCCAGGCCGACGTCGATCTGGTTGTTGCGCAGAAGCCGCGTAATCTCATCGATCCGTGCAGAGACCAGACTGAAATGAAACTCTGGCACTCGTCGCCGCATGCGCTCCATGAGATAGGGAAGATAGTCGCGTTGTACGATCTCTGGGCACGCAATGCGTAGGTGTTTTTCCGCTCCACCACGAAGTCGCTCGGCCAGACCTTCCAGACTGCTGAAAAACGGTTCGATGGATTCGAACAGAATGCGACCTTCCGCGGTGAGTTCGAAGGGCCGCCGCTGGAAAAGGTTTTTCCCGAGATTGTCTTCGAGTTGTAGGATTTGGGAGCTGATCGTCGATTGCTGGATACCGTACGGCATCTGCCGTGCGGCGGCGGTGATACCTCCGCAGCGGGCGACGTGATAAAAAAGCTCCAGGTGATGAATGTTCATTGATTCGTACGATGCAAGCATAGAGATTTCCCATGAGGGAACAAGCGCGGATTGTGATACATTGGCATCCTGTCTCGATAATACCGCCACGCCAGCCATCTATGAAACCGATTCCATTCGCCATACCCATCATCACCTTGGCCATTAGTGCGACGATACTCGGTTCACAGCACATCGCGATCAGAGCCTTACAACAGAAACATAACCTGCTTTTAGCTGAAATCGCAACGGCACGCACATCACCCACGTTGGCAACCGCCCCATCCATCAGTAAGAGCGAGAAAAATCGACCCGACGAATGGAAGAAAATGATGGCTGATCTTGCGGATATGATAGGTCGTGACCCGACACTGGAGCTAGGTGACATGCGGCACCTTGAGAACCTCATTCTCGAAATGGACGAAGCTGAATTAGTCGCCGCTCTTGAGCAAGTCGGGGCCCTTTCGCTGGCCGCATCATCAAGGCAAGAGATCCAACGCATGCTTCTCGATGCCCTAACAAAGAAAAATCCCGAGTTCGTGTGCAAGCGTTTTCTTGAGGAAGCGAATGTGCCATCCTCTCCATTCACATGGGCTGTCAAACAAGCCTTCGAAGCCTGGCTCAAGATCGATTCCCCGGCGGCTAATTCGTGGCTTGATCAACAACTTGCTGAAGGCACCTTGGACGGCAAGTCTCTTGACGGGGAAAACGCCATTCGCCTCTCGATGCAAGCCGCTAGTCTCTATTCTCTGATCGCGTCGGATCCAACCGCCGCATCACGCAGGATGAATGACACACCTCCCGAGCAACGCAAGGACTTGCTGTTAGGCTCGCATTACAGCGTGGCAGAAAAAGATCACAAAGCCTTTGCTGATTTGGTACGCAACACTTTGCCGAAGGAAGATCACCGTAAGGTTTTATCAAGTCAGGTAGAGCTTCACGGCAATCAGAGCGATCTAACAAAAATGAGTGACTACCTCACACGCATCCATGCAACGAAAGAAGAAAGCATCGCTTGCGCGGAAACTCTTGCACTAACACATTTCCGTTTGCAATCCCGCGAACGTGAAGTGACACGCGGGGACTTCGATCAGTTTTACCAATGGGCCGAATCGATCGCCCCGGATTCCGCCGATCGCGTTACCGGAACCGCCCTTGCCGCATCCCTGTTTTCCGGGGGAAATGCATCCTTCGACGAGCTAGCTGCCATCGCCTCTGAGTACCATCGGGCTGGTGCGGGAGATGAAATCCTCATTCCCTTGCTCCAGCAGAGTCGCGTCATCGATGGCGCTGCAAAAGCCAAAGCTCGCGAACTCGCAAAGGAAATCACCAACCCGCAACTTCGTGAAGAAATCCTTAACCAGCTTCCATAACACCAGAGTCATGAAACGTTCTCGCCTCAGTATTACAATCATTCTAATCGCTTCCACCGCCATCGGTTGGCATAACCACCAAGAACTCGTCAGCATGCGAGCCAGAAATGCCCAGCTTGCCGAAGAAGTCGCGCTGCTCGGCACATCCAGCAAAACAGGCACATCCAGCAAAACAGGCGCGTCGCGAGACAGCGCAAGTAGCACCAGAGACCGCACACGTGAAGACGCAGAAGCCTTGGCTGCCGAATTCATTGCCTTTGCGAGCGAAGCAGGAAAAATGTTAGAAGGCGGCATCAGTCCCGATGCGCAAACCGCGAAGAAGACTGCGGATTTGATCGACCGCATCATCACGCTCAACGCATCGCAGCGGGAGGCTTTCCTTACCCAGTTCCGAGCCGCACCCGGAATCAATGAATTCACACGCAGGAATATGCTGATGGATTGGGTCACCGCGCTCTCCTCGCAAAACCCACGGGCTGGATTGGATCTCTACATCGGCTCGCCCGAGTTACTGAATGAAGGGACGATAACCAAACAATACATCGGCGAACTTCTCGGCATCCTCGCCAAGAACGATCCGCAAGGCGCGCTCGAATGGATCCGCTCACACAAGGAATCCCATCCAGATCTTGTCACCGATGATGCGCTATCCTTTGTCCTTGCAGGCGTGGCAGTGAATGACCCAACGCTCGCTTTCGAGCTACTCGGTGATGTGGAAAAAACGAAACACCGAGAAGCCCTAGCGAAAATCGCCGAAGCGGCCACCACTCCGGAACAACGTACTCTAACACTCGCCGCATTAAGGAAATTTGCCGAAGCGCAACAGAACCCGCAAGCTCTGAAAGAAGGCATACAGAATCTTACTTTTGGCGATGCCCATCAGAAAAGTAGCTTCGAGGAAACCACCGCATGGATCGCATCGGCGCAGTTATCCAGCGAGGAGATCGCATTCGCCACGCAGTATATCGAATACCGGGTAAAGACGAACGAAAGAGGACAATGGCTCGAATGGCTTGGCGACAGCGAGTTGCCCGCGGATGTCGTTAGGGATCGAGCCTACAACCTCGCCGCCGTTTGGACAGAGGAAGACTACAAAGCCGCTGGCCAATGGCTCAACAGCGCACTGGAGAGTCCGCAAAAGTCCGCCGCCGTGAGTGCCTACGCCGCCAAGGCCTATCCCTACGATCCAGAGAATGCCATGAAATGGGTCCAGACCCTGCCGCAAGGCCCCGACCGCACCAAGGCGCTGGAGGCCATTTATCAAGGCATGCCCAAAGACAGCGATGCCGCAAAAGCCTTCGGGCGCTCACACGGGCTAACGGAATGATCTCTGGCAAATGATTTTCGGTCCTATGCGCACCCAAGTCCGAACGCAAATTCCTTTCACCCGCCATTCCTGACCCTCTCGAATTATTTTCTGAAATTTTGGGACATTTCCTGCTGCGGCTCCGTGGTATATGATGAAGTGCATCAACGGCCCATGGGACTCTCGGTTCTAACCAAGCGTATTCTTATGGCGGCGGAGCCTTCACTTTGATCATTGAAAAAAGCACACAACACTAATACGACTATGAAACATGTAATGAAAATCACTCTATTGATCTCAGCCTTCACGATCTGGGGATACTCTGGTGTGAAGTCGCGCGACTTTTTTGCCGCTAGCGGAATCACGATCGGCGCTCCTGCGACAACCCAAGCTGGCTCCTACAAGATTCCGATAGGGTTTGAAACGAAGATCGTTCACTCGGGGCAGTGGATTGACACCGTCAGTGCGAAGGTTTCCGGATCAGACATTCTGGTGACTGCGACCTTTACGAGCGCCAACCGCAAAAGCAAGTATCCCGGCTATGTCGAAGTGAAGGGAATTCCTGCAGGAACTTACACCCTCAAATACCAGGATCCAGACGGCAAGACTCATCCCATGGGGTCGGTGGTGCTTCCCTGAATCGTGAGCACTCGAATTTTTTCCTGAAATTTTTGAGACATTATCCGCCGCAGTTACGTGATAGTAGTGAAAGTGCAAGATACGAACCTACAGACCGACGCCGATTTGCTGAAGAAATTCTCCAGTAGTGGGAGCCAGTCCGCCTTCGCCACCTTGGTGGAACGCCATGGACCCATGGTTCACTCGGTCGCGATGCGGACACTCTCCCATCATCACGACGCGGAGGACGTCACCCAAGCCACGTTCCTCGTTCTGGCGAGGGAGGCGGAGGCACTCAGCCGGAAACCATCGGTGGCTGGCTGGCTGCACACGGTGGCGCGGCGCTTGGCGCTGGATGCCCATCGATCGAGGGAAAGCCGCCAGCGCCGCGAGGCCACAACCGCCATGAACGAACCTGCCAACCACACCCGCGATGCCATCAGCACCGGATTCCGCCGAGAACTGGATGCCGCCCTTGATGGCCTGCCGGAGCGCTATCGTCATCCGTTGGTGCTCTTTCATCTGGAGGGCGCTTCGCTCGACGAAGTCGCCCACCGTCTCGATCTCCAGCCCTCCACCCTGCGCACCCGACTCTCCCGGGCACGAGAGATGTTGCGAAACATTCTCGTGCGTCGCGGTGTCGAGGTGGCATCGGTCGCGGCACTCAGCAGCTTCCTCACAGCCGAGGCCAAGGCCGCGGCTTTCACGCCTAGTCTTCTGTCCTCGGTGGTCTCGACCGCCACTGGCAGCGGCGCCGGCGTTTCTACCAACATCCTGCAACTCGCTGCAAAAGCAGCCACCGGCACCAAGTCCATCTCCATTACGAGTTTTATCATCCTCATGAAAACCAAAGTCACTCTTGTCACCGCCATTCTGGTCGCCCTCGCAGCTGTGGGAACCACAGCGTATATCGTCAACACCGATAATAAAGTAAACTCTGCAGAGAAGCAGGAAGCCGATCAACGCTATTTTGCTGGACTGTCCGAAGCGAACGAACGGCAAGCTCGCGAAGCAAAATCTCGTGAATCGAAATCCCGCCAACGCGCACCCCAATTCCAAAGCATCGAAGAAGCAGCGCAGGCCTTGATCGCATTCGATCTGTCGCCATTATTCGTCGGCGTCGGCGGTGGCGGCGGCGCCCGCGCCCGCGAGGCTGAGAAAGCTTGCTACTATGGGCTGAGGAATTTGTCGGCAAAGATCCCACGTGGCTACTACAGCGAACTGACCGCCCGCTTTCGCAGTGGTTCAGAAAAAAACGCCAAGGACTACTTCCGGCAAATGGCGCTCTACGTGGAGTGGGGGCGATTGGACTTCGATGCGGCGTTGGCTGATCTCTCGCGGATTGACGATGCCAAGATGCATTCCAGTGCCTTGGAGAACGTATTTCGCGGCAGTGCGGAGGGGAATGCCCTGGCCGCCATGAAAAAGGCCGAGACACTGGTCATCGATGCCCCGCACGAACTCAGTTATAACGGGCGCATCTCCCTCATGGATGCCATCTTTGACACCTGGATTGAGTCCGATCCTCTCAGTGCCGTCGAGTGGGCCAAGCAGGCACAGGTGCCAGCCAAGAGCCGCGACCAATGGATCAACGATGGTCTCCGCATCTGGAACGAAAAAGATCCCGAGTCCGCCGAACTGTGGCGCAAGCAGCAGAACCGCTAAGGGATGAGCCGCTGACGGTTGATCCGCTTCTAACAGATCTGAATTTCACGATCATACATCGACACGCTCGCCGAGAACATTCAACCCGCCTCTTCACCATTCCAGACTTGCCCCGCCCATGAAAATGAATATTTTTGCATCCAAGACGAAGATTGTAGCGAACAATCTATCAACGCCGATGCTCCCCTGAATTTCACAGAATCATGAAAAGAAAACACTTCGTCCTGCCAGTCGCTGCACTGATCATCGCCGCGGTATGGCTCACCTACCTGCGTGGCTCCAATCGTGCTCTGGAGCAGGATAATCTTTCTCTTGAGAAAATGATCGAGAAATACCGCAGTGCCACTCTTGTTCAGAATGAACGCGCTAGCACCGAGGCGATGCGCTCCGGTGCGATGCGCACGAAGATGAAGCGCGAGAAAAAATTAGCGGAAGCGGAAAGCAAACCCTCCGGCGATTGGGTGGGCACCTCCAGGGATTGGAACGCCATCGTTCTTTTTAACAACAACGAGGGGGTAAGATTCAATCTCACACCAGCCTGCCGGAGGCTCGAAGCGCTGGCTGCGGAAATGAGTGGTGACGAACTCACACAAGCCTACACGCAAATGGCCTCACTCCCTGTGGATGCACCATTTCGCAATTACCTCGAAGCGATCATGCTGAAACAGCTCAAAGAGAAAAATCCTGAGTTTGCCTTCAGCCAACTCCTTGCCAAATGCCAGAATGAAGATAAGAGCCCGCTTCAGATGGGCGATTTCGATGAATGGCTCGCGAAAGATCCCGCCGCCGCCGCTACTTGGTATGAGAAACAGATCGCCGCGAATGTCTTCGATAAAACTCTTGATGGAAAAACTCCCAACATGGTGCCTTTTGAAGCGGCTTTTATGATGTCTTTGCTCGCATCTGATCCGGCTGCCGCAGAGCAACGCATGAACAATATTCCTCCTGATCTGCGTGGCAGCTTGGTTGATTACGTGTGGAGAGTTCCCAAAGAAAATAGCAAGGTTTTCGTTGATCTGCTTCGCAAATCAATGCCGATGGAAGATTATATTTCCATACTGAAAAACAATAGTTTGACGGAGTATCACTTCAGGTTTGATAGCGAGACTGATCCCAAAGCTGTCCAAAAGAATCTCGACAGTCTCGGTTTCACACCGGAAGAACGCTCCACTCTTCTGACACAGCATTTCGCAGAGATTGCCAAGTATCGTTCCATGAGAGACAAATACGGTATGCCGTCTCGTGAAAAATTCGACGAATACCGCGCACGAATTCAGGGGATCGACCCCTCCTCCGCTGACAAGGCAACAGGAATGGCACTCCAGAGTTACCTCGCAGAATCAAAGACGACCAGCGCGCAGGATTTTGTCGAGAAGGTCGCTATGGAGTACCATGGTTCAGGTGCAGGAGACGAAATCATGGTTCCCTTGATTGAGGGCAGCGCGAACGGGAGCATCCCTTTTCCCAAAGACAGAGCGCGAGTGATGGCGGGAAAGATCACGGATGGCAAGCTGCGTGAAGAAATGCTAGAAAAACTCAAGTGAAGTATGAAGCGCTCCCTTATCATTTTTTCCGTAATCTGCATCGTCGCCGCTCTTCTCGGCTGGCGGGAAAGCGAGCAACTTTCCCGCAAAAAGGAGGCCAATGCCAAACTCGCCCGAGAAGCCTCGGCTCTACCCATCGATGATGCCTCCCTTCCAAAAGCCGCTTCCCTTCGTATGTCGCAGGGCAAAGAAGACCTCGCCATGAAGGAAAAAGTGAAAGCGCTCGCAAGCGATTATTTTGCTCTCTTGCGCAATGAGAACGGTGCTTCCGCGGAAGAACTCGCCGCTCTGCGCGAGAACATCAAAAGTCGCATGGAGGAACTCGACCCCTCGGCGATCAAAGAATTCATGGGCGAATTCAACAGCATTCCCGATGTGAACTCCGGGATGAAGAGTGATGTGAACGAGTATGTCATGAATGTTTTCATCATGAAATACCCGGTGGAGATGGCCGGCATGATGAGCAAGAATCCCGAACTCTTTAGCATCAGCACTCAATCCATGCCCGAGAGAGTGATTTACGATCCGTTCAAGTTTCTCGTGTATTATTATAGCTGGAGGGAAAAAGATCTCCCGCTTGTTTTCGAGTGCCTTGCCGAAGCATCGCCAGAATTTCAATCCAAGTATATAAGTGGAACCTTAGAGCATTATGCAGATACCCCACTTCGTCGAGCCGAGTTGTTCGAAGAGATGAGAGCCTTCGCCTCGACCCCGGAACAAAAGGAACTTGTGCGAGCTCAGATGAGCGATCTCCTCTTCGACCGTCCCGATGCAAAAGTCACGTTCGTGGAAGCGAACGAATTGCTGCAATCCGCGAATTTATCCAGCGAGGAACTTGTCGCCGCCACCAAGGACATGGAAAAGAAAGTGCGCGTCGGCGAGACCGGCCAATGGCTCGACTGGCTGGCAAAAACCGAGATTCCTGATGAAGTCTCCAAGGAACGTGCCTTCGAACTCGCCACCCGCTGGACAGAAAAAGACTACCTCGCCGTCGGCCAATGGCTCAACACCTCGCCTAACAGTCCGGAGAAATCCGCCGTCGCCAGTGCCTACGCCGCCAAGACCTATCCCTACGATCCGGTGAACGCCATGAAATGGGTTGATACCCTCCCGCAAGGCCCCGACCGCACCAAGGCGCTGCTGAACATTTATCAACGCATTCCGAGAGACAGCGATGAGGCAAAGGACTTCGCCAGTGAATACGGACTCCAGAAATGATCACTGAGGTGGAATCATTTTTTGCATCCGCGATGTTGATTTCATAGAAGCTAAGCTGCATGGATGGAACCTTTGGTGTGTTAGATGGATGGAACCTTTGGTGAGTTAGAATGGGTTGCCTTTTTTTGCATGCTGCGTCTCTGCCCCTTGATTTGCGTTGCTCTGCTTCCGCGCCAACGGCGCACCCGATACCAGCCTAGCCCAGCGGGCTAGGGTTTTTGAATATGAGAATATTCATGAGGGCTGAAAGCCCGATCCTTGGTGGGCGATGATGTTTGCGCAAACGACATAATGCGGGCTTTCAGCCCTCCCTATTTTTGCTTGTCATCATACCTAGCCCGATGGACTAGGCTGGTATGGTCAGCACCGGTGGTGCGTTAGAATTCACTCCATCGACATCGCAACCAAATAAATGACACAACAAGGACTGACAGCCATCTACCAAGGCCGCATCAGCTTCATCATCGCCCACCGCCTTTATTCCATCCGCACGGCCTACCGCATTCTCGTCATCGAACAATACCTCGCTCGCCGGGCAGATCCAACCCGCCTCTTCGCCATTTCAGACTTGACCCGCCCATGGAAATAAAAAATTATTTCTTATGTTACGAAGATTGTAGCGAACATTCTACCGACGCCGATGCTCTCCTGAATTTCATAGAATCATGAAAAGAAAACACTACCTCTTGCCACTCGCGGCACTGATCATTGCTGCACTATGGCTCACCTACCTGCGAAGCTCCAATAGCGCTCTGGAGAAGGACAATCTTTCTCTTGAGAAAAAAATCGAGAATTACCGCAGTGCCTCTGCTCTTCAGAATGAACGCAATCGCACCGAGGCGATGCGCTCCGGTACGATGCGCACGAAGATGAAGCGCGAAATGAGATCAGCGCAGACGCAAAGCAAGCCCTCCGATGATTGGATTAGCACCTCGAGAGATTGGAACGCCATCGTGCTGTTTAACAATAAAGAGATGGGGGGATTCGAACTCACACCGGCGTATCGAAGGCTCAGAACTCTCGCATCCGAAATGAGTGGTGCCGAACTCGCACAAGCCTACACGCAAATGGCCTCATTCCCTCTGGATGCCTCTTTTCGCGATTATCTCGAAGGGATGATGCTAAGAGAACTCGAAGAGAAAAATCCCGAGTTTGCTTATAGCCAATATCTAGCAAAATGCCAGAATGAAGATGGAGACCCGAAACTGATGGGCGAGTTCGATGCATGGCTCGCAAAAGATCCCGCCGCCGCCACTACTTGGTATGAGAAACAGCTCGCCGCGAATGTCTTCGATAAGACCCTTGACGGGAAATCTCCCACCATGGTGCCTTTTGCAGCGGCCATTATGATGTCTTTGCTCGCATCCGATCCGGCTGCCGCTGAGCAACGCATGAACAATATTTCGCCGGAATTGCGTAGCAGTTTGGGTGATTACGTGTGGGACGTTCCGAAAGAAAACAGCAAGGCATTCCTTGACTTGCTTCGCAAATCAATGCCGATGGAGGACTACATGACCGTGCTGCAAAACAGCAGGTTACTGCAACAGAATTTCAACTTCGACAGCAAGAGCGATCCCAAGGATGTCCAGACAAACCTCGATCTTCTGGCTATCACCCCTGAAGAGCGCACCAACCTGATGGTGAAGTCTTTCACGGAATCTGCGAGCTTGACTGCTACGCATGATGCCGTGAATGAGAATTGGCCGTCACGTGAAGAATTCGATCAGCAACGCAAATGGATTCAAGCGGTTGACCCGAGCTCCGCTGACCGAGCAACAGGTTTTGCTCTCCAGAAGTACCTCATAGCATCAAAAACCAACAGCGCGCAGGATTTTGTCGAGAAGGTCGCAATGGAGTACCATGGTTCCGGTGGGGGAGACGAAATATTGCTTCCCTTGATTGAGGGCAGCGCGAACGGGAGTATCCCTTTTCCTAAAGACAGAGCGCGCGTCATGGCGGGAAAGCTCACAGATGGCAGACTGCGTGAAGAAATGCTCGAAAAACTCAAGTGAAGTATGAAGCGCTCCCTTATCATTTTTTCCATAATCTGCATCGTCGCCGCTCTTCTCGGCTGGCGGGAAAGCAAGCAACTTGCCAGTAAAAAGGAGGCCAATGCCAAACTCTTAAGAGAAGCCGCAGCCATTCCCATCGATGATACCTCCCTGTCAAAAGCCGCTTCCCTACGTGAAGCGCAGCGCAAGGATGACATCGCCATGAAGAAAAAAGTGAAAGCCCTCGCAAGCGATTATTTGGCTCTCTTGCGCAGTGAGGGCGGGGCATCTGAGGAAGAACTCGCCTCCCAGCGGGCAAATATCAGAAGACGCATGGAGGAACTTGACCCCTCAGCGATCCGAGAATTCATGGGCGAATTCAACAGCAATCCCGATGTGAACTTCAGCATGAAGCGTGATGTGAACCTCTATGTCATGAATATTTTCATCAAGAAATACCCCGTGGAGATGGCCGGAATGATGAGCAAGAATCCCGAACTCTTTAGCATCAGCGGTCCATCCATGCCCGATAATAAGATACACGATTCGTTCAGTTTTCTCCTTCAATATTGTTGCAGCATGCAAAAAGACCTCCCGCTTGCGTTCCAGTGCCTTGCGGAAGCATCACCAGAATTCCAGTCCAAATACATCGGTGAAACGTTACTTTACTATGGTGACTACCGTCTAGGTCGTGCCGAGTTGTTCGAGGAGATGAGAGCCTTCGCCTCGACACCGGAACAAGTGGAACTTGTACGTGGTAAGATGAGCGATCTCCTCTTGAAGCATCTCGATGACAAGGTTACGTTCGTTGAAGCATACGATTTACTCCAAGCGGTGAATTTATCCAGCGAGGAACTTGTCGCCGCCACCAAGGACATGGAAAAGAAAGTGCGGGTCGGTGAAACAGGCCAATGGCTCGACTGGTTGTCCCAGACCGATATTCCCGATGAAGTCTCTAAGCAACGTGCTTTCGAACTCGCCACTCGCTGGACAGAAAAAGACTACCTCGCCGTCGGCCAATGGCTCAACAGCTCGCCCGACAGTCCGGAGAAGTCCGCGGTCGCCAGTGCCTACGCCGCCAAGACCTATCCCTACGATCCTGTGAACGCCATGAAATGGGTTGATACCCTGCCACAAGGCCCCGAACGCACCAAGGCGCTGGAAACGATTTACCAAGGCATGCCCAAAGACAGTGATGCAGCGAAAGCCTTCGCCAGTGAATATGGGCTGGGGATGTGATCGTCTTGATGGAGCGCGGACTTCAGTACGCGCTCCTTCCTTCATCAGGCGATGTCATGTTTTTCGCGTGATCCTATTCCCTATGAAGCGGCCCAGGATGACTCCCGCGAAGATTGGCAGAGGTAGCAAATACATGTAGCCTCCTTTGTATTTGATGAACAAGATGATCGCGGCGATCAATCCCACAAAAAAGCCGACTGCGACTCCGATGAACCTCTAATCCGCAATTGGGATTGAAGATGTGCGGCGCAAGTGCTTATGTTTTCAGCGTTTGAAGACGAAAACGAGCGAATCATCGGTTCACCCATTGGGTGAAGGGGGGCTGGAT